>CAZDHZ010000010.1:11957-22779 GCA_964505405.1 uncultured Gammaproteobacteria bacterium | reverse complement strand
ATGACAAGAAGAAAAGAAACTGTCGTCGAATTAATTAACTTATACAGAAATGACAAGGGAGAAGAAAATTTATTTGTCAGGAATACTAATCTACAAGCTCTTCATTTTCTCCTCAAACAAACCATTATAACTCTCCCTACGATCATTTACATGAAGCTTTATAGCTTGGTCATTAGCTACTACACGAGTATCTTTATTTAAAATACGGGCTATTTTTTCAGGCATAATTTTTAATTGTTTCTTCTTGAATATATCTTCAAGCCCACCCCAAAACATATCTACAAAATCTCGATAAAAAAAAGATGGAGCTTTTCCAGCGTCTCTTTTTAAAACTGGACTAATAATTTTCCAATTAGGTAAAAAATCAAAAATCCATTTATTTTCATCAATTAATTCTTCATAAAAATTTTGAGAATCATAAATTGGGAAAAGATCAGCCAGCCAAAAAAGTAAATATGTATCTTGATTTTTAAAATTATTTTTAATCATGAATTTTTTTAAACTTAAATCTTCTTCGGAAATAAAAAAACTTAAGCAAATTTTATCACGATTATCATTTTCCTGAGGTCTTAAATTAAGTATTTTAATAATAAGCACGCTAAATAAACGGGAAATCCAAATCCTATTTTTCTCAGTAATAATAAAAAAATCAATATCGCTTTCATCTTTTAAATTTTCTGAACCAATTATATTCCCAATAGCTATCATTTTAATCCAAGGGATAAATTTAAAAATTTTAGCGATTATTTTCGCTCTTCTAAATTTTCTGTCAGCATAATTATAACGCTTCATCCTAGTTTCATAAATTTCACTTCTATCCTTTAAAAAATACATACTATTTTTATTTTCTAGAGTATCAGTCATATTTAAAAGCTCTTCTTTTAATTTTTCGTAATCGCATTTTAAATCTAGATATCTTAAAATTTCTAAATCTGTTAAAGGATAATCAAACATGTCAAAAAATGTGATTGTTTTTAAGATGGACTTTTTTATTGTTGTCTGAAACATTATGCTATTATTTAATACTTTTTTCAAAGTGGTGTGCGACACCCTATAGGGTGTCGCACACCCTAAAAAATCTCAATTCTGATTCTTATTCATCTCCCATATCCGGTTGATCTAGAATTTTTGGTTTTACTTTGGATTTACCCTCTAATACCTTCATTACATCTTTATCTACTTTTTTAAATTCTTTATAGGCGCTATTATAATGTTTTACTGTAGTAGACATAGAAGTCCCTAACTTTTTCATAAACTCCTCATAAGAATTCATATGTTTAGAAAGCTTTTCAACATTATGTTTGATGGTTTTAGCGCTTTCCTCAATACTCAAAGCTCGCAGTCCTTGCAAAACTGTTTGCAAATAAGCTAAAAACGATGTTGGCGAGACTATAATTACATGTCTATCCTTAAAAGCATATTCAACTAAATCACGAGTATTAACTTTTGCTGATCCAATTTTATTAACTAATAAATCATAATAAATAGCCTCGGAAGGAATAAACATAAAAGCAAAATCCATTGTTTTTTCTCCCGGCTTTACATATTTACTGGTTTCATCAATCCTTGTTTTTAAATCCTGCTTGAAAGATTTTTCTAATCTCTCTCGCTCCTGAACATCACTAGTATTCAATAAACGCTCATAATTTTCCAAAGAAAATTTAGAGTCAATTGGAATAATTTTTTCTTTCACAAAAACTACAGCATCAACGATAGAGCCATCTTTAAAAGTATATTGCATCTCATAAGAATTTGGAGGTAAAACATTTTTTAAAGTTTCTTCTAAATAATATTCTCCCAAAACTCCTCTTTGTTTCGGATTTTTTAAAATATCCTGTAAATTCTGTAATTGAGCAGAAAAATTAACAACCTGCTTATTGGTTTCGTCTAGCTTAGTAAGTTTTTCGCTTACTTCCTGAATTATTTTTTGACTTTGAGCATGTACCTGAGCCATGGCTTTCTGAGTCTGATCACTAACGTTTTGCATAATACCTGTAGTTTTTCCAATGTTATCTTGACTAACCTTATGTGTTTCTGATAATTTACGATCAATATTTTCTCTCAAATCCTTGTTCTGCTTTGATAAATTATTAAGCCTTTCCATCATAGCAACAATACGCTCATTATCCTGAGATTTGTTTTCACCCTCGAAGTGCTTCGTATTTTTAGAAAGCATAAAAATCAAATATGCTATTAAAAAACTTAAGAAAATTAAAAAAATAATAATTAGGATATCCATATTGTTTTGCATTAAAAATATATTATTCCACTATTATAATACTTCTAAAATATCACAAATATTAAATAAATAATCAATATTTACAATATTCTAGGGCGATACAAGCTATTTACAAGTAATATTAGTTTATCAATTAATTTCCTTTAAGGCAAACCTTGCTTTATCACCTATTATGATGTATAATTTATCTCGTTATTTCTACGAATTACAAATTTTACGAATATACGAATAATTATTTTATTGCAATTCATAATTCATAGAAATAATAACTAATAATACTTAAATACTTAGCACTTCTGCAAATTACAAATATATAAATATTAAAAAATAATTCTATTTCAATTTTGTATATTCGTAAAATTTGTAATTCGTAGAAATAAAATAAATGCCTAAAAAAACGAAGTACCCCGAGAATATAAATAAAAAAGCTGATAATAATTTTATTAAAGTAAGAGGTGCTAAAGTACATAATTTAAAAAATATTGATGTAGATATTCCTAGAAATAAATTTGTAGTAATTACCGGACTTTCCGGTTCAGGAAAATCTTCTTTAGCTTTTGATACTATTTATGCTGAAGGGCAGAGACGTTATGTTGAATCGCTCTCCGCTTATGCTCGGCAATTTTTAGGTTTAATGGAAAAACCAGACGTTGTTTCTATTGAAGGACTTTCTCCAGCAATTTCTATAGATCAAAAAACCGCTCCGCACAATCCCCGCTCTACAGTTGGAACTGTAACAGAAATTTATGACTATATCCGTCTTTTATACGCTCGTATTGGCATTCCTCATTGTCCTCTTTGTGGGAAAAAAATAAAACAATATACTCTTGATGAAATAGTAAAACAAGCTTCTAGGGAATATGCAGATCAAAATATTATAGTACTTTCTCCTTTGATCAGAGATAAAAAAGGAGAACATAAGAATATTTTAAATAATATTTTAAAAGCCGGATTTAATAGAATTCGTTTTGATGGAAAAATAATGACCATAGACGAAGCCGAAGACTTAAATGTTAATAAAAAACTTAAACATAATTTAGAAATTGTTATTGATCGCCTAAAAATTACTAAAAACAAAGAAGACCTTTCTCGTTTTAATGAGGATGTTGAAAAAGCCCTTGAACTTGGTGAGGGTTTAATTATTATTGCCTCTGCTGAAAAAGAAAAAAACAACAAAGAAATAAGACATTCTAAGAATAAAAAAGAAACAATGTATTCTAAGCTTTTCGCCTGTCCAGAATGCGGAATTAGTCTTCCAGAGTTAGAACCACGCAATTTCTCTTTTAATACGCCTCACGGAGCTTGTCCGGAATGCGCTGGGCTTGGGACTAAAATGGAAATTGACCCTAGTTTAATTATTAATTCCAATCTAACTATTGCTCAAGGAGCTATTAAACCCTGGTCTCACAATCAAGCTGGAGGACAAAGCTGGTTAATGCGTATTTTAGGAACTGTGGCAGAAAAAAACGGCTTTGATCTTAATACTCCTATAAAAAATTTAACAAAAAGGCAAATGGATATAGTTCTATATGGGAGCGGAGATAAAAACTATAGCGTTGATTATGAATCAAATAATTTTTCCGGAGAAATGAATACAGAATTTGAAGGAGTAATTCCAAACTTAGAAAGAAGATTTCAACACACTGAATCAGACTGGATCCGAAAAGAGATTGAACAATATATGCGAGTTTTAAAATGTCCGGAATGCCTTGGAAAGCGCTTAAAAAAAGAAGTTCTAGGAGTTAAAATTTTAGATCACTCTATTTATGATGTTACTACAAAAACTATAGATCAAACTAAAAAATTCTTTAATGAATTAGAGAATTCAAAAAAATTAACAGCTAAAGATAAAAAAATATCTACCCCCATTATTCAAGAAATTAAATCTCGCTTGGAATTTTTATTGAATGTGGGACTAAGTTATTTAACTCTTGATCGTGCCGCTAATACACTTTCCGGTGGAGAAGCTCAAAGAATTAGACTCGCCAATCAAATAGGGACTCAGCTAGTCGGAGTCTTATACATTTTAGATGAACCATCCGTTGGACTTCATCAACGAGATAACAAAAAACTAATTAATACTTTAAAAAAATTAAGGGATATTGGTAATACGGTTATTGTAGTTGAGCATGATGAAGAAACTATGCTTTCTTCAGACTGGCTAATTGATGTTGGCCCTGGAGCAGGAGAGCATGGTGGAAAAATAATTTTTAGTGGGACACCAAAAGATATTAAAAAATCCTCTAAATCATTAACTGGAAAATATCTAGCCGGTAAAGACAAAATAGATATTCCTAAAACTTTTAGGAAAGGGAATGGATCAAATATTAAAATTATTAACGCTCACGAACATAATTTACAAAATATTGATGTAAAAATTCCTTTAGGAAAAATAGTGGCAATTACCGGAGTTTCCGGATCTGGAAAATCAACTTTAATGACCGATATTTTAGCTAAGGCTTTAAGCAAAAAGTTTTATCGGGCTAAAGATGAGCCTGGAGCACATGATCGAATTGAAGGACTTAAATTTATTAATAAAGTTATTAATATAGACCAATCTCCAATTGGTCGAACTCCTCGTTCTAATCCAGCAACCTATACTGGAGCCTTTACTCCTATCCGAGAACTTTTCGCTTCTCTGCCAGAAGCTAAAATAAAAGGCTTTAAACCAGGAAGGTTTTCTTTCAATGTTGTAGGAGGAAGATGCGAAGCTTGCTCCGGGGACGGTATGGTTAAAATTGAAATGCAATTTTTACCCGACGTCTATATTGAATGCGAAGTGTGCCACGGAACCAGATTTAATAAAGAAACTTTGGAAGTTAAATATAAAGAAAAAAACATTTCCGATATTCTCAGTATGACCGTAGAAGAAGGAATGTATTTCTTTAAAAATATTCCAACTATTCATCAAAAACTATCCACTTTAAATGAAGTTGGCTTAGGTTATATTAAACTTGGACAATCCGCCACTACCTTGTCAGGCGGTGAAGCCCAAAGAATAAAACTTGCCACAGAGCTTTCTAGACGCGCTACCGGAAAAACTCTTTATATTTTAGATGAACCTACAACCGGATTACATTTTAATGATATTAAAAAATTATTATTAGTTTTAAACAAACTCGCTGATAAGGGAAATACAGTTTTAATTGTTGAACATAATTTAGATGTAATTAAAACTGTAGACCATATTATTGACCTTGGACCGGATGGTGGAGATAAAGGTGGAAAAATAGTAGCAGAGGGTACCCCCTTAGAGGTTGCTAAAACTAATACTCATACAGCTAAGTTTTTGAAGAAAGCATTAAAATAAGAAAATAAGAATAAAAAAACTTAGGGGTGAAACCTCTAACGCGTTAGAGGTTTCACCCCTAAGTTTTTTTATTCTTATTTTCTATTTCCCTCAAGAGTTAATAACCTCCAATATTTTTTTATGAGTGCTCCCGTTACTTGCTACTATATCTTTACTTTTTAAATTCCAAGGTTTTCCTTTAAAATCCGTAACTTTTCCTCCTGCTTCTCTAACTATTAAAACTCCGGCAGCCACATCCCAAGAATGAGCTCCAGGAATCATAATAGACTCAACTCGACCAGAGGCTACATAGGCTAACTCCATTGAGGCCGATCCTAACTGTCGACAATCCAATCTGCTAAGCTTTTGTTTTTTATAATATTTCAAAGCTTTTAATAGACTTTTTTTATCGCTTCCATGACAAAAAGTGTGAATTTCTTTTTTCTTGGCAGTTTTAGATATTTTAATTTTATGATTATTAAGATAAGCGCCTTTCCCTTTCTCGGCTATAAATAATTCACCTAAAAATGGAGCGTAAATAAAACCAAAAATTATTTTATCTTTATAAGCAACCCCCACAGATATAGCCCAAAGAGGATTATGAATCGTAAAATTTGTAGTTCCGTCAATCGGATCTATAATCCATAAATAATCAGATTTTTTATAATTAAACCCTGATTCCTCTGATAAAATTTCATGATCTTTAAAATTTTTCTTAATTTCATTAATAATAATTTTTTCTGAAGCTAAGTCAACCTTAGTAACAATCTCGTGCCCTGATTTTAAATTTATCTGAGAACGATGAAATTTTTTATACTCTTGTAAAGCTAGTTTGCCTGCTTTTTTTACGGCGCTGATGCCGGTTTTTTGAATTTTATTATGCATAAAAGTAATATAATTTTTAAATTTTTAAATTTTAATTTTTAAATAAATAATAATTTTTAATTTTTTAAAAATTTGAATTTAAAAATTATTTACAAAAATTAAAAATTAAAAAATTTTATTTAACACCTTCAACTCCATCTCCCCACTCTCCACATCCCACACCGCAAAAGTTCCTTTTAGAAATACGCCTCCCAAAGTTCCGGGATTTATAGAACGAACTCCTTGATATTCTTCTTCCCAAGGCTTATGGGTATGTCCATAAAAAATCAGATCACATTTTCCTAAATTTAAAACTGCATCGCGAAAAAACGGCTCATGACATATTCCAATAGATTTTCCACCTAATTCAAATCGTCCTATTTTCCCAAAATATTTTATATTCTTAAAATTTCTAATTTCTTTTTCATCAAACAAAACACAGTTACCCTTAACTAAATAAATGTCTTTTAAAAAATTACTAGCTAAAAATTTAAGAGTTTCATTATTAGTCACATCTCCACAACAAATTAAATGTTCTATTTTATTTTTATTAATCCAATCTAGGGCCACTTTTAAATTTTCTAAATTATCATGGATATCAGATATGATAGCTATTTTCATAATAATTATAAATCAATTTTGAGTTTTTAATTTTGATTGAATATTTAATTTTGAATTATCTAATTTTTAAACATTCAAAATTAATTAATTCAAAATTCAATCAAAATTAAAAACTCAAAACTCAAAATTGATTAAAACTTTCTTTAATTAAAAAAAGTAAGTAAGGTATACCCTATCCCACTCACAAATAAAAATATAATAAAATAAAAAAATCTATCAGAGACAGCGCGCTTAAACATTGTTAAGTCATTCTTCTGCGCCCTCATATTCATAAAAGCAAAAATAAGCATAATAGCGCTAAAGCCCCCAGCTAAAGCACCAGACAAACCAATTACAGCGATTAAACTATCAAAACCTAGACAGTAAAAAATATAAGGAATTGCTACAGCTAAAAACCATGATAATTTTTTATTTATCTTATAATCCCATAAAAAAGTTTCTCTTAAAGACTCAGCTACTCCCAAAACAGAAGTCATCATACTAAATAGTCCAAAAATAAGAGCAAAACGCACCACCCCATTATCTATAATTATTTTTACTCCGCTTAAAGCGTCTTCAGAAGTTGTCGCACCAGAAATCCCAACTATAGATAAAACAAAAATAATAATAACTAAAATAGATAAAAACATACTAGTTCTAATTACGCTTTTAAATTTCTCTGGATGACGCCGAACTATTTTAGATACTATAGGCAAGGTGCTATTCCCATCAAGAGCCACTAACATAACACCATAAGGCAAGAAAAGATATTTCCAATCAAAAAGTAAAAAATTAGAAAATTCGGCATAAAAAAAACTTTTAAAAGCAATCATAACTACAACTATAAACAATAAAGCAGACATATAAAGCTCAACTCGGGTAATTAATTGCACTCCAAATAAAACTATAATCGCTTCCATAAAAAACATAATGCTCGCATAAACAAAGGGCGATCCTCCCAAAACATTCCCTAATAATTGATCTAAAAATATGCCACTAATAATTATATAAGCAAGTAGTGCTCCATAATTTCCTAAAAGTTTAGACACAAAAACAAGATGTTTTCCAGCTTTACCTAAATAAATATTTACATAACCAGGAAGGCGGTGATAATCCTCCGTAGCTATAATCATATTGGCATAAACCAGATGCACAAAATATTGAACAAAGCCCAGAAAAAATAAATAAAAGAAAAACAAAAGAACCCCAGTTTTTGATGTTATGAAGGGTAAACCAAACATTCCGACTCCAACAATATAACCAATCATTATCGCCACAGCTCGCCAGTAGCTTTTATCTTTTTTAAAATTTTTACTCTTGGAATGTTTCATATATTTCCCCATTTTTATGAAAGAAGCTAAATTTTTCAATTTAGCTTCTTTTAAAAATATTTATGAAAATTCTATCAAAATGCTAATTATACACTCAAATCTATTTACTTCTAATCTTAAGATCGTAGTCCATCTGTTCTATCTTTCTTAAATTCCCCCGAGCCTGATCATATTTAGTTCTTAAATATCCGGACATATTAAATTCAATCAATTCGGCCATAATATCATTAATAATTTTTTTAACATGTTCAACTTCTTCACGATTCCCCCGAGCCACTTCGTTAGTTGCTCTTCTGATTAGCTCTCCTGTTAAATCACAAATTCCCCCTAGATAAGTTTCATAACTTAATTGAATATTTTTAAACTTGTCTATTTTCTTTCCTTGCAAACTCATATAAAAAGTTTTAGCTTCAACATATTCTTCTACTGCAGCCCGATAAGAACCTTCCATATACAAACGAATTACACCAAATTTTTTATCAAGTTTAGTTAATATTTTTTCAATTTCATCTAAACTTTCCCCAGCTTTTTTTATATCTCCCCGATGCAATGAAAAAATAACTCTTTTTGAGTCATGCAAAACAATATTGGCCAAGGAAATTATCTGTCGACGCTCGCTATTATTTTCTTCATGTTCTTTTTTCAGTTTTTGAATAAATTTTTTATTAATCATCTTTTCGTATAACACACAACATCCTTCGACTTCGCTCAGGACAGACATAGCACATAAAATGTAGTATGAAAATATTATTATTAATTGTTAATTTTTAATTGTTAATTGGCTACTTGTCTCCCGCTACTCTAAAAACTTCTTCTACTGAAGTAATGCCTTCCAGAGCTTTTATAATTCCGTCTTGAGCCATAGAAGTCATGCCTTTTTCTTTTGCAACCTGACGCATATCATATTCACTTACTTTTCCGGAAAGTATTAGTTTTTCGATATCCTTATCCATAACCATTATTTCATAAATCCCAATCCGACCTTTATATCCTATTTCCTGACAAGCTTCACACCCTTCTCCTTTATAAAATTTTAAATTATTAAAATCAATTTTAGATTTTTCCTCATCTGGTAAATCTTCTAAAATTTTCAAAACCCTCTCTAAATCTTCTTTTTCTAATTTTATTTCCTTTTTACAATTTTCACAAACTTTTCGGACTAAGCGCTGTCCAATCATAGCATTTAGCGCTGGAGCTAAAAGGAAAGGCTTCGCTCCCATAGATAAAAATCTTGGAACAGTCCCGGCAGCATCATTAGTATGAATAGTAGATAAAACCAGATGACCGGTTAAAGCAGCTTGAATTGCAATTTCCGCAGTTTCTAAATCCCGAATCTCACCCACCATGACTACATCAGGATCTTGACGAACAATAGATCTTAGTCCATGAGCAAAAGTATAAACATCACTTGTTTGAGACTGGTTAATACCTTTTAATTGATATTCTATCGGATCTTCTATTGTTATAATTTTCGTTTCTTGATCATTTAATTTTTTTAAAATAGCATAAAGAGTAGTAGTCTTTCCAGACCCAGTCGGACCAGTAGTAATAATCATGCCATTCGGACGTTCAATCTCTTTCTTAAGCTGTTTAAAAGAATGGTCTCTTATACCTAAATCCTCAAAACCTAAGCCAACTGAGCTTGATCTTAAAAGACGCATTACTACACTTTCACCAAAATTTGTTGGTAAAAATGAAGCTCTAATGTCAATTCGCTCCTTACTAGTAACAATAGACATTCTTCCATCCTGAGGTTTATTACTAACATTTATTTTTACTTTGGACAAAACTTTTAAACGAGAAATAATTTTTTTCCAAAGCTCCTTTTCAATAATAGCAGCATCATGTAAAACTCCGTCAATCCTAAACCTTACTTTAATACCATCCTCTTCTGCTTCAATATGAATATCGCTTGATCCAGACTTTACTGAAGCAGCCATAATCATAGCCACAATATCCGTAACCTGAGCTTTATCAACTTCGGCTTGCAAATCTTTAAAAGAAGAAAAATTTTCAGAAAATTTATTAAGATCATTTTCCGTAATTTCCACATTTCTATTAACAATTCTTACTTTAGGAATAGATTTATAAAGTTTTAGGGCATATTCATAACTATTTTCCGAAATTAAAAAAAGTTCTCCTTCCGAAAAATGTTCCTCTGCTAAATCAGCAAAAATTTTCTGAACACCTTCTCTATCTGGATCTATTGCTCCTATTTTTATTTTTTTCCCATCATAGTAAAAACAAACTAATCCTGATTTTCTAGCATCTTCTTCATCTATTAAAGAAAGTGCTTCCGGACTAATTGGAAAACCAAAAAGATTAATATAAGAGATTCCTTTGCCTTGCGCATTTTGCTCAGTAACGCGCTCCATGTCTTTAATTTTTATTTCTTTCTGCTTGCTATTAAATTGAGCCTGAACACTATCATCATCTTTTTGTCCATCTTCTGATGAAATTAACGCTTCAATTGACTGCATACTACCACCCATAAATTTA
>CAZDHZ010000010.1:0-11857 GCA_964505405.1 uncultured Gammaproteobacteria bacterium | reverse complement strand
ATCTTCTGATGAAATTAACGCTTCAATTGACTGCATACTACCACCCATAAATTTATAAATTAAATAAGAGAAATCCTCCTTCACTAAAGTTACAGAGGACAGGCAAGAAAAATAAGAATACATCAATCCTCTTGTTTTTTTCCTTGTCCTCCATAGCTTTAGCGAAGGAGGATTATTTTTTTGAAAAAAGCCTTTTAATCTTACTTACTCCTCCTTTAGTTTCCAGTTCTATAAAAAGGTAAGTCCAGGCGGATATTTGGAATGTTGCTAAAATTGAACCAACAAAAGCCGTAAATATTATAAATAATATAATTGCTCCAATAAATATAAAAAGCAAATTAATATAAGCTAAAGCATTTGAAAAAATAATGATAAAAAGAAAAGGAACAGATAAAACCAAAAAAATAAGAATTAAGGCAAAAGCGGCTAGAAAATTTATGAAAAATAAAATAAAAGTCATTTCTATGCTAATTAAACAATTTTTCATAAACAAATTCCATCCATTTTTAATAGCCTCTAAAAAATTCTCTTCTTTAATCACACTATAAGCAATCGCATATTTGATAATAAAAGAAAAAAATAATATCAAAGGAATAAAAATAATATAAAGAATAACAAATAAAAATCCATAGCCTAAAACGCCTCCCTTTACTAAGCTCATGGCAATCGGTAGAGTTAAAACACCAAATAATATATAAGCAAAAAACTTAATAATAAAATTAAGTCCCAAAACCGACCAAAATCTTTTAGTAGCGGCACTAATTCCAGTTTGAATATCATGCTTTTTCCCTAACTTATTATTAGCAGTATTATTTACAATTGCAATTTGAGAAGCTATAACCAACCAAATTAAAAATCCACCTAAAAGAAAAACTAAAAGCAAAGTAAAAATAAGTAAAAGCATTGTTCCAGTATCTTCTACCATAAGACGCCCTATATTTTTTAAAGCATTTAGGCTAAAAATACCTGTAGCAGACATTCCTTTTAACCATGGTAAAAATCCTCCCTCCATTCGATCATTAAAACTTCTAAAAAACACTTCTAGCTCTCCACCATTACCAATTAAAGCGGCAAAAAGACCGAAAAACCATAAATATTTATGATGCCAAGTATTTTTCCAGGCAGAACTTAAAATATTTCTATAAAGAGTCATATTTTTTAAATTAAATTTTAATTAAGTTAACATTTATATTATAACATAATTAAAAAAAATAACAAAACAATTTTACACGTAGTACATAACACATAGCACATAACAAAAAAACAGAGAAAAACTCTGTTTTTTTATTAACTTTCAACTTTTTACTTTCTACTTTCTACTTTTGACTAATCTTTACTATCTCCTCAAACCTCTCCTTTTCAATAGTTTCTTTTTCCATTAATTCTTTTACTATTTTTTCCAAAATAGGCTTCTTGTCTCTAATAATATGCAAAGCCATTTCTTGAGCTTTAGAAATAAAACCGGAAATTTCCTCATCAATCTGTTCGGTAATTTTTTCACTATAATCTTTCTGCTCAGTAATTTCTCTTCCCAAAAAGATCATCTCTTCTTTATTGCCAAAAGTACGGAGTCCTAAATTTTCGGACATACCATAGTCTGTTATTAATTTTCTGGCTATACTAGTAGCTCTTCTTAAATCCGAAGTAGCCCCGGTCGTTACTTCTTTATAGGTTTCTTTTTCAGTTAAATAACCGGCCAAAAGAACTCCAATTTCTTCAACATACTCGGTCTTAGTATGCATATGTTTATCCCCACTTGGAAGCTTCAGGGTATATCCCCCAGCCATTCCACGAGAAATAATAGATATTTTATGAACCGGATCAGTATTTGGTAAAAAATGGGCTACTATTGCATGCCCTGCCTCATGATAAGCGGTAATTTCTTTTTCTTTTTTAGATAAAACTCTTGATTTCCTCTCCGGACCCAGCATAACTCTCTCAACAGATTCATAAAGATCTTCCATATCAATCATTTTTTTATTACGTCGAGCGGCAAGAAGAGCTCCCTCATTTAATAAATTAGCTAAATCTGCTCCACTAAACCCGGGAGTACGCTCCGCAATCCGACGAAGACTTACTTCTTTAGATAAAGGTTTTTTTCGAGCATGAACTTTTAAAATTGCTTCACGGTCAGCAATATCCGGATTATCTAAAACTATCTGACGATCAAATCTCCCAGGACGAAGAAGAGCTTTATCCAAAACATCAGGACGATTCGTAGCAGCCATAACGATAATATTTGTATTCGGTTCAAAACCATCCATCTCCACTAAAATCTGATTTAAAGTCTGTTCTCTTTCGTCATGAGATCCTCCCACTCCGGCCCCGCGTTTCCGCCCTACTGCATCAATTTCATCTATAAATATAATACAAGGAGTACTTTTTTTCGCCTTTTTAAATAAATCCCTTACACGAGAAGCTCCAACTCCAACAAACATCTCCACAAACTCTGAACCAGAAATATGAAAAAAAGGAACTTCAGCTTCGCCAGCCACGGCTTTAGCCAATAAAGTTTTTCCGGTTCCCGGACTTCCTAAAAGTAAAACTCCACGAGGAATTCGTGCGCCTAAATCCAAAAACTTTTTAGGAAATTTTAAAAATTCAACCACTTCTTTTAATTCTTCTTTGGCTTCTTTTACCCCGGCCACATCTTTAAAATTAATTTTATTCTTATCATCTTTATGAAATTCTTTTGCTCCGGACTGTCCGAACATCATAGCTTTAGAATTCGCTCCCTGCACCCCCTTTAACATAAAATAAATAAAAACACCAATTAAAAGAAAGGGGAAAACAAAAGGTAAAATAATAGTCATCCAATAACTCATACCCTCTTCTTCTTTAATATTTATTTTAATTTTTGTAATTTTCTCCTGAGATATTCCAAAGTTTCTCATTAATTCAGAAAAACTATCCTGACTTTCTTTTTTTACTGTCTCTTTTTCTTGCGTTTTTAAAAGAATTTCCATTTTAGTGCCTTCCACAACAATCTCTTCTATTTCTTCATTATTAATCTGATTAATAAAAGTCTCCATTCCCACTCTTTCTATTTTTTCCACATCTGTTCCAAAAATACTAAAAACAGCAGCTAAAATTAGAAAGCCTAAAAAAAACATCCCAAAATTTTTAAATAAATTTTTCATATTGTGATTATTCTTAATTATAATTCAAGTTATGCCCAAAGGGCAAAACAATAGTCGGGAACATTCAAGCTCCCAGACTATAAAAAAATATACTATCATAGTATATAAGATTGCGTTCTTTTTGGCAACTGTTATTCAGAAATTTCTACCCAAAAACATAAAGCACCATATCCCCAACATTTGTTCCAGTATGACCGATATTTACTAAAGAATTGTCTAGTTCTCTAAACATAGATCCAGTATCATAGTTAAGAATAAATTTTTCCACATCTATATTTTTAGCTTGAGCTGTTTTTAATGAATCATTATCTATAATAGCTCCGGCAAAATCCTTTGAATCTATACCATCGCTGGATACACAAGCCAAAACCCATTTATGATCATGAAAATTTTCCAAAAAAGTCATAGAAAGAGCCGCATAATGCTGATTTCTTCCTCCTTTTCCAGCAGATTCTGGAACTTTTAAACTTGTTTCTCCACCTAAAATATAGGCGTTATATTTATCTTCTTTTTCATCTTTAAGCTCAAGTGCATACTCACGAGCCCTTTCTTCGGTTTCACCTTTTAAATCTGCATCAATTATTAAAGGTTTTAATCCAATTCTATCGGCTTTAACCGCCATAGCTTCTAAGGCCGTAGCATTATCTCCAATAATATAGTTATGGCAATTATCTAAAACTTTAGGACTTTCCTCTTTTTTTCCTTTAAGGCCTAAGACCAAAAAATCAAAAATATTTTCCGGAATTTTTCGGCTTAAGCTATATTTTTTAAGTAAATCTAAAGCATCTTGAAAAGTTGAGGGATCCGGAGCGGTCGGACCGGAAGCAATAGTGCTAAAATCATCTCCTTTCACATCGGAAATAATAAGAGAAGCAACTTTAGCCGGAACAAAAAATTTTCCCAAACGACCCCCACCTAAAATTCCAATATGTTTTCTAATTATATTCATTTCATTGATATCCGCGCCGGAACGAATTAATAATTCATTTACAACTTTCGCTTCCTCTAAATCAATATTTTCTGCCGATTTAAAAAGCATAGCTGAGCCTCCTCCGGAAATTAAACAAATTACTAAATCTTTCTCATTAATATTATATTCCTCTTTTAATTTCAAGATTTCTTCCGCACCTTTCATCCCATTTTTATCTGGAAGAGGATGTCCTGCTATATTAATTTTTATTTTCTTGGTCTTATAATTTTTAGGAACCGTATTTACAACTCCTGCTGTAATATTTTCCGGACCAATTATTTTTTCTACCATCTCAGCCATCATACCAGAGGCTTTTCCACCCCCAATAACAAAAATTCTCCCCCGGAGAAGATCAAAACTATTATTGTTAATCACAACTGAATTAAAATCTTCATTATATCTTAGAGAACGCTTCACTAGAATATGAGGATTTACACTTTCAATACCAGCTTTGATTATTTCTAGCGCCTTCTTTCTTAATTCTGTGGTGGCTATGTTTTCGTGGTTTTTGTAGAACATTTGGTTTAATTTTGAATTATTAATTTTGAATTTTGATTGAATAATTAATTTTGAATGTTTAAATATTAAAAATTAATCATTCAAAATTTAATCAAAATTCGAAATTCATAATTCAAAATTATTAATTTAAAATCACTACTACATTTTACCATTTTTCTCCCAAAAACAAAAACCGACTTTTAAAAAAGTCGATCTTTGAAGTGGGCCTGGCGAGAATCGAACTCGCACCCCTACATGCCAAACGCAGTGTGCTAGCCATTAACACTACGGCCCGGTCCACATATTCCATTATAATCAAAAAGAGCCCCTTTTTCAAGAGACTCTTTTTTCGGCATGTAGTGTTAATACCCATAGTTAAATGGAACACTGCGTTTGATTATATGATAGTACATTTTGAATTAAAGTCAAGTTAAAATGGCTTTTTTTATTTATAATTAGTCTAAAATTAAAACTTCTCCTGGAAATATTTTTCTAATTCACTAATTTTCACTCTTTCCTGTTCCATCGTATCTCTGTCACGAATCGTAACGCTCTCATCTTTTTCTAAAGTATCAAAATCAACAGTTACACAAAACGGAGTTCCGATTTCATCTTGCCTTCTGTAACGTTTTCCAATATTTCCATTATCATCAAACTCACACATGTAATTTTTTGATAAATCATTAAAAATTTCCTTGGCTTTTTTAACAAGCTCCGGTTTATTTTTAAGTAAAGGGAAAACCGCCATTTTAATTGGAGCGATTTTGTATGGAAATTTAAGCACAGTCCGAATATTGTCTCCCTCCCCTTCTTCGTTATAAGCCGCTACCAAAGCTGTAAGAATCGCTCGATCTAAACCAAAGGTCGGCTCTAGAACATGTGGGATAAAATGTTTGTTTGTTTTTGGATCAAAATAATCTAATTTCTCATTAGAAAATTTAGTATGCTGAGTCAAATCAAAATTTCCTCGATGCGCTAAACCGGAAATCTCACCCCAACCAAATGAAAAATTATATTCCCAATCAATGGTCTTTTTAGAATAATGAGAAAGTTTTTCTTTTGGATGCTCATAAGGTCTTAAATTTTCTTCACGTGCTCCTAATTCTAAAAAGAATTCTTTTTGTTTTTCCAACCATTCATTAAATAAAGGCTCCCATTCAATCTCAGGGTCAATAAAATATTCTATTTCCATCTGCTCAAACTCGCGAATACGAAAAGTAAAATTACGAGCTACGATTTCATTTCGAAAAGCTTTCCCGATTTGAGCTACACCAAAAGGTAGCTTCGGACGCATGGAATCTAAAATATTTTTATAATCTACAAATATTGCTCCCGCAGTTTCCGGTCTTAAATAAACACTACCTTCAACTCCATTCATTTCCGTTTTAAACATCATGCTAATATTACGCGCCTCTGTCCAATCAGAAGCACCACATTCAGGACATTTTAAATTTTCCTCTTGTAAAACCTTAGTCATCCCTTCCGGATCTCCTTCCATGTCATTGCCAGTTAATTCTTTCACTAAATGATCCGCCCTAAATCTTTTCTTACATTTTTTACAATCCACCATAGCATCATTAAATCCTCCCACATGCCCAGAAGCCTCCCAAAGCTTAGTATGTAAAATAATCGGACCGTCCATACCGACGATATCCTCACGCTCCTGAACAAATTTTTTCCACCACAAAGCTTTAATATTATTTTTTAACTCAACACCATAAGGCCCATAGCTATAGGAATTAGCAAGACCACCATAAATTTCACAAGCTGGAAAAATAAATCCCCGTCGTTTACTTAAAGAAACAATTTTTTCTAAGGGAACTGTGTTGTTTTTTTCTGACATATTTTTTATTTAATTAATAATTTTACTGATTACAAATTCACAGATTACAAATTCACAAATTTAATCACAAATATCACAAATTGGAATAAATAATTATAAATTTTAAAATTCAAATTCGTGAATTTGTGTTATGATTTGTGAATTTGTAATATAAAAAAACCTCGTTCCAATGCATAAAAATTATACACTAGAACGAGATTTTTCCCGCGGTTCCATCTAGTTTCTCTAAAAATAGAGCACCTTAATTTGTTTTATTGTCATAAGAGTGCCAATCTCTCTTATAAATTATATATTAGATTATTTTTAAAATTGTGTCAATAAATAGTGGCTGGGTCACTGCAGAATTGAGTGACCTAGTCACTACTTTATATTCTCCTATTTATCTACTGAGGAATCTACTGAGATATCTCAGTAGATAAACATTTAAAACAATCCTATTAAATAATATTTATCTTTAGAAAATTATTATTTAAGTTTTTTATAATTTTAAAAATAAAGGATTGAAAAAATTAAATCACTTCATTTTTATTAATTATTCGTTTAGCCCAATTTTCTACTTTTGTATTATATTCACTTTTACTATCTTCGACAACAAATTCTTGTCCAATATGCGCTGATTGAAAATAATCTTTTTCCCAAGAATTTTTAGAATGATAGCTTATACTTACATTTTTAAAAAAATCCGGTAAATCCCATTTTGATCTTGAATACCCCTTTTTAGTCAAAACTAAATTATCATTAAATTTAAATTTACCAACTCATCAAAATAATTAATTAACCCTCCTATACCTAACTGCTCGTCCTTGTCCTATTTTTTTAATCATATTTAATTCGGTCAGTTTGGCTACCGCTTGTTTGATGGTGGCTAGGGAAATTTTTGTTTTTTTCTGAATATCTGAAACACTTAATTCTTTCTTAACACTAAATTCATTATAAACTTTTTCTTGTAATTCTGAGAGTAAATTTATATTATTATCTAATAATTTTAATGCTCTTTGAGCTTGTTCCATTATTATTTCCATAAAAAATTCCAGCCATGGGCTAATATCGGCTTTTTTTGTTTTATGATTCTTCTGCGTCTTGCGTAAAAATAAATAATATTCACTTTGTCTATTTTCTATAATTTCTTCCAAAGAAACATAAGGTATAAAATCATAACCGGCTTGTAACATCATTAAATTTGTTAAAGCACGCGAAAGACGACCATTCCCGTCTATAAAAGGATGGATAGCTAAAAACTCAAAAATAAAATTAGCGATTATAATTAGAGGATGTAATTCATCTTTTTTTTCTTTCTGCCACTCAAACAAATCATCCATTTCTTTTTTTACCAAATATGGCGGAGTGGGGTTAAATAATATTTTTTTAATTTTATCCCCAACAATAATAGCAACCGTATTATCACGATTTTTATATTTACCTCGATGATCTTTATCTTTCTTAGAAAAAGCCAATAGAATTTTATGAAATTGTAAAATAGAACTTTCGTTTATTTTTAATTTTCCATAATTATCAAAAATTCTACCTAATAAATCCGCATAACCGACAACTTCTTCCTCATCTCTATTTTTTGGTTTTCTTTGCTTAAATCCACGCAAAAATTTTTCTACCTGAACATCCGTCATTTCAGAGCCTTCAATACGCGTTGAAGAAGCTGAACTCGTAATTATGACTGATTTTTTTAATTGACGCAAAAATTTTGGATTTAAATCAAAAACACCCTGCCATTTTCCTTTTAATTCATCAATTTTCGCTAATTTCAAAATGAGCTGATTGGATATTTTTATTCTTTTGTCTAATCTATTTTCTAACATTTTTTAAAAAAATAATCGTATATTTACTATATATACGATTATATACGATTATATACGATTTGTCAAATTATTCTCAATCGAAAAGAAGGGTTTAAGCCCTTCTTTTATTTCAAAATATTTTTAACAAAAACTTATTTCAAATCTTTTATCTTATCCTTAAGCTCATCTAAATCCATATTAGATACATCTACATTTCCACCATTTATCTGTTCTTCTAAATTCTTCCCAATATCACTCAATCCCTTCATCATTTCTGTTAAATCTTTAAACTCGACATCTTGAGGAACATTAAATAATGCTTTTTTAGGAGAAATTTCTTCACATTCATAGTCAACTTCTGAATTATCCCATTCTTCCACCATTTCATTTATGTCTTTGGAATTATTTTCTTCAGTTTCCTCTCCCATGCTTCCCATTTCTTTATTATTCATTTTCGTTCCTTTTTTAGTTTTTTTGTCCCACATATAAGTCCAATCACCAATAGTAAGCATGGCCCCATTTTTTGCATCAACATTTTCCATATTTTGTGCATCACTACCAAAATAAGGAATACCCTCCATATAAACATCTTTACCTTTAGTACTAACCACAATATCTCCATTCGAACTCTTAATTTTACATTGAATTGCTTTATTTTTCTTAAACCAATCTTTTAAAGATTTGTGTGCGACTACCTCAAGTCCACCAGTTTTTTTAATTTTAGTTTCTTGTTTTTCTTTTTTAGCACAAGCACTCAAGCTCAACATCATAATAAACATCAAGCTCAAAATTAAAGTTTTCTTCTTCATAATTTTTAATTATTAATTGTTAATTCATAATTGATAATTGAATATCACATTTCCTCCACCACTCCAATCCCTAATAAATCCAATCCATTCTTAACAACCTGACTGATAGCATTAATTAAAGCTAAACGCGCTTGTTTCGTTTCTTCTTCTGCTTTTAAAATTGGCAAGCTATGATAAAAATCATTAGAGAGCTGAGCTAACTCAAAAAGATATTTAGCAATCTCACTCGGATTATAACTTAAAGCAGATTTTTCTATAATCTCAGAATATTTTGCCAGCTTCAAAACTATTTGGTGTTCTTTATCTTCTTTTAAATTTTTATAATTTATTTTTTCATTCAACTTAGATGATTTTCTAATAATACTTTTAAATCTAGCATAAGTATATTGTAAATAAGCAGAAGTAAAGCCGGAAAAACTTAAAGCCTTATTTATATCAAAAGTAATAATCTGATTCGCACCCACTTTTAACATTTCAAATTTCATGGCACCTTTGCTTATTTCCCAAGCTGTAGTATTTATTTTTTTTTCATCCCAATCAACGTGCCTTTTTTTAGTTTCTTCTAAAGATTTTTCTAAAAGTTTTTCTTTTAGTTCAGCATAAGTAACGGTATTCCCAAGGCGCGAGGACATCTTACCGCTCGGAAGCTTTACCACATCATAAGATAAATGAGTTTTTTTCTTTTTAAACCCAAGCAAATCTAAAATTTTAAAAAGCTGTTTTAAATACAAGCTCTGAGCATTGTCTACTACATAAATTGATTCTTCTAAATCAAAATCTTTAAATTTAGCCCTTGCCAAAGGAATATCCGCGACTGGATAGGTTGCAGTTCCATCACTACGCAAAACAACTAAAACTCCTAGACCATATTCTTCTAAATCTGCAATCACCGCGCCCTCGCTTTTCTTTAAAATATTTTTATTTATTAAATCCTGGACTATTTCTAAACCTTCATCAATAAGTTCGCTTTCATAATATTTTTTTACAAATTCTACATCAAGTTCTTTATATATTTTATCAAACTGTTCTATGGACCACTTTCTTGTTTTCTTCCATAAATTATATTCTTCACCTTTTCTAGACTCTATTTTTTTCATGATTCCTTTAATAATCCCTTCGGCTAATTTATTGTCTTTGCTTTCTTTAGTCGCTCGAGCATAAACACGCCCCAAAAATTCTCCTTTATTTTCGGGTAATTTTTCATCTCTATAAAATTCAGAAAGAGCCCAGATGGTTTTAGCCGTATGTATTCCAAAATCGTTTACATACGAAACTGAAATAGAATTTTTACCACCAGCTTTTAAAACACGAGAAACGGAATCACCATAAGAAATATTTCTTAGATGCCCTAAATGATATTCTTTATGAGTATTCACATTGGAAAACTCTATCATTATTTTTTCTTTTTTATTCAAAGTTTTTAGGCCATAATTTTCTTTATGTTTTAAAATGTTTTTTAAAACTTCTCGGTTTAATTTTTCTTTATCCAATTTAAAATTTAAATAAGCCCCAACCATTGAAACGGAACTTAAAATATTCACATGCTTTTTTAAAATATCAAAATTAGTAACAAACTCAGAACCAAGCTCATTCGGATTTTTTCCTATTTTTTTAGATATTTTAAACATAGGCAAACTCAAATCTCCCATGTCAGAATTAGGCGGATAAATAATATCACCCATCTCAAGTATTTCCTCTTTTAAATATTCATTAATTACTTCAACTAAGTCAAATTTTATTTTTTTCAAAATATCCATTTATTTTTAAATATAATATTTTATCTATTTAATATTTGTAGATTTGTAGCTAATTTGTTGATTTGTGGATACAAAATATCCATTTATTTTTGAGCTAATTTCTTTTCCTGAATTATTTTTTTCTCTTTTTTAATTTCCCTTTCCTCTTCTTTTATTTCTTCTACGGCCTTTCTTTTAGCTTTATAAAATTCCATTAAAGAAAAGATTAAGAGGCTCGCTAAAATTATTCCTACTATATTTAATAAAAATACATTTAAAACATCTCGCATCAAAACCCATTCAGCATGAGAAACCGTAAGCCCAATAGCAGTTAGGGGCGGAATTAAAGTTACGGTAACAGCTACTCCCGGCAAAGTATCGCTTAAATCTGGCTTAGCCCAAGTATAGCTAGCTGCTAAACCAGCCACAATAGCAATTACTAAGGTTAAAAGAGAAGGTTTCATTTTTGCTATTAACTCCAAGCTATCAATTTCCACGCCACTAGCCAAACCGGTTATGAAAGAAATTAAAAAAGCAAAACCAAGAGATACAGCAAAAATACGTAATGATCTAAATAAGACTTTTTTCTCATTAAGAACAACTCCTAGGGCAATAGAAAGTATTAAAGACATCATCGGCGTAACTAGCATTCCACCGATTAATAAAATAATATTATCCGCTAAAAGTCCTAGAGCCACGATTAAAGTAGATAAAATCACCAAAAAATAATATTCAACATTCGGGAAACTAGCTTCTATTACTTTGGTACAAAATTTATTACGATCTACCTGACTAATTTTAAATAAATTTCCTATAGGCATAAGTTTAAAATTACAAATTCACAAATTTAATCACGAATATCACAAATTGGAATAAAATAATAAATCTATAAATTCTATTTTTAAAATTTTTATTAATCAAAGTATATTTTCCCAAAATATTATATTTATAGTAATAAATATTTAAATTAGTATTCGTGAATTTGTGTTTAAATTTGTGAATTTGTAATTATATTATATTTCATAAAAAAAAGCTTTTTTTTCTTTTTTATATTTTTTGCTTCTGCGT
>CAZDHZ010000009.1:12032-23505 GCA_964505405.1 uncultured Gammaproteobacteria bacterium | reverse complement strand
GATGGTTTAGATAATAATTGTAGCGATCCGGATCATACAGTAATTGATCCGAATGAAGTTGATGAAGGCTGTGATGATGACATGGATGGTTATTGTGACAATACCATGCAAATGTATAATTCTAATAGTATGTGTCTAAATACATCTTTTGTTGTTGGTTCTGATGATGGAAAATCGGGAGATGATTGTGATGATGATGGCCCTAGTGCTAATTTAATTTTTCCAAGTAGTGCTTTAGATGATAATTGTGATGGTTTAGATAATAATTGTAGCGATCCGGATCATACTGATGAAATTGACCAAAATCAAGTTGATGAAGATTCTGCAATAGAGGATTGTCAGCATGTTTGTTCGGTAATAAATCCATATGTTTGGCTTGGCTTAGGTGATCCTTATAATTGTTGTGGTAACACATCAGACGAGCAGCCTTATCAAAATAATGAATTTACACCTATTGATTTATGTGATGATCAAGATGCATCTCTTAATGATATTGATAATGACTGTGATGGTTTGGCTAATTGCGCTGACCCCGATTGTTTGGGTATAAGTCCAAGTTGCCCAGTCCCTTGTACTTTTGAATTTACATTACCCTGTGTGTTTCCTTAATAAATATTTTATATAATTTAAATTTGTTGAAAAAATTTTACCAGAAATTTATAATAACAAATTTCCCACCTTTTGTCATCCTGGAACCCGCCCTTTTGGCGGGTATCCGGGATCCAGGAGAAATAGCTATGTGCTACTTAAACCTTCTTAGATTTAAAAATATTTATATCTTCTCCTCCTGGATCCCGGGTTGCGCTTCGCGCCCCCAGGATGACAAAGAGAAGAAAAAATTGTCACCGAATTATCTAACTTATACAAAGATGACAGGAATAAAAAAAAACCGTTAATCACAAACGGTTTTGTTAATAGTATATAAAATAAAAATTTATCCAAGCAAATAAAATCCTAGAAAACTAACTAAAAATCCAATTAAAGAACCAACTAGGACTTGAGGAAGAGTATGTCCGATTTTTTCAAGAAGATGAGGATATTCGTCGTCCAGATATTTATCGTCTTTTAAGTCTTTAACTAACAAATTTAAAATTTTTCCATGTTGGCCTAAATAAATTCTAAGTCCGAGAGCATCTCTAATAACAACAATTGCTATTACTGCGCTGATTGCAAAATCTGAAGAATAAACTCCTTCTATTAATCCAACAATAGTAAGGAGAGAAATAACTAAGGCGCTATGTCCGGAAGGCATTCCGGAATAAGACATTAAACTCTTAAAATTTAATTTTCTGCGGTTTGATTTGACAAAAAATTTTGCGCTTTGAGCGATAAGGATTGAGATTAAGGGTAGTAAAAGAAATAAATAAGACATATGTTTTGGTTAATTAGTTTCTTAGTTTGTTGGTTAATTGGGAATAATTACATTTATTAATTATCAAGAAATTAATTATTTTTTTAGCTAAATTATATTAATTTTAAAAATTTTAAATGGAATATATTAGTGTGATAATTTATGGCATAGTGCAGGGGATTACGGAATTTTTACCGATTTCATCTTCTGGTCATTTGGTGATTATGCATCAATTTTTGCCTTTAGATTTTATAAACGAAATTTCTTTTGATGTATTTTTGCATTTTGCTTCTCTTTTGGCCGTAATTTATTTTTTCAAAACCGATTTATTTAGAATTATTATTGCTTGGTTGAAAAGCTTGAGTGGCAAGAAGAGTGATGATGCTCGTTTAGCTAATTATCTTATTGTTGCTACCATTCCAGCTGCTTTTTTTGGGTATTTTTTTGCTGATTTTATTGAAAATAAATTAAGATCTTTAGTTATTCTTGTTGTTATGCTAGTTTTGATTGCTTTGTTATTTATTTTTGTTGAGAAAAGGGGAAAATTTAATAGAGAGAGTAGGGATCTTTCTTTGGGAGATGCATTTTTTATTGGACTAGCTCAAGTTCTAGCCTTAATTCCAGGTACATCTCGTTCTGGTATAACTATTATAGCAGGTATGTCTAGAGCTTTAAAGAGGGAAGAGGCTCTAAGGTTTTCATTTCTAATGAGTATTCCTATTATTTTTGGAGCTTTTTTAACTAAAGCGAGTGATATTGGGCATAATTTTAATTCTAGTTCTATTTTATTGCTAATTTTAGCGTTTTTATCAACTTTTTTTACAGCATTTTTTACCATCAAATTCTTTATGAATTTTGCGAAAAAACATAGTTTACTCCCGTTTGCTTATTATCGGATTATTTTAGCTTTTATTTTGTTGCTTTATTTATGGTTTTAGGATATAATTTTTTATGTTTTTATTTCCAGGACGTTTTATGAAAAAAATATTTATTTTTTTATTTATTTTTCTTTTACCTTTTAGCTTAAAAGCAAATAATTTTTTAGATTCTGATTTAGATGGAGTTCCGGATAAAGATGAAATTAATATTTATTTTACTGATCCTAATTTAAGAGATACGGATTATGATGGTTATTCCGATTGGCTGGAATTAAATAGTGGATTTTCTCCTTTGGATTCTCGTCCGATTAAATTAGAGGATAGTGATTTTGATCACGATGGCTTAAGTGACAGGATGGAATTAAATTTTAAAACTAATTTAACAAATAAGGATACAGACGGGGATGGATTTTTAGATGGAGAAGAAATTAAAAATTTTTATAATCCACTTAGCAAGGAGAATAAAAAGCTAGAAAAAAGAATAGAAATTAATACCGGAAAGCAGGAACTTGATTATTTTTTAGGAGGAGTAAAGATGGGAACTTTTATAATTTCTAGTGGGGTTCATGGGACAACTCCTTTAGGGCAACATATTATTAGAAATAAAAGCATAAAAGCTTGGTCGCCTTATGGACTTTGGATGCCTTATTGGTTAGGTCTAGATAATGGTCGGGTTGGAATTCATGAACTTCCGGTTTGGCCAAATGGGTATGTAGAAGGAGAGGATCATTTAGGAACTCCCGTATCTCACGGATGTATTCGTTTAGGGCATGATTCTGCGGAGTTTTTATATAATTGGGCGGAAGTGGGAACGGGGGTTTTTGTATATTGAATTTTTAAATTTTTAAATTTTTAAATAAATCTTAATTTTTAATGTTTAAAAATTAAGATTTATTATTTATTTATAAAATTTAAAAATTTAAAAATTAAGTATAAAATAATTATGCCATATTCAAAAAAAGTAATAGAACATTTTAAAAATCCTCATAATCAAGGTCAGATTAAGAATGCTGATGCTGTTGGTGAGGCTGGAAGTCCTGTTTGCGGGGATGTGATGAAAATATATTTAAGTATTGAAAATGATAAAATCAAAGATGTAAAATTTGAAACCTTGGGTTGTGCAGCAGCGATTGCCGTATCTTCGGCTTTAACTGATATTGTTAAAGACAAAAAATTAGATGAAGCTTCAAAGATAACAAAAGATATTATCATTGATGAATTAGGAGGATTACCTAATCCAAAAATTCATTGTTCTATGTTAAGTTTAGAAGCATTACATAAGGCCATAGAGAATTATAATAAATAAAAGAAAAATAAGAGAAATAAAAAAAACAAGAATAATAAAATTTTAACAAAATTTCTTATTTTTCTTTTTATTCTTATTTTTCTTATTTCTAAAACCATGGAAGAAAAAATTAAAAAAGCTTTAGATAAAGTGAGACCAGCCATGCAAGCTGACGGAGGAGATGTCGCCTTTGTAGCTTGGAATGATGAAACCGGAGTTTTACAGGTTCAATTATTAGGGATGTGTGTGGGTTGTCCTATGGCTCAATTTACTTTAAAAGAGGGAATTGAAAAAACAATTAGAGAAGCAATTCCGGAGGTTAAGGAAGTTGTGCAGGTTTAAGTTTAATTTTGAGTTTTAAATTTTGAATTTTGATTGAATATTTAATTTTGAATGATTTAATATTAAAAAATTAGATAATTCAAAATTCAATCAAAATTCGAAATTCATAATTCAAAATTAATTAAAATTTATGAAAAATATATATTTTGATCATAGCGCTACTACTCCAGTAGACAAGGAGGTTTTAAAGGTTATGACTCCTTATTTTACTAAAAATTTTGGTAATTCGTCTTCCATTCATTCTTTTGGGCAACTTGCATTAGAAGGGGTGGATATAGCGCGGGAGCAATGCGCTAATTTTTTAAATTGTAAAACTAATGAAATAATTTTTACTTCTGGAGCAACAGAATCAAATAATTTAGCTATTAAAGGTTTGATTAAGGCTCTTCGTGATAAGGGATTAGAAAAACCGCATATTATATCTTCTTTAGTAGAACATGACGCTGTTTTAGAACCTTTGATGGAACTAAAGCAAGATGGAGTAGAGGTAGATTATTTAGGAGTTCAATCTAATGGAGTTGTTGATTTAAAAAAATTAAAATCTTTAATTAAAGAAAATACGGTTTTAGTTTCTATTATGTGGGTTAATTCTGAAGTGGGGGCTTTAATGCCGATTCGGGAGATTGCTAAAACTATTAGTAAAATAAATGAAAAAAGATTGCGTGATTGGAATAATATTCGCCCGCGTGACAGAGGAGAGAAACCACAAAAAATATATTTTCATACGGATGCTACTCAAGCCGCTAATTTTTATTCTTTAGATGTAGATTGGAACTATATTGATTTACTTTCTATGTCCGCTCATAAAATTTACGGACCGAAAGGAGTCGGTTTATTATATCGTCGAGAAGGTGTTCCAATTTCTGGTCTACAAAGAGGGGGACATCAAGAAGGGAATTATAGAAGTGGGACATTGAATGTTCCTGGTATTGTAGGTTTAGGGAAGGCAGTGGAATTATTAGGGCCAGTAAAACGAGGTGAGAGGGAGAGTATTATTCAGAGAAAAAATAATAAATATATTAAAAATTTAAGAGATAAACTCGCTAAAGGAATATTAAAAAAAATTCCAGATGTAGTTTTAAATACTGATTTAGAAAATTCTACTCCATCTCACGCTCATTTTTCTTTTTTGGGTTGTGAAGGAGAGTCTTCTCTTATTTCTTTAGATTTAGAAGGTGTCGCCGTTTCTAGCGGATCGGCTTGCGCTTCTAGTAGTTTGCAAGCTTCGCATGTCTTAATTGCGATGGGCATTAAAATTGAAATAGCTCATAATTCAATTCGTTTTAGTCTAGGTAAAAATAATACTCTAGATGAAATAACTTATCTTTTAAAAGTGCTTCCGCCAATTATTGCTCGAATTAGAAAAATTAATCCTCTTTATAATAAATAATTTTTAGGTAGAAATGAATAAAGAAACTTATCATATTTTTATAATGGGTTGTCAGATGAATAAAAGCGATGGAGAAAGAATCGCTAATTATTTAGATAGTCATGGATATTTAGAAGAAGAGGATGTTTATCAGGCTGACTTGGTGATATTATTAACCTGTGGGGTGCGCTATTCGGCTGAAAGTCGGATCTATGGACTTATTCCGCATATTAAGAAACAGAATCCAAAAGTAAAAATAGTTTTAAGTGGTTGTCTTGTGGTGCGAGATGATATTAAAAAAAGTATGGGGAAATTAATTGATTATTATTTACCCATTGTAGATTTGCCTGGTTTTTATGATTTGCTTCATGGAAAAGAACTTAAAAAATTTGATCCTTCTAGCTATTTAAAAGAACCTGCAAAGTATAAATCTAATTATAGCGCTTTTGTTCCGATTGGAAATGGATGTAATAATTTCTGCTCTTATTGTTTTGTGCCTTATGCGCGAGGGCGAGAAGTTTATCGTTCAGCTCAAGAAATTTTAAATGAAGTTAAAAATCTAATTAAGAAAAATTATAAAGAAATAACTTTGATTGCTCAGAATGTAAATAGTTATGAGTATAATGCAAATTCAGCGAATGATATGCAAATATCGCGAATTGTGAATAATACGAATAAAGAAAAAAATAAGGTTATAAATTTTCCCGTTTTATTAAAAATGGTTAATGATTTAGAGGGAGATTTTTGGCTAAGGTTTGCTACTAGTCATCCGAAAGATATGAGTGATGAGTTAATCGAAATTATGCCGAAATGCGATAAATTATGTCATCATGTTCATATTGCTGTTCAATCGGGGGACGATGATATTTTAGAGAAGATGAATCGTAAATATACGAGTAAGCATTTTATTGATTTGATAGAAAAGATACGCAAAAGTTTAAATAAGAAAATTATTAATACAAGGTGCCCTGAGGGTAAAAAAAATAATATTTGGCAAGCTCCGGTTTCAATCACGACTGATATTATTGTTGGTTTTCCGGGAGAAACTAAAAAACAATTTTTAAATACAGTAAAACTTTTTAAGAAGCTTGATTTTGACATGGCTTATATTTCGCGTTATAGTCCGCGACCAATGACTGCTGCTGAAAAGATGGATGATGATGTAAGTCCCCAAGAGAAAAAAAAGCGAGAAGAATATTTAATGAATATTTTGCGTCAGACTGCACTTAAAAATAATAAGAAGTATATTAATAAAATAATTGAAGTTTTAGTTGATGGAAAAAAAGAAAAAACAGGTGAGTATTTTGGGCATACTAGAACCGGCAAGGGTGCTAGATTTAAATCAAAAGATTATTTGAAACCGGGTAATATTGTGAGAATTAAAATAAAAAAAGCAGAAGATTTTCATTTAGAAGGAGATTTGCTTTAATAAAAAACTCTTGAGTTTTAAGGCTCAAGAGTTGAGTGGATTTTAAGCTGAAATGAAAATCATATTTTTTTCTTTCGCTTTTTGATCAAAATAAAACAGGTTTTGTTTGCCAGTTTTACTGTGGCAAGGGCAGTTTGGAATAATATTGATACGTTCTTTGTCGATGCTGATATAGGAGAGGAGTTCATCCATAATCATGTTCAAAAGGTTAAAAGATTCTCCGTTCATGTATTTAGGAAAGATCAACTTGAATTGGGAATTAATCTTGCGAAGTTCCGAGCAAGTTCCAGGCCAGATCAGAAATCTTAGGCGATGGATGTCTTCTCTGAAATTGCATTTTTTTTCGATAAATTTGAGTGTTTTTTGCAAAATTTTGAATTGAACGCTGTGCTGGCTGGCATGGATTAATGCTATGCAGGAAAGTCCTGAAATTATAACGATTGGGCATCCCCTAGTCGGACAAGCCAGCATTGTTTTTTGTTTTTTTTCAGATCCATTTATTCCATAAATAATACTGTCGCATTCCAGGTTTAATGATTCTTTGTTTCCTGGTTCTACGAAAGCGAGACAATCCCTATTTTGAGGCGAGAGTTCAATGGAGCATTGAATATTTTGCCGTTTTTTAAGCTCTTTTAATTTTTGAGATGTTTTATCGCAATTGCCAAATTTTATGGTGGTAATTCCGGATTCTTCTGAAATCGAATTTTTAAAAAACAATATTTTTCCGTCATCTGATAAAACTGTTTCTGGCATTTTTAGGCCTCCTTTCTTTTTTTTTGCGTTGATTTTGTTTTTAATATATAGTATATTTAAGTTTATGTCAATTTAATGATTTAATAAATTTTACTTACATTAGTCAAAATGATTAATAAAAAAGAAAAAATAATAGTAATTTTAGGTGCAACTGCTACTGGCAAGACCGGTCTAGCTGTTTATTTGGCAAATAAATATAATGGAGAAATTATTTCTGCTGATTCTCGTCAAGTTTATAAGGGAATGGATATCGGAACAGGGAAAGATTTAAAAGATTATAAACTTAAATTTAAAAATAAACAGGGTAAAGTAAAAACAAAAAATATTTCTTATCACTTAATGGATGTAGTTAGTCCGAAAACAGAATTTAATTTAGCAAAATATTGTCGTTTAGCTGAAAAGGCTATTTGGGATATTATTAAGCGAGGGAAACTGCCAATTATAGTAGGAGGAAGCGGACTTTATTTGCAGGCCTTAGTTGATGGATATGATTTAAGTAGTGTTAAGGCTCAGCCTGAATTACGGGAAAAACTTGAAAAATTATCTGCTCAAGAAATTTTTTTCAAACTAAAACAAGAAGATAAAAAATTTGCCGATAATTTAAATAATAGCGAAAAAAATAATAAGAGACATTTAATTAGATATTATGAGAATATTGTTAATAAAAATTTGGGAAAATTAAATTTATTTCAAAATGAAAATAGAGAGTTTTTGGTTTTAGGTTTGAGTCGTTCTAAAGAAGAAATAGATAAAAGAATATATAAAAGATTGATAGAGAGAATAGAAAAAGAAAAAATGATAGAAGAAGTTAAAAATTTGCATAAAAAAGGAGTGTCTTGGAAAAGACTGGAGGCTTTTGGCTTAGAATATCGTTTTGTTTCTTTTTATTTAAGAGCTAAAATGAGCCTAGATGAGATGCAAGAAAAATTATTTATAGCCATCCGGCAATTTGCGAAGCGTCAGATGACTTGGTTTAGGAGATGGGAAAAGCAGGGGAGGAAGATTTATTGGATTTCCAAAAAACAAGAAGCGGATAAGCTTATTAAAGATTTTTTGAAATAAAGAAAAAGCCTTAGTTTAAAACTAGGGCTTTTGGTTTTTAAGCGCTCTAAGATTCAGTTTAGGCGCTTTTTTTAAAATGTTCTTTTAGTTCTCGAATTAATTTTTTTGCTTTTTCTCGGTCTTTTTTGTCTTGACGATGAATTAAATCTCCGAGCTCTTCAGAACCGAGAGTATAAAAGCAATTTTCTTGAACATAGCAATGTCCTTCCCATTCATTTAGCATTTCCTTAGGAACATTACAAGAACTGATTTGCTCGTTAGCAAAAAAACAGGCAGGACAGATTCCTTTTCCAATAAGTGAACCAATGGCAATTCCACAAGTTTTGCTTTTTTCAAAATTGCAGTTTTTTTGACTACGAGAACAGGTTTCTTGATAAGGACATGATTTTTTAAAAGAACTTTGAGCTGTCATAATTTCCCCCTTTTTGTTTTAAATTGTTTTTGTTTTTAGCCTAAAAAAATACCTCCCTTGTGGGAGGTATTTAATATATAAAATAATAAAAATAGTATTTTTTTGGTTTTATTTTGTGTTTTCTTTTTACAAAAATATCTTTCATGATTTATTAAGTCTTATTTTTATTCATTATACATCAAAAAAATATTTTAGCAAGTGGATAAGTTTTTTAGAAAACTTTGATGATATTAAATTAATCTAATATTAATATTCCACCTTTGTGCCCCAGGGTGCTTTTTCTGGCTATCGCCATACCTCAGGGCAGCCTCTCTTGCTTCGCAATTCACCTCCTTCACCTTGTCATCCTGGAATTTTTATTGTAGCGCCCGCCTGCATCGCTTACGCGAAGCGTTGCGGGCAGGGAGTGGAAATAAAAATATCCGGGATCCAGGAGGAAAAGCTATATGCTACTTAAATCTTCTGAGGTTTAAAAATATCTATCTCTCTTTCTCCTGGATCCCGGGTTGCGCTATGCGCCCCCAGGATGACAAAAGGCGTGGGATTTTTGTCAACGAATTAGTTGAGTTACACAGGAGTGATGAGGGATATTTTAGATAGATAAAGTATAAAGTATCGTTATGCTATTTTGTGGTAGAATTGAAAATTTAATTATTCTTTGTAATTTTTAATTAATAAAACCAAGTCTTGAGCTAATTTTTCTTCTAGTTTAGTAGCTTTTTCATCTGTGTCAGCTTTATCACTGGAGAGATCTTCTGCCCATTCTTCTTGAGGGACTATGGTGCTTATAAACTCATCGTTATTTAAAAGTTTTTCTGCTTTTTCACTTAATTCTTTATTATCTTTTTGTTGAATTAGCTCTTTAGAACGTCTTATAATTCGCTTAGTCCATTCTGGAATTTCTGATAGAATTGATTCTTCTTGAGAATTATTGTTTGGTACTTCAAAATTCATATTTTTCTAATTATTTAATATTTTTTTTAATATTTCAATGACTTTTTTAGGATTAGCTTTTCCTTTTGATCTCGCCATAGTCTGTCCTACAAAGTATTGTAAAACATTTTCTTTTCCATTTTTATATTCTTCCACTTGAGAAGGATTAGCTTTAATAATTTCTTCTATCATTTTTTCTAGTTCTGCCGAATTATCCATTTGTTCTAATCCTGTTTCCTGCATAATATCAGTAGGATCTCCTCCTTTTTCAATCATAATTTCTAATATTTTTTGTCCGGCAGAAGAATTAATTTTATCTTGATAAATTAAACTAATTAATTCGGCAAAATTTTCAGCTGTTATTTTTAAGCCTTCAATATTATTACTATTATCAAAATATTTAAGAAGTTCGCTTGTTAGCCAGTTGGACGCTATTTTTCCTAGCTTTTTTTGTTGTCTTTCCCAGGAGTCGTCTTGAGCATCTATCCATGCTCGTAATTCAGAAATAACTTCTTCTGTGTATTTGGCAAGATTTTGATTAGAGACAAGGATGTCCGCAGATTCATCTGAAAAATGATATTCTTTTATAAATCTTGTTTTTTTAGATAGAGGTAATTCTACTAATTTTTCTTTTATTTTTAAAATTTGTTCATCACTAATTCGAATAGGTGGGATATCCGGTTCAGGAAAATAACGATAATCAGCACTAGTTTCTTTAATTCTCTGACTGATAGTTTTTCCTTTGTTTTCATCCCAGCCTCTTGTTTCTTGAATTAATTTTTCGCCAGATTCTAAAGCTTTTTTTTGTCTTTCAACTTCATAGTTGATCGCTCTTTCAATTGCTTTAAAGGAATTAATGTTTTTAACTTCTACCTTTGGATTTAATTTATAATCACCCAGAGTTTTAATTTCACAGTTTCCTTCATATTTCCATTTGCCTTTTTCCTGGATACTAATATTGGCTTCACAACGCATTTCTCCTTTTTCCATATTAGCGTCGCTAATATCCAGGTATCGCAAAATTTGTTGATATCTTTGGCAAAACTTTTTAGCAATTTCCGCGTTAGGGATAGTAGGCTCAGTTACCATTTCCATAAGTGGGGTTCCGGCTCGATTATAATCTATGAGGGAATAATTTTTTCCTTTGGGATGGATTGATTTTCCAGTATCTTCTTCTAGGTGGATTCTGGTAATTTCAATTTTAGTATTATCAATTTCCATAAACCCACCATAGACAAAAGGCAAATCATATTGAGAAATTTGATAACCTTTAGGAATGTCCGGATAAAAATAATTTTTTCTATCAAATTTACTTAATTTATTAACTTGGCAATTTAAAGCGAGGCCGGTTAGAATAGTCCATTCAATTGCCTGTTTGTTCGGATAGGGAAGAGTTCCCGGATGAGCTAAACAAATCGGGCAAGTGTTTATGTTTGGTTTTTTATTATGAGCATTATTATCACATCGGCAAAACATTTTAGATTTTGTTTTTAATTCTGCATGAATTTCTAAACCAATAATTATGTCATATTCCATAGTTTTTTTGTGTAATATTATAAAAATACAGACTCTTGGTCTGCGGATATTTCTATTATTATATTAGTCTAAATTGTTGTTTTTAGCAAGGGCGTAAAAATAAGAATAAAAAGAAAAATAAGA
>CAZDHZ010000009.1:7759-11932 GCA_964505405.1 uncultured Gammaproteobacteria bacterium | reverse complement strand
AAAAATAAGAATAAAAAGAAAAATAAGAGAAATAAGAAATTATATTCTTATTTCTCTTATTTTTCTTTTTATTCTTATTTTTTTAGCAATAAATCCTCCCCAAAACTTCTCCCGCTCTAATATTGTAAATATCAAAACCATTATTTTTCAAATGCAATTTTAATTTTCCCTCAAATCCGGGTTCAATGAAATTATTTTCTATATAGATGCTGTTGTTTACAAGTGATTTTTCAGGAATAATAAAATTAATATTTTTAGAAGCATTTATAAAATTTTCAGTTTCAATAATAATTTTGTCTCTCTGCTCTAAACTTATATATTCTGAGGAGATAATATTAATTATTTCTTTTTTCTTTTGCTGAATATTGTTTTGCTTAATATTACCATTATATTCTCGAGTATTTAAAAAATTTGGGAAATCATCTTTTAAATAATTTCTGATTTGTCTAAATAAAATCTCATGAATTTCATTTCTGTTAAGAATTTGCCCATTTTTTGAGCATTCTATAAGTTCCATGTTGGCAAATTTATTTTTAATCTCTAAAAATATTTTTTGACTTTTGCTTAAATGTTCTAAATTTTCCTCATGAATATCTCTAACTTTTCCCATCCAGTCTATTCTATGTCTTTTTTGGCTTAAATTTTGAGACAAATGAGAGTCCATATTTAAAATAAAAGTTCTATCTGGTTTAGGAATTTTAAATATTTTATATTCAAGATTTTGGATCCATTCATAAAAAGCAAGCCTTTCTAAGGGGTTTTCTATTTTACTTCCTTGATGGGCCATGTTTGATGTTACATATCTATTTCCCAAAACTATAAATCCATTCTGAATCCACTTTTTAATTTTTAGACTTGCATCAAAGCGGTCAACAGCGTAAAAGCAGGAAGCGACATAAGGACTAACTTCTTTTGATTCTCCATATTTTCCGCTTAAATATTCTTCAATAGCTCCAGCAGATTTTTTATTGTATTGAGGAAAATCAACAATAATAACTCTATACCCGATTTCTTCTAATTTTTCCTTAAGTATTTTAATCTGAGTAGTTTTTCCAGATCCATCAATTCCTTCCAGAACGAAAAATTTTCCTATTTTTTGATATCTATTTAGATATGTTTGATTCATAGAATGAAAAGAGCGCTTTAAAGCGCCCCCTCTAGTTATTTAAAATGTAAATCTATTCTAATATATTTTCCCCATTAATTCAAGTACCTGTTTTTCTAGTTCTTTTTCATTGCCATTATTAACTATTTTAAAATCAGCATTTTTAGCTACTTCCGAAATAGAACTTTCTGTTCCTTTTCTTTCATTTTCTTGAAATTCTTCAAAGCTTGTTGTAGATTCACCAGCTTTTTCACCTCGCTTAACGCTTCTTTCGTATCTTATTTTTTGATCAGCTGTTACATAAATTAAATAAAAGTTTTCTCCATATTTTTCTTTGAAATATTCTGGGTCTCCAGGCATGCGAAAGCCATCCACTATAACTAAATTATTATCCATCTCCTTAACTTCCTCTACTAAAGCTTTCATGAGAATTGGATTTCCGAAGGTTTGCTTTAGTTGGAGGGCTAGTTTTGTTAAATTTTCTCGACTAAATTCTAGGTGAAGACTATTAAGAATCTTTTTCAAAATATCAGAAGTAGCGATATGGCTGGTTTTATATTTTTTTATAATAATATTGGAAACTGATCCTTTCCCCCCGGCTGGCTCTCCAATCATGCCGATGATTATTTTTTTCATATATTTTTTTATCCACAAATCAACAAATTCTTTTATTTGTCATCTTGACTGAAGCGAAGCGGAACGGAGAGATCTATAATATATTAAAGATTTCTCCACTTCGCTTCGCTACGGTCGAAATGACAAAAGTGGATATTTGTAAATTCGTAGCTGATTTATTAATTTGTAGACTTTAAATTTATATATTATTAATAATATTTTCTAATTGATGGTGAAAATCTTCTAAAGAACTTTCATTAATTATAGTAAAGTCTGCTCGAGCTATGGGTCCGCCTTTATCCGTATTTTCTATTTCAGAATAATCTCTTTCTATAAATTCTTTTTCATTTTGCATTGGTCTTTCTTTCTCTCGCTTAAGCATTCTTTTTAATCTTGTTTTAGGTGAGGAGAAAACAGCGATTACTTTAAAATTATTTTCATATTTTTCTTTAATAATTTTATATTCAGCCCAGGAGTAAAGACTCTCTAAAATTACAGTTTCATTTTTTTCTAAAAGCTTTTCTATTTTAGGGAGAGCTAATTTTGCGTAAGCGCCCATGCCCATTTCTTTCCTTATTTTTTCTCTAGTTTTTCTTTCATTTTCATAATTAAGTTCCAGTCCTTCTTTTTTTATTCTCTCAAAAGTAGCTTCTCCAAAATATATTTTTGGCCATTTTTTTGTTTTTTGGAGATATTTTACAACTTCTGATTTTCCAGATCCACACATTCCTACTATGGCTATTATTTTTTTCTCATTCTGGTACCTTATTGTTTTTTGCATATTTGTAATATTCTTATTTCATTAATTCTAAAAATTTAAATTTAAGGCCATTGTCTTCAACTTCTTCTTCATGAACTATATTTTTAAATTGAGAATAATCTGGAAAATAAGTGTCTGCTTTAGGGGCGTCATCAACTACGGTTAAATATAGTTTATCTACTATATCTATGGTTTGCCTGTAAATACTTCCTCCGCCAATGATAAATATTTCTTCTTTGTCTACTTCTTTCCCAAGCTGGATAGCGTCTTCAATGGAGTGAACTATTTTACATCCAGGAGCTTTATAATTTTCATTACGAGTAATGATAATATTTGTTCGTTCTGGAAGTGCTTTTCCGATGGACTCAAAAGTTTTATCACCCATCAGAACTGGATGACCTTTTGTAATTTTCGTAAATCTTTCCATGTCTTTAGGAATGTTCCAAAGAAGTTTGTTATCACATCCTATTTCTCGATTTTTTCCAATAACCACTATAATTGAAATCATAAATTTAAAAATTTTGATTTATTTAAAAATTATAAAATTAAAAATTATAAAATTAACTCAATATCCTCCAACATTAGCAATCTCTCCCTTAAGTGGGGGGTGGGATTTGTAATTTTCGAGGGTGATGTCTTCGTATTTAAAGTCATCTATATCTTTAATATCTGGATTTAATTTAAGAGTAGGAAAAGGGAATGGCTTGCGTGTGATTTGTTCTTTGATTTGATCAAAGTGATTAGAATAAATATGAACATCTCCAAAAGTATGGACAAATTCTCCCGGTTCAATTCCAACAACTTGAGAAATCATTAAAAGTAAAAGAGAATAAGATGCAATATTAAACGGTACTCCTAAAAATAAATCAGCGCTTCTTTGGTAAAGACCTAAATTAAGTTTATTATTATGAACTGCGAATTGAAAAGTGGTATGGCAGAAAGGAGGAACTTCATTAACATTTCCAGGAGAGGCCATAGCATAAATAAAATCAGGATTCCATCCAGATAGAACATAAGATTTTCTAAAAGGTTTGTCTTTTAGTCCATTAATAATCCATCCTAATTGATCAATCTCTCGTCCGTCCGAAGCCGGCCACCGGCGCCACATTTTCCCATAGACAACAATTAAATCTCCCCATTCTTTAACCCAAGGATTATCTGCATTTAGTTCTTTAATTTTTTTAATAAAATCTTCTTGATTTAAATCTTCTTCTGGGGCGTTTTTAAGGCAGTATTTATGAAACCTTTTCCAGGCCCATTCATCCCAAATATGCACATTTTTATCAATTAAAGGCTTGATATTAGAGCTCCCTGATAGAAACCAGATTAATTCTTCGGCGATTCCTCTAAAAAAAGTTTTTTTAGTGGTTAAGAGGGGAAAGCCTTGAGACAAATCATAGCGATTCTGTCTACCAAAAACCGAACGAATAAAGGGAGGTTTTTCGTTTTTCTTTTTATACTCTTCTAAGACTTCGGGTGTAAAAAATAAAGGCTTATCTGAACCGTTGTCTAGAATGTCTTGGGCGAGGTTTAAGTATTGAAATTCGGGATGATTATTATTCATAATTTTTTAATTTTTAATTTTTAATTTTTAAAATAAATAATAATTTTTAATTTTTAAATAAAATATTTTCTCATATGTTTAAAAATTAATATTTTAAATTTATTTACAAAATTAAAAAATTAAAAATTA
>CAZDHZ010000009.1:0-7659 GCA_964505405.1 uncultured Gammaproteobacteria bacterium | reverse complement strand
CCAACTCTTCCTCCTTGCCATTGACCCCTATATTCATTTCCTTCTCCCAAAACTTCATGAAAAGTGATATGGACTACTCGTGCGCCAAATTCAATTTTAATATTGGATTTCCCGAGATTAGATAAGCCAAAAGTAAGTTCTCCAGAATACCCGGGTTGGACTATGCCGTTAAATAATCCGAGGCCGGACCTAAAAAGAGTAGTGCGAGGAAGAATGATACCAGAAAGACTTACGGGTAGATTGACTCTTTCCATGGTTTTGATTAAATAGTATTCCCCAGGTTTAAAGACATAAAAATTTTCCTCTGAATCAGGATTATTTTTAGCTAATAAATTAATTTTAGGAGTTTCTCGTTCTTTAAGTCCTAAAAATCCAGCACCCTCTATTTCATAAACCTCATCTAGGCGCAAATCAAAACCAGCACCTTCCGGATTATTTAATTCGCGCTCGCAAAGATTTTCCACTAATTTTTGTTTCTGCACTAGCTCGTGCAATTTTTTTATTCCTAGTATCATTTATTTTTTAAATTTTTAAATTTTTAAATTTTTAATTTTGTAAATAAATTTAAAATATTAATTTTTTAAACCCTAGTTTAAATGTTTTGTTTAAAAATTAAAAATTATTATTTATTTTAAAAATTATAAAATTATAAAATTTAAAAATTAATTATTAATCACAAGCACAGGTATAAGATTCACTCTGGTCTGTATTATATTCGCTCGGGAAAGTACAGAAAACGGGTCCTTCATATTTTCTTACTAAAATATTTCTCTTTTGAGCCAGTTCTAAGGATTCATCTTCTTCCTCAAAGCTTTCTCCTCCGGTTTGGATTCTTTCATATCCCTTATGATAAACAATTTCAGCGATACCAACGTTATTTAAGGCTTTCATGCAGTCGTAGCAGGGGAAAAGAACCGTATAAAGAGTAGCTCCTCTCAATCTTTTGGTGTCTTGAGCATTAATAATTCCATTAATTTCAGCATGAGCTCCACGGCATCTTCTTAGTTTTCCAGTTTTTGGGTCGCCATCAACTTTAGCACAGCCCACATCAATACAATGATAATCTCCCTCGGTAGGTCCATTATAGCCCATGGAAATTATTCTTTTATGCTTATCAACAAAAACAGCCCCAGTTTCGTGAAAACGACAAGCCGTTCTTTTAGAGATAATGATTGCTAAGTTCATTAAAGTTTCATCCCAATTTAGTCTTTTTGTTTTAGGATTTTTAAGGTCTACCATAATAATATAATTCAAATAATAATTAGAGAAATAAAAAAAGTTTTCTAAACTTTTTGTAAATAATATATCAAAGGTTATTCTATTTTAGCAGATTGAAAAATTTATCGCAAATTAAAAAAATCCCTTGAAAACAAGAGATTTTTTTAAATAAGATTTTTGGGATTGCAGTGTAATTAAATTTTGAATTTTAAATTTTGAATTTTGATTCAATTTTTAATGAAGAAATTATGAATTTATAGACAAAATATACAATTTTTCAATTAAGTCATTCAAAATTAAATATTCATTTGAAATTCGAAATTTAAAATTCAAAATTTAATTATCTCAAATATTTTAATTAATTTATATTTCCACCCTAACACCAGGTCCCATTGAAGTTGTTATAGTAATATTTTTCAAAAATACTCCTTTAGATTTAGCCGGTTTAAGTTTTTTAATGGCGTCTAAGATAGCAGTGTAATTATCTGTTAATTGTTCATCGCTAAATGAAACTTTGCCGATAGCTACATGAATATTAGCGGTATCATCGTTTTTAAAGCTTACTTTACCTTTTTTAAGCTCTTTAATAGCTTTAGCTGGGTTTGGAGTAACTGTTTCATTTTTAGGAGAAGGCATAAGACCTCTAGTTCCTAATATTTTAGCGATTTGAGCTAGATTTTTCATCATAGCTGGCTCAGCAACAGCTACCTCAAAATCGGTTTTTTCAGTTTTTTTAATCTCGGCAATTAAATCTTCGTTTCCGATTAAGTCTGCTCCGGCTGCTTTAGCTTCTTTTTCTTTTTCTGGGCTGACAAAGGCAGCTACCCGAACGCTTTTTCCGGTTCCATGTGGAAGGGAAACTGCAGTTCTAATCTGTTGATCTCCTTTTTTTGGATCAATTCCTAATCTGAAATGCACTTCTACACTGGCATCAAACTTTGTTTTAGAGAGTGATTTAGATAATCGAATAGCTTCTGCTAAAGGATATTTTTTTAATTTATCTAATTCTGGAATTTCCAGAACTTTTTCTTCTTTCTTGTTCCCCGAAGCTTTAGCGGAGGAGAGTTTAGCTTCTGTTTTCTTAGTCATATTTTTTTTCGTGGTGATAACGAAGTTGAAAGTAAAAAGTAGAAAGTTTAAAGTATATAACTTTTAACTTTTAACTTTAACCTTCTAACTAAATCTTCTCCCACAAATTTAATTTATATTATTTGCATAATTCGAATTCGCTATATTCCTGCCTACCGGCAGGCAGGTGCATATAATTCGCGAGATTCGCATTATCTTAACTTATTTAATTTCCACCCCCATCTGTCTTGCGGTTCCGGCGATGATTTTTTTAGCTTGTTCAATATCGTCTGTATTTAGATCTGGCATTTTTATTTCAGCGATTTCTTTAAGTTGATTTTGGTTAAGTGTGCCAACTTTTTCAATTAAAGCTTTGCCGGATCCTTTTTTAATTTTACCAATTTTTTTAATAAGTTCAGCTGCCGGAGGAGTTTTCATGATAAAGGAAAAAGTTCTATCTTCATAAACGGTAATTTCTACCGGAATAATATCTCCCATTTTATCTTTGCTGGCATTATTAAATTGAGTACAGAAATCTTGAATCTGTAATCCATGCTGGCCTAAAGCGGGACCAACCGGAGGAGCTGGATTAGCCTGTCCTCCTGGAATTTGTAATTTTATTTTAGTTAATATTTTTTTAGCCATATAATTTTAGTTAAAAGTTTAAAGTATAAAGTTTAAAGTTAAGAAAGAGAAGCATTATAATTTTTACTTTCTAACTTTCTAGCTTTTTACTTTTAACTTGTTTTTATATTTTCTTAATTTGTAAAAAGTCTAATTCAACCGGGGTTTCTCGACCAAACATAGAAACTAGGACTTTAACTTTTCCCTTAGCTTCGTCAATATTAGTAATCTTTCCTTCTAGATTTTTGAATGGTCCGTCTGTAATTTTGACAGGGGAACCGACCGAAACATCAATTTTAAATTTAGGTTCTTCAACTCCCATTCTTTTTTGTAAGTCTTTAATTTCTTTGTCGCTAATAGGAGTGGGGATTGTTCCGGTTCCAATAAATCCGGTAACGTTTGGAGTATTTCTAACTACATACCATGATTCGTCTGTTACCATCATTTCTACCATAACATAACCCGGAAAGATTTTTTCTTCAATTACTTTTCTTTTCCCGTTTTTAATTTTTATCTTTTTTTCTATAGGAATAAGAATATTAAATATTTTATCTTCCATGTCCATGGATTCAATTCTTTGTTTTAAGTTTTTTTCTACATTTTCTTCATAACCGGAATAAGTATGAAGCACATACCATCTTCTCCCTTGGTTAAGAGTTTGTTTAGCCATATATTTATAATGCTAATCCGCGAATTAATGCAAATATAGCGAATTGCGAATTATGCGAATTTTATAATAAATTATTTAGACCAAAAGAAAAAATATAATCTAGGGCACCTAAGAAAACGGCGACTGCAATGCTAATTCCTATAACGAGAAAGGTATAATTTTTAGTTTCCTTTTTAGTGGGCCAAGTTACTTTTTTCATTTCTCTTATTGAGCCCTTGATATATTCTGTAAGTTTAGACATATTTATTTAATAATGCCAATTTGCGAATTAATATATCTGCCTCCCGAAGGGAGAAATATAGTGAATTCACAAATTATGCGAATGTTTTATTAAAAAATTTAACTAAAAACAGCCCTGCCGGCTGTCCTTTATTAACTATTTTTATAATACAGGCTTATTTAATTTGTGTCAAGTAAGAAAATTTGCTAGTATTTAAATATTAAATTAGCTTAAATTTTATGAAAAAAATATTAAAATATGCGTTTTTAATCTTGCTATTCATTCTGCTTTTTTCTTATCTGAATTATAGGTCGGCTATTAATAAATCCTTTGCTGAGGGTGAGGATAAAATTTTTATCATCTCTAAAGGTGAGGCTTTAAAAACTATTTCAGCTAATTTAAAAAAAGAAAATTTGATTATCTCTAAAGATTATTTTGAAATTTACGCTCAGCTTTCTAAATTGGATAATAAAATGCAGGCTGGGGAATATTTATTGAATAGTAGCATGTCTATAAAAGATATTGCCAAGCGCTTAAGCGAAGGACTATCTCTTAGCCAAGAAAAGACAATTAAAATTATAGAAGGATGGGATATAGGTGATATTGAAGCTTATCTGCAAAAAGAAATTAAGTCAGAGGGATTTTATGATTTAAAAACTAAAAAATTGCATGATTATTCAGAGAGCTTGCCGGAAGATTCTTTTTTATCTAGTGTGCCTTCTAATATTTTTTTGGAAGGATATTTTTTTCCGGATACTTATCGTATTTTTAATGATGCTAGTTTAGATGACGTGGTTTTAAAAGTTTTGAATAATTTTAATGAAAAGTTAAGCCTTGAAATGTTAGAAGATATTAAAAAACAAGGGAAGAGTTTGCATGAAATTATTACTATGGCTTCATTAATTGAGAAAGAAGTCCGAAGCGAAAAAGACATGAAAATAGTTTCCGGAATTTTCTGGAATCGGATTGAAGCGGGGCAAGCGCTAGAATCATGTGCTACTCTTGCTTATATTCTAGGAGAGGATAAAAAGCAATACACTTACGAAGATACAGAAATAAAATCACCCTATAATACTTATAAAAATCCTGGGCTTCCTCCCGGACCGATATCAAATCCCGGATTGAACGCCATCAAAGCCGCGATTTATCCGGAAAAAACGGATTATTATTATTTCTTAAGTCGATTTGATAACGGAGAAACAGTCTTCTCAAAAACTTATGATGAGCATTTAAGAAATAAGGCGAAATATTTAAGATAGTGAATTAGTTAGAGAGTGTGAGAGTGGAAAGCACTTATTTTTTAAGTGTTTTTTATTTTTTAAAAAAATGGTATAATATAAAAAGAGACTAAGTCACTACGATTTTAAACGAATAAATGTTAAATATAATTTTAAGCTATTAAATCGTAGTGACTTAGTCTCTTTGGATAGTATTTTTATAAATTTAAATGGTCGATTTACTTAATCAAAAATTTAAAGATGACAAAACTCAGGGTCAGGATAATTTTTCGGAAAATTTTGAGTTAAGTCCGGAACGAAAAAAAAGTTCTGATTTTAGTATTCCTGTAGTCGTAAGCGTGATTATAGCTCTTGTCATCATGGCCATATTTTTTTATTTGAAATTAAGCGGTTTTAGTTTTTTTAAGAAACCAGAGCCTGTTCAAGATTCCGTAAAGAAAGAAGAGCCTCTTAATATTTCTACTTCATCATCTTCTTTTTTGCCTCAAAATAGCAATCAAGACAATCTTGATTATTATGATTTAGGTACTTCTACCGAAGGGTTGCAAGCCGAGGATTTAAGTTTTGGTATGTTTTATCAAAAACCTCAAAGTAATTTTAAAGCTAGCTTAAAAACATACGACTTGCCTCTTAATTCTAAAACAGACATAGAAAATTATTTTAAGGTTAACCGAACTTTTAATATTGATAGTTTGATTGATGACTTAAATAATTATGGCTTTTCTATTTTTAATAGTCAAAAAATCGGAGCGCCAGATGATTTTTACGGCTCATTTCGTTTTTTAGCCGGGAAAGAAGTGCCGATTATTCTTACAAGCGATTTTTCCCTCTATTATTATCAGAGTGTTTTAAAGGAGGCTTATAAAGAAATAGAAAAGAGTGTTTTTTATGAAAATCTATGGAATATGTCTAAGACTCTTTATGATATTTCTTTGATTCGTTATAAAAATAAATTTTCGGAATTAGGGGATACTAATGACGCTCTTTTAGAAGGGGAAAGACTTAATGCGGCTTTTTGGGCTTTAACGCTTAAACTTCTTGAGCCTACGAAAGATCAGATCTCAAAACAAAACAATCTATCGGAAACTAGCCGTTTTAGCGAGCAGGAACTGAATCTTTTTCATGCCAGTATTCCCGCTTTTCTGGAAAAGGAAATCGAAGAGGAGCTTAAGCTTATTAGAGCCGGTCAGGGATTTAAAAAATCTCCGATTTTAACATTCGAAAGAGATTATAAAAATTTTCAGATTCCGACAACTTATCAACAATCTCCGAAGTTAATTAATTTTTATCTGGCAACCCGCTGGCTTAATACTCTTTTTCCTCTTTACGAACAGTCTCTTGATTGTCCGGATTGCCTTTTAGATAAAGACGATAATTTAATTAATTTGATTGCTGCCGGTCTTATTGTGGAGGACATTTCAAAAAATCAGGATGTAAAAAATTCTTGGGCGGCTATTTATAAATTTATTTCATTTTTTAGGGGCTTAGGTCAGGGTTATACTTTTTTAAACTATAATGACGCTTTCCAAAAAGCCTTTGGAGATGATTATAATTTAGAGAAAATTTTTGAAATAGATAATGTTGAGCGCGAAGAAAGTATTACTCAAATAAAAAATATTTTAGAAGATGTAGAATTTTTAGAAATTGACGGTGCGGAATCTTATGTTAAAAAAGATGCTTCTAAGGTTGGCATGAAAATATTGCAAGATGATTATTGGCCCAATGATTATATTTTTGGCCAATTTATCGGGGAAGATATGCAATTTTTAGAAGAAGATTCTGATGATTTATTAACTTTATGTAGTACTAAAAAATCTTCTGATGCTCATAGGTGCCGTGCTTTTGGCTTAGACATTATTAATTTAATTCATCCGATTAATGATGGAGATGAATATTTTAATTTAAATACCAATTATTCAAACTATAATCAAAAAATAAATAATTTTGCTAAAGTTTTTGATAAATTTAATGAGCATACTTGGAATAGTAATATTTATTGGACTACACTTGATTATTTAAAATCATTTTTGCCGATGGCGTCAATGGAAAGTCCGCGATATATGCAGAGTATTAAATGGCAAAATGAAAAAAATTACAAAACCGCTTTAGGCGCTTGGGTAAATATGCATTTGGAAGAAGATATTTTGGAGAGCTATTTTGACCAGAAAAATAATTCCAAAGTTTCTTTAATGCCCGCCTGTGATATTTTAAATTATGTAGAGCCTGATCCGGAACTATATCGAGATCTAATCGCTCGAAGCGATATGCTTATTAGAATGATGTATGCTTTGGAAATTAATAAACAGACCAATTCTGCGATTGGCGCGCTAAAAGAGCTAAACGAAGAGCTTAAAAAACTTTTGGAGATTTCTGAGAAAGAACTAAGAGGAGAATTTATTAGTGAGGATGATTGTGATTTTATTTATGATTTAATTGGTAGAAATTTTGTTTCCAAAAAATCAGCTAAAAGTTTTGACATAAAAATGAAAAATTTAAAGCTCAGAGAAAGTATTAATGGTATAGATATTTTATCTATTGTTTATTTGCGTAATGGCAAAAAATATTTAGCCTTTGGCCCGATTTTTAATTACGAAGAGAGGAAATAATTCTAAAAATAAAAA
>CAZDHZ010000008.1:7637-24245 GCA_964505405.1 uncultured Gammaproteobacteria bacterium | reverse complement strand
CTCCTCCGGCAGCTGCAGCGGCGCTAATAGTATCATTTACATATTTCACCGTAGCTCCATCCGTATCCACTGAAGGATTTCCTACGTTAATCACTCTATTCCCAGCCATATCTAAATTTCCATCCATAGTATTACTCCCATCACGAAATAAAAAATCATCATCAAGCCAGTTCCAATCTTGTAAATCTATGGAATTATCAGTGGTTCTATCATAATTACCACTAAAAGCTCGTGCTAATTTTTCAAAAGAAAAAGGGGAAAAAATTAAAAGTAAAGAAAAAATAAAAAGGCTTAGAATTATTAGTGTGTTTAATTTATTTTTTTTAAAAAAATTCATATATTTTAATTATTAATTACAAATCTTTATCTAATTATAACATTTTTAAAAGTTAGAAGCCATATTATACATCGGGAGAATAATAGCGGCTACCATGAGCCCTACGGCAATTCCCATCGTTACCATAATAATCGGCTCCATTAAAGTCATTAAATTGGCGACCATATTATCTACTTCTCGGGTATAAAAATCAGTTATTTTTTCTAAAACAAAATCTAATTTTCCCGTTTTTTCTCCGATACTCATCATCTGAGAAACCATTCCGGGAACTTCTTTACTTGCTAAAAAGGCTGTGGAAATTGAATTTCCGTCTTCAATTTCAACTTTAGTCTGCCGGATTAAATCTCGATAAACTTCATTACTAACTACCTCCGCTACAATATCAAGAGCTTTAGTTATATTTACACCTCCAATTAAAAGGGTTTGCATAGAACGAGCAAAACGAACTATATATATTTTCTGGAATAATGGCCCAAAAACAGGGGCTCTTAGAATAAGAAAGTCAATATATTTTTTAGCCTGTGGAATACCAATTAAGGTTTTAATTCCAACCACAAGCCCAATTAATATTAAAATAACTAACCACCAAAAATCTACAAAAAAATCAGAAGTTCCAACTAATATTTTGGTAGGTAGGGGAAGTTCTCCTCCACTCTCCGTAATAATCGCTGTTAATTTCGGTACCACAAAAATCATCATCACCATACCCACTACTAACAAAGCCGAAAAAACAAAAGCCGGATAAATCATAGCACCCTTAATTTTTGAACTCATATCATAATCCTTTTCTAACTCGTCCGCTAAATAATTTAAAACCTCATCCAATTTTCCAGAAGTTTCTCCGGATTTAATTACATTCACATAAAAATTAGAAAAAACTTTTGGTCTCTTAGCTAAGGTATCAGAAAGTCTTTCTCCTTCATCTATATCGTCAGCAATTTCAGAAATAATCATTTTGAATTTAAGATTTTCCGTCTGCTCTACTAAGAGCTTTAGGGCTTGCACTAAAGATACATTAGCGGAAATTAAAACTGAAAACTGGCGAGAAAAAATTACAATATCTTTTACCTTAACACCGCCCAAAACAAAAGAAAATTTAGAACTTTCTCTTCCTTCTTCCAAATAAGAGATACTTAAGCCTTTATCCTTTAATAAACTCGCGGCCTCGCTTTCACTTTCCGCTTCCACTAAACCAGAAACGGACTTATTATCTCTATTTATTGCTTTATATTTGAATGTGGACATTATAATTAATTTTTAAATTTTTAAATTTTATAATTTTTAAATAAATAAAAATTTCTAATATTTAAAAATTAAATATTCAGAATCAACTATTTCTTATTCTCCAGAACTCTATTAATTTTCCCGACAACTTCCGAGGGCATGAAGTGGGCTTTTATTACATAATCTATGGCTCCTAATTTCATACCTCTTTCAATATCTTCCTGCTGGTTTAAGTTTGTTAATAAAATTATAGGGATTTTTTTTATATCTTCATTATCAGACTTTTGAATATGCTCTAAAACCTCAAAACCATTCATTTTTGGCATTAAAATATCCAAAAGAACAATGTCCGGTTTTTTTTCAAAAAGTTTTTTTAAGCCGTTCTCACCATTATCAGCCGTAATTATTTGAAAATCTTCTATTTCAAATTTAGTAGAATACATGTTCAATAGAAAGGGATCATCTTCTATTAATAAGATTTTTATATTCTTAGGATTGGGCATATAGGTTGGTTTATTGGTTAATTAGCGCTTTTACCATACAGGGGTGCGACCCCTCCAGAGCAAGTTTACAAAAAATAATTATTAATTGTTAACCCGCCTGCAACGCTGTAACACTGCGGGCAGGTTCTTAATTGAATATCAGTCTTTCATTACCCGTAAAATTTCTTCCATAGTCGTCATTCCGGCTAGCACTTTTATAATTCCATCTTGTTTAATACTAATATATTTTTGGGTTTTTTTAATATCCTCTTTATTTAAGTCTATTTTATTATTAATAATATAATCTTTTATTTTATCATTAATATCTAAAACTTCTAAAATAGAAACTCGGCCAGAATATCCAGAATTACCGCATCTCGGACAACCTTTTCCTTTGTAAAAATTTAATTTATTAATATCAAAATCTTTGATTATTTTTTTAATATAATCTTCACCAATATCTTTAATTTCCAATAAAAGCTGTTCTTTATAATCTTCCGGAATTTTTATTTCTTCTTTACAGTGGGGACAAATTCTTCTGGCTAGCCTCTGAGCCACAACCGTATTCAAAGTTGAAGCGAGTAAAAAAGGCTCTATTTTCATATCAATAAGACGAGGAATTGCTCCAGCTGCACTATTAGTATGCAAAGTAGAAAGAACAAAATGACCAGTTAAAGAAGCATGGATAGCCAACTCAGCCGTTTCTTCATCCCGGATCTCCCCAACCATAATTACATCCGGATCCTGGCGCAAAAAAGACCTTAAACCGCTTGCGAAAGTATAACCGATTTCCGGCTTAACCTGAGATTGGTTTACTCCCTTCATCTGATATTCTACCGGATCTTCTAAGGTAGATATATTTACTCCTTCTTTATTTAAAATATCCAACATAGAAAATAAAGTCGTAGATTTACCGCTTCCAGTCGGACCGGTTACTAAAAAAAGACCCTCCGTTTTTTTTATGTTCTTTTGTAAAATTTTAAGCTGTTCTCCCTGAAAACCAAGTTCTTCCGGATTAGGAGCTCCTTTAGCCGTATCCAGAATTCTCATCACCACCTTTTCTGCTCCTATTAAAGGTAAAACTGAAACCCGAAAATCAACTTCCCGATCATTAATAATAAGCCTAATCCGACCGTCCTGAGGAATTCTTGTTTCATCCAATTTTAGATTAGCCATTACTTTAACTCGGGCAACAATAGCATTATAAACACTACGAGGTAGAACAAGAGAAGTATGTAAAATTCCATCTATCCTATATCTAACCCGGCTTTCGTTTTGCATCGGCTCAATATGAATATCACTCGCTCCCCCTTCTACAGCATGACGAATAATTACCGATACGATCTTAGCTACTGGGGCACTTTTCGTAACATCTTCCAATTCCATTTCCTCTTTTTCTTCAGCAGTTTCCAGATCTTCTTCTCCTTCTATCTTTGATTTTAAAGCGCTAGAAACTTCATCAGAGATAGATTCATAAAATTTAGATGCTTCCTTAAGACTTTTTTTAGAAATCAAAAAATATTTAACACTAAAATTATTTTCTTTCGCTAAGAAATCAACCGCTTCCACAGCTTTAAAATTAGCAGGGTCTAAAATTCCAACCATTATTATTCCCTCCTGCCGATCAAAACAGATTATTTTATAATTTTCCGAAACTTCTTTAGAAATAATATTTAAAATTTTTGGCTCTATTTTTTTTTCAATCAAGCTTATGTATTCCAAACCAAAAATCTCCGCTTTTATCTGCGTAAGGCTCTCTTCTTCTATAGTCTTAGAGAAAATCAAAACATCTTCAATCGGTTTTTTTTCTTTTTGAGCCCGATTAAATATTTCTCCCGCCTTTTCAGCTTCTATTAAATTTTTCTCAACTAATTTTTTTAATAATTCCTCCTGTTTATCCATAAAAACTATTTAACTTTAACAAAGGGATTTTCTCTACCGATATTTAAATCTTCTATTTTTATTTTTTCGGCTCTATTGTCTTTTAACTTTTTAAATTTAGGATCATTGAATATATCCGTTTCCAAAGGCTTAAAACTTTCTGGACGATCAAAAGAAGCAGATATAATATCCTCATTATTATTTCCCCCGCTCTTAAAAATAAAAGATTTTAAAAGCAAAAAAACAACAATTAAAATAATTAATCCTAAAATTACTTCTAAAACCAAGTTTTTATTTTTATTCGTCTTCTGGCTGAGCATCTTGCTTAAAATAATATGTTGTTATTTCAAAAGAAAGCGAGGATCCGTCCGGGGCAAAAGATATATTATGCACATCTAAAATCCTCAAATTATTCTCAAAAACACTTAAGAGTTTTTTAAAATTTTTATAGCTTGAATTAGAAACATCTAATTTTAATTCAATCACGCCTAAATCTTTAGAGTTTGAAATATTCTCGCTTTCTTTAATATCTTTTTTTGATTTAGCTGAGCTACTTTTATCAACACTAGTTATTTCTAATGAATTTAAAATAAAACCATTTTTTAAAATTAATAATTCCATGTCCGTAAACAATTTTTCCGCATCATTGACATCAGGAATCATTAAATTAATTTTTTCCCTATCATCCGAATTTAAATTTTCATAATCTTTTTTATATTTATTAATATTTTCCAAAGTTTTCAAAAGATAGGTTTTTTGCGTTTTTTTATCTTCATTTACCTTTTTTATTTCATTGTCTATAGAAGCTCCTACCGGCATCACAATAATCTTATAAGCAAAAACAAAAATAATCACCATCAAAAAAAGAATTATAAAAATAAAATAACGCGCCATAATGATACTAAAAACAGTCTTTATTGAACTTTTATTACTTTTTTGCGCTTTTTCGAGCATCTTAAAATTTTATTTATGAAAAATATCCGAAGATAATTTTAATGATAAATCAAAAGCAATTTGCTGTTCCAAAATACTTTCTTCTTGTTTTTTTTCTTTTTCTTCCAAAGAGCCTTTAGAAACTTCTGCCTCTAATACTAAATCATTATTTCTTAAAACCATTAACTGCTCGCTAATATTTTTATAATTATCCGTCAAAGCTTGAAAAGAGTATTCGCCGCTTGCATTCCCAGAAATACCTCCCAGATAATAAACATTTTCCAAAGTATTATCTTCTAGAAACTTAAAAAAATTAGTCCAATAAATATGCCGGTCTAAAATACTTTTGCTAATTAATAATTTTTTTTGCAATTTATCTATATTAAATAAACCTGCTCTCTCCTTCTCTATTTGCATCTCAATTGTTTTAATTTCCCTATCAAGCTCTTCTCCAGCAAGACTTTCATTCTGCTTCTTAAACCAAAAAAATGAATACAAAGTTCCGATTATTAAAACAACTAAAAATAGGCCTAAAGCTAAAAATAAAAAATTTTTTTTCCAATCAACTAAAATAGTCGGTCCACCATCCATTAAATTAGTTTTCAAAGTATGCCCATCACTTATTTCTATTTTATTCTTTTCCAAATTTTCCTTCACAACCGTTCCTATGTCCTTATAATTCTTTTTATCTTTAGAAACATCTCCATTTTTATTTTCTTTTTCTCTATTAATATTTTCTTGATGTTCAGATAATGTCTTTTTTTGTTCTTTAAAATGGTCAGCTTCTTTCTTTTTAAAACCGGAAAAAAATTTTTCCAAAAAAGACTGTTGGTTTTTTTCTGATAATATTTTTGCTTTTTTCTTAGTTTTCTGAGACTTTTGAGACTTTTGAGCTTGGCTTTCTTTTTTTGTACTAACACTTAAAAACGGATTTTTATTATCATTTTTATGAGTATCATCTAAAACTGGCTCAGTCCATTTTATTTCTTTTTTTTGATCCACACCAAAATCAAGACTTTTTTTTAGCTTATTTTTATTATCCTGTTCAATAAAATTATTAGCCATATTATTCTAATTCCCGCATAGCAAGCCCAATAGCCACAGCCATGCGTGGACCGATTTCGTTTAAAAGAGGTTTTAAATCCGCAGGGTAAGACAATCTCGCCCAAGGATCACCAATAATAACTTTTTTATCTAAAATTTTTGATAAATAACCGCAAATATTAGGTAAGAGTGCAGAGCCTCCAGATAAAACTATCTTTTCTGTTATTTTCCCGCTTTTAGTTTGAAAAAGATTAATGGCATATTTTATTTCATTTACTATCGGCGAAATAATATCAACAACCGCCCCGGGCATTTCAGACCCTCCAGAGTTTAAAGAGCTCATACATAAATCATACTTAAATTGTTCGGCTTGAGCTATTTCCATATTCATTTTTTTTGAGAGTGCCTCGGTAATAGCAGATCCACCAACATCAATACTTCGACTTAAGGTCGGAATATTATTATCCACAATAGAAACATCAGTAGTTGAAGCTCCGATTTCAACCAGCATGATTGTTGATTTATCTCCTCCCAAAAGAGATCTAATTAAAGAAAAAGTTTCCGTTTCCAGACTTAATAAATTAATTTCCGCCATTTTAAAAACTTCCGTATACTTTTTAACTAAAGACCTAGGAGCTCCAGTTAAAAGAACTTTCTTATTTTTTCCTTTTTTCCCTTGATTTTGATTCTTTTCTCCATCATCTAAAACTCTCCAGTCTAAAATCATTTCTTCTAAAGGTAGGGGGATAACTTTTTTAGCTTCCCAATGAACAGCCGAAGGAATATCTTTTTTATCAGAACTTGATAAATTTAAAACGGAAGAAAATACAGAAAAAGTTGGAAGAGCAGAAACCGCATTTTTACTATTAATTCCAGCTTCTTTTAAAATTTTCAATAAAAGCTCGGAAGCCAAACGCGTATTTTTCTGCCAATCAATAGAAGCATGCTTTTTATGCTCACTAAATCCGTAATTTACCAGTTTTATTTTACCTTTTTCTTTTTTTAATTCCACAACTTTTATTCCCGTACTGCCAATATCAATTCCTAAATAATTTACTGATTGCAATAAACTCATTATTTTATAAAAAATCTTTGATAAAATTATCAAAATATTCTATAATTAATATATGATTAAAAAATTTATGAATTTATAATTATTCACACTATAAATTATAACATAAAAGACCTATATAAACAAAATTTTTTAATCCTAAAAATAGCTTTAAATAAAATTTATGGATTTTTTTAATAGATATAAAAAAATATTCTTGATTATCGGTTTTTTAGTGCTATGTTTTTTGATGGCTTATTTAATTTACACCTTATTTTTTAAACAGGCCTTTAGCCCGCTCCAAAAGCCCGAAAACAGAGATACCAGCGTTCCAGGAGGAACTTTTCCAAATGCTAATGAAGGTCCGGGAAATATAATATCCGAAGAAGAAGCTAAGAGAACGGAAGATGAAGCTCATCAGATTTTTCCGGAAGCTTCTGATGTCGCTTTAGGCGGACTTACTAAAACTAAAACTTTAGATGATTCCCCTGCTCTTGCTCCAACTTTAAGTTCGGATGGATCAAGCCTTAAATATTATGATCAAAACGAAAATAAATTTTATCAAATAGATAAATATGGAGAAAAAAAACTTTTGTCCGATAAAATTTTTCATAATGTAGAAAGTGTTGCCTGGTCTAATAAAACAAACAAGGCTGTTTTAGAATATCCGGACGGAGCTAATATTGTTTATGATTTTGATAAACAAACTCAAACTACACTTCCCGCTCATTGGAAAGAATTTGAATTCGCTCCTAACTCGGACCAAATAGTCATGAAAAGTATGGGACAAAATGAAGAAAATAGGTGGCTCGCAATTGTTAACGATAATGGATCCAAAGTACGCGCAATTGAGGCTTTGGGAGATAAAGATGATACGGTTTATCCAAACTGGTCTCCAAACGGAGAATCTGTTGCTATGTTTACTGAAGGAAAAGGCTTTGACCAACAAGAGCTTTATTTCGTAGGTTTAAACAATGAAAATTTTAAATCAACTACAATTGAAGGCCGAGGCTTTAAACCTCTCTGGAACCAAGAAGGAAACCGGCTTTTATACAGCGTCTACTCTAGTGAAAACGAAATGAAGCCAGAACTTTGGATAGTTGACGCACAGGGAGATTCAATTAGCAACAACCGCCAAAAATTAAATATTGAAACTTGGGCAGATAAATGCGCTTTTTCTAATAATACTGAACTTTATTGCGCAGTACCTCAAAATCTTGAAAAAGGCGCTGGACTTTTTCCGGAACTTGCCGACAATAGCATTGATCATCTTTATAAAATAAATACTAAAACCGGACTTAAAAAACTCATAGCCATTCCAGATCAAAACTTTAATATTTCTAATTTAATTATTTCCGAAGACAATCACTATATTTATTTTACAGATAAGCTTGATGGAAGTTTACATCAGATTAAGCTGAGATAATAGTTGATTGGTTTACTGGTTTGTTAGTTAATTAGGAAACTTATATCACCGCCCCCCCAAATTAACCAAACCCGAAGGGTCCCCTTTGGGGTAAACTAATTACTAATTAACTTTAATTATCATTCTATTCTTGCGCTATTATGAGCTATAAATTACAAATTATTAAAAATCACGTCCTTAAAGGACGTGATTTTATTTTTGATTTTATTTTACCTAAATACTGCCTAAATTGTAGAAAAGAAGGAGAATGGCTTTGTGCACAATGTCAAGACTTGCTTACTTTTAAAAAACAATATTGTCTGCATTGTAAAACTTTTAATACTTCTGGAAAATTCTGTTCTTCTTGCGAGAAAAAATATTTTTTGGATGGAGTTTTAATTGCTGGGGATTATGATAATCAAATTTTAGCCGAACTAATTAAAAAAATAAAATATCATTTTGCGAAAGATGTCTCGGAAATCTTGGCTCAATTTTTAAAAAATTTCGTTTTAGAATATCAAAAGAAAAATAATTTTAATTTGAAAAATTTTATTCTAATTCCAATCCCTCTGCATAAAAAAAGAGAAAATTTTAGAGGTTTTAACCAGTCTTATGAGCTTACTCAAAAATTTGCTGAATTTTTTGATTTAAAAATAAATAAACATGATTTAATTAAAATAAAAAATACTAAAGCTCAAGCGAAATTAAATGAAAATGAAAGAAAAAATAATATTAAAGAAAGTTTTTCTTGGCAAGGAAAAAATTTAAAGAAACAAAATATTATTTTGATAGATGATGTGGTAACTACTGGATCCACTTTAAACGAATGTGCACGGATTTTAAAAAATAATGGTGCGGGAGAAATTATCGGACTTGCCGTAGCTAAGGGGTAAAAATATTTATTTCTATAAAATTAAAACTTGACAATTATACCCAATTAGATATAATACAAGTATGAAAATTGTTTATTATTTTAATCAAAAAAAATTCAATTTCTCCTGTAAAAAAATTTTTACTTAAATATAATATAGATAAAAATGATTCAGAAAAAATCATAAAATTAAAATATTGGCATATATTGATCAATCAATAAAATTTATTGCCGAAAATAAAGCTAAGCCAATATTGCCAATAGCAAAAACAATAAAAAATCACAAATTCCACGAAATAAGAGTAAAAGATGGAAGCAATTTAATAAGAATTTTCTATTTTGGATATTTCCAAAAAAAATTAGTTCTCCTCCATGGAATTGAAAAACCAGAAAAATATGATAAAAAACTTAAGAAAAAAATTGATAAAAAAATACAAAATGCCCTTAAACTCGCTAACGAATATTATAAAGATTTTATAAATAATCAAAAATATGAAGAATATAAATAAAAATTTAGATCCAATGGGAAAAGCCAGAGCACACAAATTATTTCAAAAATATTCAGAAGAAGCTCGCGGAAGAATTGTTTTAGCAACAGAAATATATAAAGCTCGAACAAAAAAAGGAATTAGTCAGCAAGAACTAGCAAAACAAATTCAAACAACTCAAAAAGTTGTTTCTAAAATTGAAAATGGCGAGGTTAATCTTGGGATTGATTTGCTTTACAAAATAACAAACCATCTAAAAATAGGAGTACATGTTGGTAAAGCTAAATTATAAAAAGTGCTCTCGACAGGAATCGAAGGGGCGAGCCCCACACCGTCAATTATTCTTGTAGGGTGAATTTTCTCTTATTTTTATTTTATTCTTATTTTTCTTATTTTTTCATCTATTATCACTCAGGTTCGATTCATTATCAAGAGTACTAAATATAAAAATCTCCGAAAAGGGAGATTTTTATATTTAGTGCTCTCGACAGGAATCGAAGGGGCGAGCCCCACACCGTCAATTATTCTTGTAGGGTGAATTTTCTCTTATTTTTATTTTATTCTTATTTTTCTTATTTTTTCATCTATTATCACTCAGGTTCGATTCATTATCAAGAGTACTAAATATAAAAATCTCCGAAAAGGGAGATTTTTATATTTAGTGCTCTCGACAGGAATCGAACCTGTATTACAAGATCCGCAATCTTGCGTCCTATCCGTTGAACGACGAGAGCTATAAAAAATAAAATTTCTAATTTCTAAATTATAATTTCTAAAAATTAGACATTATAATTTAGAAATTAGAAATTTTATTCTCATTTCTCTTATTTTTCTATATTTTAAACATTTTAGCTAAGCCTTCAGAAAGTGGTTGATTTTTTCTTTCTAAGTCTTCTGATAAATACTTTAACAAAATTTCTCTAATTTGCAAAGGATTTTCTTTTTCTAAGGGAATAGTTAGTCTATGTTTTAAAAATCCATTAAATTCAAAATATAAATTCTTAGCATTTTCTCGGGGTTTATAAATAACAGAGAAATCCTTAATCTCATCATAATCAATAAACTTTTTTCCAATAATAATTCCCTCTTCAGTAACGATAAATTTTACTCTTCCTGGCGACTGTCCATCATGTAAAATTGTAATTAATGCAAAAATTAAAATTATTACTGCAAATAAAAAATTATCTGTAAAGTAAGAAAAAACAAGCAAGCCCGTTCCTATTAACAAGGCCGCAATATACCAGACTTTAGATCTTAGATGCTGCTCATATTCCGGAACAACCCAGGAAGCCAATATTGCACCAAAATTAGTTTTTTCACCCTCAAGGCGCTTTGTATTATTTTTCTGTTCGTTTGACATTTTAGGTCATTTTTTATATAGTTATTATAGCATAAAACAAAAAAACAATTAAATGGTTTTTTTGTTTTTTATATTGATTGATAAAATATATAAACTTTATCCAAAGCGGAGGGGTGCTAGAGCGGTTTAATAGGACTCTTTATACTCTAGAATCTTCACGGGTTCCGAGAGTTCGCCCTATCATCCGATAGGGCGCCATGTCGGATGACATGGCAAATCTTAATCTAATTACATTTTTATTAAAAACTAAATATAATTTTCTATAAAGCGGAGGGGTGCTAGAGCGGTTTAATAGGACAGTCTTGAAAACTGTTGAATCTTCACGGGTTCCGAGAGTTCGAATCTCTCCCCCTCCGCTTTATAGAAAATAAAATGGAGAGGTGCCTGAGTGGTTGAAAGGGGCACCCTGCTAAGGTGTTGTAGGTTCACGCTTACCGAGGGTTCGAATCCCTCCCTCTCCGCATACATAAGAAACCCCGTTAGGGGTTTTTTGTGTATGCGGAGAGGGAGTATGATTTGAACCCTTTTGATAATAGGTAATAAAAAGAAAAAATAAAAATACTAATTTTAATAAAATAAAACTCACCCTAGAAGAATAACTGACGGTGTGAGGCTCGCCTCTTCGAATCCCTCCCTCTCCGCATACATAAGAAACCCCGTTAGGGGTTTTTTGTGTATGCGGAGAGGGAGTATGATTTGAACCCTTTTGATAATAGGTAATAAAAAGAAAAAATAAAAATACTAATTTTAATAAAATAAAACTCACCCTAGAAGAATAACTGACGGTGTGAGGCTCGCCTCTTCGAATCCCTCCCTCTCCGCATATAAAAAGAGACTCGTTAAGAGTCTCTTTTTTCTATTTTAATTATTACAAATAAACATCTTTTCTATGCTTAATTTTGAGAATTAACAAAATTGATATTTTGCCCCGTTTATTAACATCAAAAATAATTCTATAGTCACCTATTCTAAATCTATATGTTCCTAGTCTAGGATTTTTTAATTTTTTAGCATACTCAAGACAATTTTTTTCAGAAATATAAAATCTTAACTTCTGAACAATTCTTTTTTGAACATTAATATCTAAACTTAAAAAATCTTTTTTAGCTTTTAAAGTTAATTGAATTTTATATTTCATAAACCAATCTCATCACAAATTTTTTCAAAATCATAAACTCGTCCTTTTTTAATATCTTCTCTTGCTTCTTCAATATCTTGAGCTAATTTTTCTATAACAGCGTCCTTTCCCTCTAAAGGCTCCACTTTAAAAATTGGCTTATTGCGATTTAGAATTATATAGCGCCAATTATTTTTTTTAGCCTGAGCATAAAGAACTGCCATATTTTGACGAAATTCTCTTACACCGATCATTTTTGTAATCATAAATTTTAAATTATAATAAATAATGTGTATCATAAGTGTACACAATTATATATGGGCTGTCAATATTAAATTACTTAATTCCTAGATCTTAAAGCTAGCCCTCAAAACCTAATTATGCTAAAATATATTTATGCTAACATTAGACTCAAGTATTACAAATCTAAATAAAATCGGTTCAGCCATGGCCGGAAAATTGAAAAGAATAGATATATTCTCTTTGCGAGATTTAATCTATTATTTCCCTTTTCGTTATGAAAATTTTAGTGAAACTACTCAAATTAAAAATTTAAAAGCAAATACAAAAGCAAACATAATCGGACAAATTGAATTAATCCAAAATAAAAAAAGCCGAGTTAAAAGGATGAATATTACTGAAGCTTTGATTAGTGATGAAAGTGGATCTATTAAAGCTATTTGGTTTAATCAACCTTTTATTGGCCGAACACTTAAACCTGGAGATTATGTTTCTTTATCCGGAAAAATAGACAATGATTTTACAGGTTTAGTCATTAAGTCTCCGGAATATGAAAAAAATATAATAAAGTACCCCGAGGGTAAAAAATCAGTTCATACTCAAGGCCTAGTTCCCTCCTATAATTTAACTCAAAATCTCACTCAAAAACAACTTAGATTTTTAATTTCTCAAGTTGTAAAATTAATTCCTTTGGTAAATGAATGGCTTCCCAAAAAAATCATTAAAAAATATAATTTATATGAACTAAAAGAAGCTCTTCAAAAAATTCATTTTCCTAAAAATTTAAAAGAAGTGGAGAATGCTAAAAAACGCCTGGGTTTTGATGAATTATTCTTAACTCTTTTAAAATCCCAAATTGCTAAAACAGAATTAAATAAAGCTAAGGCTGAAAGTTTTCAATTTAAAGAAAAAGAAACAAAAAAATTTGTTGATGCTCTCCCCTTTCAATTGACTAATGCTCAGAAAAAATCTTCCTGGGAAATTTTACGAGATATTGAAAAAGAAAAACCCATGTCTCGACTTTTAGAGGGTGATGTTGGAAGTGGAAAAACTATAGTAGCGGCTTTAGCTATGCTTAATGTATCTCTACATAAGAGGGGGCAATCAGCTTTAATGGTACCAACTGAAATTTTAGCAGAGCAACATTATAATAATTTAAAAATGCTTTTTAAAAATACCAAAATTAAAATCGGACTTTTTACACGTTCTATTAAAAAAATAAATTCAAGTGATGAACCCATAAAGCCCAATATAATAAAAAAAGAAATCTCATCAGGAGAAATAAAAATAATTATTGGAACGCATGCTTTAATTCAAGAAAAAATAAAATTTAAAAATCTAGGACTTGCCATTATAGATGAACAACATCGCTTTGGAGTTGAACAAAGAAAAGCTCTCACTCAAAAATCTGGAAATAATAAAACCGTTCCTCATCTTCTATCTATGACCGCCACTCCTATTCCTCGTACTCTCGCCATGACAATATATGGGGATCTTGATATTTCCTATATTAATGAAATGCCTAAGGGACGCAAAACTATAATTACTAAGGTTATAGCTGAAGAAAAACGAAAACTAGCTTATAATTTTATTAAAAAAGAAATAAAAAAAGGACGCCAAGCTTTTGTAATTTGTCCTTTAATAGATATTTCCGATAAACTAGGAGTGGCTTCCGTTAAAGAAGAATATGAAAAATTAAGTAAGCAAATTTTTCCAAATTTACGTTTATCCATGCTCCATGGAAAATTAAAAACTGAAGAAAAACAGGAAATAATGAAAAAATTTAAATCTGGAACTATAGATATTTTAGTGGCAACCTCTGTAATAGAAGTTGGGGTTGATATTCCAAACGCCACCATGATAATTATTGAAGGAGCGGACCGCTTCGGACTCGCCCAATTACATCAATTCAGAGGACGAGTTGGCCGAGCTGATGAGCAATCATACTGCTTTTTATTTACAGAAAGTAAAAGTGAAAAAACATTAGAGAGATTAAATGCTTTGGCTAAGTATACAGACGGCTTTAATCTTTCTAAGATAGATTTAAAATTTCGTGGACCAGGAGAAGTTTATGGAATAGCCCAGAAAGGCTTTCCAGAACTCAAAGTAGCTAGTATTTTTGATTATGAGTTAATAAAAACAGCCCGAGAGGCTGTTTTAGAAGTTCTTCGAGATGACCCGGATCTTAAAGAACATTCCCTCATCAAGGAAAAACTAGAAAATAAATATAAAATTGAATATTTAAGAAGCTAACTAATTTGTTGACAAAAACATATAAACATAAATTTACCCCTTTTGTCATCCTGGAATTTTTATTGTAGCGAAGCGAAAATAAAAATATCCGGGATCCAGGAGGAAGAGCTAGATGCTATTTAAATCTTCTGAGGTTTAAAAATATTTATATCTCTTTCCTCTGGATCCCGGGTTGCGCTTCGCGCCCCCAGGATAACAAAAAAGTGTAATTTTTTTGTTAACAAATTAGTTAATTTATGTGAGAATAACAAAAAAGGTAAATATCAAAATTCTTAATCCCTAACTGAATTCCTCCCCCGATGCAAAGGCATGTGCATTAATTCTTCATCACAGGGTGGATTTAGAAAATATTTATTCATATCTCTTCCCGGTCTTAAAGCTCCACCAAAAGGTCTTTCTGGCAATATTCGTTCGGCTTTAAAATTTTTCACACCATTCTCTTTATTAATAATCTCTCCAATCATTCTAATCCCCCGTCCCTCTTGAATTACACAAGAAGGCATAACTAAGGCATCTTTATAGAAAACTTTCCATTCATGACCATTGAAATCTATTAAGAAAAAAATTTTTTCTGGGTCAACAGATTTAATTTTTCCCCCTAAAAATCCATCTTCTGGATTCATCCAATGTTCTTTACGATGATTAACTATTTTTTTATAAATATTTGTTTTCTGACTTAAGGTTTCATCAATAGCACGACCCACTCCTAGGCCATAAAAAAGGCTTCCCAAAAAAACACTTAAAATTATACTAACTAGAGAAATTTTCCAAAAAGGATATTGATATCCTTTTTTTGTATGTTTAATCATAAAAAACACAGCCAAAGAAAAAAGTCCCAAGCAAATCAACCAAAAATAAGGAATAATTATAAAAACAAAACTAATAAAATTCCCACCGATATATTGAATCGCATCCCAATCGTTATATATAAACATAAATAAAATAACTGAAAAAGCAAGAGAAGCTAAAAATAAAGCAAAGACAGCCAAAATCCAAACAAAAATATTCAAAATCATAAACTGCCACTTTGGTTTCGGTTTAATTTTATGATCTTTAATATTCTTAATTATTTTTTCACTGAAATTTTTATAATTCATATTAAAAATATTTATTTAATATTTGTAAATTTGTAACAGATTTGTAATTAGTAACTCTTATTTTAAATCTAATTTATTTTTTTCTAATTGAATTTTAAACTCTTTTTTAGATCGACTCAGAAGAGACGCGACCGTTCCCATCGGTTTTTTAATAATATCTGAAATTTCCTTATAATCTTTTTCTTCAAAGAATTTTAAAACTAAAATTTCTCTATATTTTTTGTCTATTTTATTAAGAATTAAATTTATTTTTTGATTTAATATTTTTATATTTGTTTCACTTTCTATATCTAAATCACTAGCTAATTTATTAATTAATTCTTCATCAATTTTTACAACAACATCTTCCCCTCGTGATTTTAATTTTCTAAAATTACTAATAGTTTGATTATGGGCAATACGATAAATCCAAGAAGAAAATTTTAAATCTTGATCAAAATTATGAAGATTTTGGTATGTTTTTATAAATACATCTTGCAAAACGTCCTCCACGTCTTCATCAGCTAAACCAGAGATTCTTTTTATATAAATACCTAATTTAAGCTTATATTTTTCAATAATATAAGCAAAATTATTCTGATTTTCTAAAGTCAGGGCCACTAATTCTTCGTCGCTTTTTTCTTTAATATTTTGGTCTAAATTCATAAATTAAAATACTATCCCCTATATTATAATACGCATATTTATTATATATTATTGCATTTCTTTTTGACAAATAGAATCACGCATCACATAGCGCACAACACATAACAAAAAAAATTGCAAAAACAAAAAAAACGAATAAATTAATACTCGTATATTTGTAAAATTCGTAATTCGTAGAAA
>CAZDHZ010000008.1:0-7537 GCA_964505405.1 uncultured Gammaproteobacteria bacterium | reverse complement strand
GTAATTCGTAGAAAACTTACTTCAAATACTCCCCAATATCTATATTTAAAAGATTAGAATTAAAGTCTTTACTTTCTCCTAAAAGCTCTTTATAGGGAGCAAAGGCATTTTTTAATATAGTTGGAAGATAAATCATACTTAAAATTAAAGGAATTACAAAAATAAAAATCTTAAGTACTCCAAAAATCCTCTCCCAGACAACATAATGGTTTATTTTTTTAGTTAAAACTAGAAGATCCTCGCTCAGAGATATATTTTTATCTAATAACTCCTTCATCTCTTCCCGCATAGCAGACATTTCATTTTTTAATTCATTATTGTTTTCAGTTTCCATAATTATTTTTAACGCACTGCACTTTGTTGCGCATATTTTTTAGCTGTTTCTCCCATTTTTTCCAACACTTCTCTATCATAAGGTTTAAAGTTCTGAAAATCTTTATTAACTAATTCCATATCAGACTTAAATTGTTGCAAAAACCATTTATCCGCACCTTTAATCATCTCCCCCATTACAGAAATATCTTCCGGCTCAATTAATTCCGGGACAACTGTAGTTCTAAATTCATAAGGAACTCCACTTTCCATTATTATTTTAATACATTTTTTTATATTTTCCAAATTTACCGGAACCCCAGTTACTTCTGAATAGCTTTCTTCGGTTCCCTTAAGATCCATGGCAATATAATCAATCTGTTTATTTATGATTAATTTTTGAAGCATTTCCGGATTAGTGCCATTCGTATCCAATTTAATTTTAAATCCTAAATCTCTTATTTTATCAATAAATTCCGGTAAATCAGGATGTAAAGTCGGTTCTCCCCCGGTAATTACTATTCCTTCTAATTTTCCCACTCGTTTATTTAAGAAATCAAAAAGGTCATTCTCACTTATTTCGGAATTGACCTCTTCGATCTCTTTAGCTGAAAATTTATGATTTTCATTTTCAGCTGAATTGATATTTTTGGGCTTATCCGCCCCTTCAGGCAAGACAAGCATGGGATTATAACAATATTGGCAACGAAAGTTACAGCCCTTAGTAAATATAATAGCGGAAAGATGTTCCGGATAATCAAGCATACTAAATTTTTGTAATCCTCCAATTTTCATATATTTCCCGGGCTAGGCGTTTCTCTCAAAACTTCCTATGCTCTTTTAATTATTAATTTACTTTAAACATAGTTCTTGATTGATGCTCTGCGCTTTTAGAATCATTCCATTGTTTAATTGGGCGCAAATAACCGTTTACCCGGCTATAAACTTCACACTCTTGTCTTTTTGTTTTAATTGGACTCATAAAATTTTTTATTTTCCCCCTCTTTAAGTTTAAGACTAAGCCTAAGCCTAAAAAAACGAATTTGTATTAATTTTTATTATTTAAATTGTGTTAACATTATTCTATAATTGATTAGGCCATAGCCTCTATAATATCCCTTTCTAAGTCTTTAATATCTTTAATTTCCGGAGCTGCATTTTTTATAGGGAGCAATGCTTCCTCTTGATTTACTTCTTGCCTTTCTTCTAAATCTATATTCTTTTCCTGCAAAGCATTTTCTTCATCACAAATCGGACAATAATAGTGCTCTCCGGCAATATAACCATGCTTAGGACAAATTGAAAAAGTCGGAGTAAAAGTAAAATAAGGTAAACGATAATTATAAGAAATAGTCTTGACTAGTTTTTTGACAGCTTCAGCTGAAGGTAGAGCTTCTCCAACATATCCATGTAAAACAGTTCCACCAGTATATTTAGTTTGAAGATCATCTTGGACATCTAGAGCTGTAAATAAATCATCCGTAAAATTAACCGGCAACTGAGTTGAATTGGTATAAAAAGGTGCGGCTTTTCCAGCATTAACCGCTTCAGTGTTAGCCACAATAATATCTGGATATTTTTCTATATCAATATTAGAAAGACGCCGAGTTGTTCCTTCAGCCGGAGTAGCTTCTAAATTATAAAGATTATTAGTAACATTTTGATAATCCATAATCTTTTCTCTCATAAAATCCATAATTTCTAGAGCAAAGGCATGCCCTTTTTCTGAAGTAATATCTTCTCCAACAAGTTTAAAATTAAGCAAAGCTTCATTCATTCCAATCAGACCAATAGTTGAAAAATGATTCTGCCAATAATTTCCAAAACGCTTATAAATATTTTTTAAATAATATCGAGCATAAGGATAAAGTCCATTATCAGTTAATTTCTCCAACATTTTTCTTTTAGTCTCTAAACTTTCCCGAGCAATCTGCATTAAAGCTAATAATCTTTCAAAAAATTCTTCTTTAGTTTTAGAAAGATATCCGATTCTTGGAAGATTAATCGTTACCACTCCGATTGATCCGGTTAAAGGATTAGCTCCGAATAGTCCACCACCGCGCTTTTTTAATTCTCTATTATCAAGGCGCAAACGACAGCACATAGAACGAGCATCTTCCGGACTCATGTCTGAGTTTATAAAATTAGAAAAATAAGGAATACCATACTTAGCAGTCATTTCAAAAACCTTCGTCATGACTTCTGAGTCCCAAGCAAGATCCTCGGTAATATTATAAGTCGGAATTGGAAAAGTAAATACTCGCCCCTTAGCATCTCCATCCATCATACATTCAGCAAAAGCTATATTAATCATATCAATCTCTTTCTGAAAATCTTTATATTTTTTATCTTTAATTTCTCCACCAATAATAACACTTTCTTCCGCTACAGTTCCGGTTGGAATTATATCCATAGTAAGATTAGTAAAAGGAGTCTGAAATCCTACTCTCGTTGGAACATTAATATTAAACAAAAATTCCTGCATGGCCTGTTTTACCTCTTTATAGGTCAATTTATCATAATGAATAAAAGGAGCTAAATAGGTATCAAAGTTTGAAAAAGCTTGCGCCCCAGCAACTTCACCCTGTAAAGTATAGAAAAAATTAATGATTTGTCCTAAAGCGGTTCTGAAATGCTTTGGGGGTTTAGACTCAACTTTTCCACTTACCCCGGTAAATCCTTGAATTAATAAATCCTTCAAATCCCAACCGGCACAATATGGAGCTAATAATTGTAAATCATGAATATGAAAATCCCCATTTTTATGAGCATTACGAATATTGGCAGTATAAACTTTAGAGAGCCAATAATTAGAAGAAATAATAGAAGCGAGATGGTTATTTAAGCCTTGGAGACTATAACTCATATTAGAATTCTCTTTTACCCGCCAGTCAGACTGTTTTAAATAGTCCTCCATAATATCAATGGAATTAACCATAGATTCCATATCACGCAAACGAGCTCTTTGGTCTCGATACAATATATAAGACTTAGCTATTTTAATTCTTTTATTTTCAATCAAAACTTCTTCCACAATATCCTGAATTTCTTCTACAGCCGGAATACTCCTTTCATGAAATTTTTCATTTATTTTAGCAATAACTTCATCACTTAATTTCTGAGCCAAATATTTATCCGGCTGACCTACAGATTCAGTTGCTTTAAAAATGGCAGAAATTATTTTTTCCTTGCTAAAATCAACGATTTTACCTTTTCTTTTTCTTAATTGACTAATTGTTTTTTGAGACATGGGATTTATTTATTTTTTCTATTTTTAAGTAATTTATCTAATTCTTCTTGAAACTCTTGTAAATCTTTAAAAGATTCATAAACGCTAGCGTAACGAATAAAGGCAATCTTATCTACTTTTTTCAGGTGTTTCATAATAATCTTACCAACTTTATAAGAATCAATTTCGTTTTTTCCTAAAATCTGTAAATCTCGTTCTACACAGTGTATCAATTTTTTAAAATTATCATCAGAAACTGGTCTTTTTTCTAAAGATCTTTTTAAACCTTTAATTAATTTTTCCCGAGAATAAGACTCTCTGCGCTCATCTCTTTTCTTAATACTTAAGTCCAGTATTTCCATTTCTTCATAAGTTGAAAAACGAAAATTACATTTTAAACATTCTCGACGTCTCCTAATAGAGAATCCATCTGCGGCAGTTCTAGAATCTATGACTTTTGTATCCTCATGTAAACAAACTGGGCACTTCATTTTTTAATATATTTATAATCTAATTTATCTTTGAGTAAAAAGGCAAACAAAAAACACCTACAGATCTTAAAAAATAACTCTTTAAGGGGCAAAGATAGGTGCTTTCACTAATTCCTCCTAAGATACTATATCTTGTGCTATCTAATTTAACTATACCACAATATATAGCTTAGTCAAGATTATATATATTTGCTTATCTTAGTAATTAGTGAAATTTATATAATTAGAATAGCATTAATCCAATTATTTTCAAGCGCTTTTTGTTGTGGATAAGTGGAAAATTGGGGATAAGTTTGAAGAAGCTTGATAGAGGGTATATAAAATACAATATTAAGACATTTTATTGTTTTGTGGAGATGAAATAGAATTTGAATTTTTAAATTTTGTAATTTTTAAATTTTATAAATAATTTTTTAAATTAAAATTTTTAAACAAAAATAAAATTTATTAGATTTATTTAAAAATTAATATTTTAGATTTATTTTAAAAATTACAAAATTTAAAAATTTAAAAATTAAATCTCCCTCACCTCAAACCCCTTCTTCCCTAATTTCCTGTTCGCTCTCTCTACTTCTTTTTTATTAGTAATCACCACCGTAGAATAATCTGTCCAATTTTTCTTAAAATATTTTTTTCCTACTCGTTTAATGTCTTCCAAATTAACTTTTAAAATTTTATTTCTAAATTGTTTTCTGAAATTAAGACTCAGACCATGAATTTTATTATTAAATTCTTTTAGCGCTTCCTCATTAGCAGTTCCTGGCTTATCAATCGTAGCAATGGATTGTAAAATAGCCCCCTCTAAATCCTGCTGATTATAATTCTTAGATTGCAAAAATTTATAAGCTCTCTCAAAAACTAAAAGAGTAGGTATTAAATTTGGATCCCGATAAGAACCCATATAAAAAACACCTTCTACATAATTATACCTAGCAAATCCCCCATAAGCTCCTCCCTTTTCTCTAATCTCAGGATGTAAATATTTAGCGGATATTAATTTAGCTAAAACGAAAAGGATTGGAGCGTCTTTTTCGGATAATTTTGCCACCATAAAAGCACTGCTTAAAAAAGAAACTTGAGTTGAAATACACCAAGCTTCTCGTACTTTTTTTACTGTGGGTTTTTTAAAATTTTTAATTTCTTTCTGAACATTTAAATTTTGAATAATATCTTGCGCCGGACTTAAACTTTTTTTAATATCATCTCTAGCACCCACTAAAGCCATATTTATATCTTTAATAAATACTTCTTTGGCAATATTTTCCAAATCCCCCTGAATGTCTTCCAATTTTTTAGCATCTAAATTAGATATTAATTTTTTTAAAAATAAATACTGACTTATTCCTTCCCATTTCTCCTTTAAACTTAATGACAAAGAAAAATTACGCATAGCAAGCAAAGCAGAAAAAAGATGTCCACTTCCCACAATCTCAGCCTCTAAACCAGATTTTAATTCTAAAATATATTTTTTTAAGATATCCCTATTAGAAAAATCATAATCATAAATTAAGCTTTTTAAAATTTTAAATGCGGGAACAATATTTTCATTTAAAGAACTAAAATTTAAAAAAAGTAAATTCCGAACATCACCTTGAATAGTATTTTGAGAGCTAGGACTTAAAGCCACTCCTCCGGTATATAAATTAATTTCCCGATCTAAACTTAAATAATCCTTATCCTTAAGCCCCATTTTAGGTAAAATCTCACAAAACAAAGGAAGCAAAAATGTTAATTTATTACTTAAATTTTTTAAATTAAAACTTAAACGCCCATAAAAAAGGTTGTTAATATTACATTCATAGCCATAAATATTTTTAGACAATTTTTCTTCTGAAACATTTTTCACAAAATAAGGAATATCTTTTAACTTAATAATCGGAAGAGAATTTAAATCTTCTGATGAAGCCTGTAGTTTTTTCAAATCTTCAGTATCTTGTTTAATTTTTATTATATCTTCATCTTTCAATTTTTTTTCTATAGCAATGAGTCTTTTTTCTTCTTGTTTTTCATCTCGTTCTGCCTTTAATAAATCTGGGGCTAAAACAATAAATGATTTATTTTTATTATCTATAAAATATTTTTTAATTAAACCCTCTAAAAATTTATCTTGCTTAAGTTTAATCTGTAATTTTTTAATCTCCTTAGAAAAATTTAAACCGTCCTGAGCTTTCCCTCCATGCAAACAATGAGGAATAATCCGCAACCAAAGCTTAAGTCCATAAGGATAAGGCGTATTACTTAAAGTTCTATGTGAAATATTTAAACGATGAATAGCGGCCTTAATATCACTATCGTCAAAACCATTTTTAATAATATTTTTTAAACTTGAGTTAATTAAATTTTTGGTTTTCTGAATATTTTTTTGAGAAACGTCTTTAAGCCCACAAGAAAAAACAGTCTCCTTATAATCGCAATCATAATCAGAGCCATCAGATAAATCGCTCCCTAATCCAGAATTAATAAGCTCCCGTCTCAAATAAGCAGACGGACTTCCAATTAATAAATCTTCTAAAAGCTCAAAACATAAAACTAAAAATGAATCCTTAATATCATTTAAACGATAAGCATAAGCAACTTGGTATTTATCTTTATTTTCTTTTTGGGCGGGGTAATAAAAAGTATGATTTTTTGAAACTTTAAAATCTTTCTCATTTTTAATTTTAATAGGAGCTAAAAAAGAATTAAATTCTTGCATAACTTTTTTTTCTATAAAATTTAGATGACCTTCCAAGGAAAAATTACCAAAAGAATAAAAATAAGCATTGCTAGGATGATAATAACGTTTATGAAAATCTTTAAATTGCTTATAAGTCAAATTGGGAATTTCCTTAGGATCTCCTCCGGAATCAAAATGATAAGAATTTGTTGGAAATAAGACGCGCGAAATAGACTCACTCATAATCTGATCTGGGGAAGAATAAACACCTTTCATTTCATTATAAACCACACCTTTGATAACTAATTTATTATTTTCATATTCAAGCCGATGCCCTTCCTGCTTAAAATTAAGTTCATTTAAAAGCGGGAAAAAAGCCGCATCTAGATAAACTCCCATTAAATTATAAAAATCTTTTTTATTTTGCGTAGCAAAGGGATAAGCTGTCCAATCATTGGAAGTAAAAGCGTTCATAAAAGTGTTTAAGCTCCGACGCGTCATAGAAAAAAACGGATCTCGCACCGGATATTTTTTTGATCCGGTCAAAACCGTATGTTCTAAAATGTGAGCTACTCCTGTTGAATCCTTTGGAATTGTTTTAAAAGCAACACAAAAAACATTTTCTTTAGAATCAATATTAATATGAGCATATTTTGCTTTTGTCTTCATATGCTCTAATTCATAAATAAAAGCCCCCAAACTTTTCAGCTCAGAAACCTGAACAACTTTCCAGTTCTTGATATTTTGATTTTTTTTGTATTTTCTTTTTGGAGTCAGCATATTTTATTTTAAAATAATAAATTTATAATCTAATACTATCCTATTTTAATAAATCTGCCAAATAAAAAA
>CAZDHZ010000007.1:23023-28222 GCA_964505405.1 uncultured Gammaproteobacteria bacterium | reverse complement strand
TCTTTTTTTTATTTATTATAATCTAAAATTTATTTACTTTTTCCTCCCCGCCTGTACTCTCTCATTTTCAGTTAGAAGTTGCTTTCTTAAACGAACACTTTCTGGGGTAATTTCTAAATATTCATCTTCATTCATAATTCCCATTCCTCTTTCTAGCGTTAAATTTATAGGTGGAGTTAAAGTGATTGCTTCATCAGTTCCAGAAGCACGAACATTTGATAGTTTTTTTCCTTTAGTCGGATTTACACTTAAATCGTTTCCTTTCGCAATATTTCCAATAACCATTCCTTCATATACTTGCGTTGCTGCTTTAATATATAGAGCCCCTCTAGTTTGGAGATTGAAAAGTGAAAAGCCAAGAGCTTTCCCGCTAGCCATGGAAATCATAGAACCAACATCATGTTTTTTAATTTCTCCGGCATAGGGTTTAAAACCGATAACTCTTGTATAAATAATTCCCTCTCCGCGAGTATCAACTACAAACTCATTTCTATAACCCAGTAAACCCCTAGTTGGAATTTCAAAAACAATTTTAGCATTATTATTTTTTGATGACATTTCCATCATATTTCCCTGTCTAGTGGAAAGTTTTTTAATTACTGTTCCGGACATCTCTTCCGGAACATTAATAGTTACTTCCTCAAAGGGTTCAAGCTTCTGTCCATCTTCCTCTTTAATAATTACATGAGGCTGGGAAATTTGCATTTCATAACCTTCTCGGCGCATATTTTCTAAGAGAATTGCGATATGCATTTCACCTCGACCATAAATCTTATAATGATCAATAGCTGAGAAATCAATTTTCAAACCAACATTAACTTCTAATTCTTTTTCTAATCTTTCTTTAAGCTGTCTATTAGTTACATATTTCCCTTCTCGTCCAGCAAAGGGGGAATTGTTAATAAGTAAATTTAAAGAAATTGTAGGTTCATCAATATTGATAGCAGGTAAAGCTTCCTGATCTACGTTTGCACAAATAGTTTCTCCAATAAATATATTAGGAAGTCCAGATACCATAATAATATCTCCAGCTTCGGCTGATTCAACTTCTGTTCTTTTTAGGCCTTTAAAGGTAAATAATTTTGCAATTTTCCCTTCTCTTGTTTTACCGCTTTCATCTTTAATAATTATTCTAGAAGCACTTTTTAATTCACCCTCATAAATTCTTCCGATTGCAAGACGTCCTAAAAAATTATCATAAGCTAAATTAAAAGGCTGGACACGTAAGTCTTTCGCTTTCGCTTTTTCGCCTGAGGCAACTGGAACTTTTTTAAGAATTATATCTAAAAGAGGATTTAAATTTTCACCCTCATCGTTTAAATCTACTTTAGCAATCCCCTGTTTTGCAATTGTATAAATTGTATTAAAATCAAGTTGTTCGTCATTAGCTCCGAGATCTAAAAAAAGCTCATAAACCATTTCTTTGGTCGCCAAGGCATCTGCTGCTGGTTTGTCAATTTTGTTAATTACTACAATCGGTTTTAATCCTAAATCTAGTGATTTTTTCAAAACAAACTTTGTTTGAGGCATAGGTCCTTCCTGAGCATCAACTACCAAAAGCACAGAATCAATAGAACGCAAAACACGCTCAACTTCTGAACCAAAGTCAGCATGACCGGGAGTATCTACAATATTTATTTTTGTATTTTTATAGAGAACAGAGGTGTTTTTTGAATAAATAGTTATACCTCTTTCTTGTTCAAGCGTATCACTATCCATACTATCTCCAGCCTCAGACATTCCTGTTTGTTGCATTAAGGCATCAGTAAGAGTAGTTTTTCCATGATCAACATGGGCGATAATCGCAATATTTCTTATTTCCATAATATTTCTTCAAAACAAAACCGCTTTGGGTAAAAGCGGAAAAAGTAGCTTTAGTTATTTATTATTTATTTACTTATTTATACTATAGATTTTTAAAAATGTCAAGCTCTTGACAAAAAACAAAAAATATGTGATTATTAAGAAAAATAAGAATAAAAAGAAAAATAAGAAAAATAAGAAAATCAATCTTATTAATTTTATTTATCTTGTTTGTCTTATTTTTCTTTTTATTCTTATTTTCTTATTTAAACAATTATGAAAACATTTAAAGAACTCGGTCTGAACCAGGAAACAATGAAAAGTCTTGATGATTTAGGCTTTACAGAACCAACACCTGTACAGGAAAAAGTTATCCCCTTTATATTAGAAAAAGATAAGGACTTAATCGCCCTAGCGCAAACCGGTACGGGAAAGACCGCTGCTTTTGGTTTACCAATTTTAAATCAAATTAAAGCCGATAAAAAAGATTTACAATCAATAATGCTTTGTCCAACTAGAGAATTATGTATTCAGATTTCTCAGGATTTAAAAAAACTTGCTAAGCATTCAAAAAATATTACAATTACGCCTGTTTATGGTGGAGAGAGGATTGATATTCAGATTAATGCTTTAAGAAGAGGAACTAATATTGTTGTTGGCACCCCGGGGCGTGTTCATGATTTAATTAGAAGAAATGTTTTAAAACTTCAGAATATTAAATGGCTTGTTTTAGATGAAGCTGATGAGATGCTAGACATGGGTTTTAAAGATGATTTAGATGCAATTTTAAATGAAACTCCAAAAACAAGACAGACCTTGCTTTTTTCAGCGACCATTTCTAAAAGTGTTCATTCTATTGCTAGGCAGTATATGAATCAAGCCGAAGAAATAAGCCTTGGAACAAAAAATGTTGGAGCAGAAAATGTTAGTCATGAATATTACGTAATTCAAGCTAGAGATCGCTTTGAAGCTTTGAAAAGAATTTTAGATTACTTACCGGGAGTATATGGTATTCTTTTTTGTAGAACTAGACATGAAACGCAAGTGGTGGCTGATAAATTAAAACAGGCTAATTATGATACTGAGGCTTTGCATGGAGATATTGCCCAAAATATGCGGACTAAAATTATGGATAGATTTAAGCGTAAACAAGTTCGTTTATTAGTGGCGACTGATGTAGCTGCAAGAGGTATTGATGTAAACGATTTAACACATGTTATTAATTATAATCTTCCTGACCAAAATGAATCTTATACACATAGAAGTGGAAGAACTGGAAGGGCTCAAAAAAGCGGAGTATCTATTTCTATTGTTAGCTCAAGGGAAGTAGCCACAATTAGAAAAATAGAAAATATTATTGGTAAAAAATTTGAACATAAAAAAATTCCAAGTGGAGAAGAGATTGTTTTAAAACAAATTAATAATTTTGTTGAAGAAATAGAAACAGCCGACATTGAAAGTATGGCTAATGAAAAATATTTTCAGGAAATTATAGAGAAATTAAAGAAAATCAACAAAGAAGATTTAATAAAATATTTTGTGGGTCATAAATTTAAGTATTTTATGGACACATACAAAAATACTCGTGATTTAAATGTTAGTGCCAAGACTCCTCGTGAGAGAAGAGATGATAGTGATAATGTTGATTTAAAAATTAATATTGGCAAAAGAGATAGGCTTGATGTCAAAAGTGTTTTTTCTTTGATTAATTCTAAGCGAAGCCTAAAAGGAACTGAAATCGGAAAAATAACTTTAATGGCAGAATCCTCAATTTTATCAGTTGAAAAAAAACGAGCTGATGATGTTCTAAAATATTTGCAAGGAGCAAATTTTAGAGGTAAAAGCATCAACATAAGTAGAAGTAATCAAAAAACTAATTATTCGAGCGAAAGAAGAACTAAGCCAGATAATGGATTTAAAAAGAAAAGAAGAGCTAAAAGTAATAGAGATTTTAGTAGAAAAAGAAGATAAAAAAAAGAAAAGTTAATTGCATTTTAAGCCTATCCATACTATACTAAAATCAAATAAATCACTAAAATATATTAAAAATATGCCCATAAATACAGATGCAAAAAAAATAGAATCATTGCTTTCAAGGGGTGTGGAAGAAGTTATTGATAAAAAAAATCTTTTGGAAAAACTTAAAAGCGGAAAGAAATTAAGAATAAAATTAGGCATAGACCCTACTAGCCCCAATATTCATTTAGGCAGATCAATCCCCTTGCTTAAATTAAAAGATTTCCAAGAGCTAGGACACCAAATTGTTTTAATTATTGGCGATTTTACCGGAACTATCGGTGATACCTCTGACAAAGAAAGTGAGCGACCGATGCTAACGCCCGAAACTATCAAGGAAAATTTAAAAAATTATATAGAACAGGCCGGAAAAATTATAGATATCAAAAAAAGTGAAATACATTATAATAGTAAATGGTTAAGTAAATTAAAATACACGGATATCGGACAACAGGCAAATCAATTTTCTCTAAATGAATTTATCTCCAGAGAAAATATTAGAAAAAGACTTGATGCCGGAAAAAGAATAGTCCTCAGAGAACTTCTCTACCCCTTGATGCAAGCTTACGATTCTGTAGAAATTAAAGCCGATGTTGAGCTTGGTGGCACTGATCAAAGATTTAATATTTTAGCTGGAAGAACTTTACAGAAAGCATACAAACAAAAACCGCAAGACATTATTACCAATCCCCTAATTGAAGGATTAGACGGACGCAAAATGAGCTCTAGCTGGGGTAATACTGTTAATTTATTTGACCTACCTAATGACATGTTCGGAAAACTAATGTCCTTAAAAGATGAGTTTATTATTAGATACTTTGTTTTATTGACTCGCTTCAGTATGGACAAAATTAGTATTTTTGAACAAGAAATGAAAAATGGAGCAAATCCACGAGATTATAAATTACAGCTAGCTTTTGAAATTGTAAAATTCTATCACTCTGAAAAAGAAGCAACTAAAGCCCAAGAATATTTTATAAAAACAATTAGCAATAAAGAAACTCCAGACAACATGCCCGAATTCAAGGCTAAAAATTATAATGTTATAGCCATCTTAACAGAATCGGGCGCAGTTAAAAGCAAATCTGAAGGACGAAGAGTTATTAGTCAAAATGGAGTAAAAGTAAATAAAGAAGTTATAAACGATCTAGATTTTAAGCTTAAAAAAAATGATGTCCTCCAAAAAGGAAAAACTTTTTTCTTGAGAATTAAGTAAAATACCTAAAATTAGGATAAACATTGACAAATTATAAAATTTTAGCTAAATTAAACACATAAAATATAAAAGGAGTCTAGAGGGGCTTCTTTTTTTTATAATCGCACTTTTACAACTCATAGAAAGGATATAAAAGAGGAATTTGGATGAATGAATGAATGAAT
>CAZDHZ010000007.1:0-22923 GCA_964505405.1 uncultured Gammaproteobacteria bacterium | reverse complement strand
AATAAACAAAAAAACGTTTTAAGAAAAAAGGAGGAAAGTGATGAAACAAAGAACTGTAGATTTCAATAAAATTATTGCCCTGCTTATCAGCCATGCCTTTCAGCACCTCAATAGTGGAAAAACCCGAGAACTTTTTAGCATTCCCCTCTATGATGATTTATTGCTCATCCTCGCAACTGACCGCATCAGCATCTTTGATATCAAACTTCCAATGCTTGTAGCCAGAAAAGGAGAAGTCCTAACAGCCCTCACCGTAATGTGGCTTACAAAAGTTCTACCAAATATTGAATCACACCTAGTCGCCTACGGATCAGAGATTGACCACTATCTTCCAAAAGAATTATGGAATAATACAACTCTCCAAAAATGTTGCATAGTAGTTCGTAAAACAGAGGTATTTCCGATTGAGGCTATCGTTCGCGGACGCATAACTGGATCTTATTGGGAAGAATATAAAAAGGGAAAAAGAGAGATTTGTGGATTTTCTTTCCCAGACGGATTAAAAGACGGGTCTCTTCTTCCGGAACCAATTTTTACACCATCAACTAAAGCCGAAAAAGATGAAAATATCTCCTATGAGGAAATGGAAAAAATTACCAGCAAAAATGTTGCCTGTATTGTAAAAGGGAAATCACTTTCAATATTTCAAAAAGCTTCTCATTTTGCAATTTTAGCGGGCATAATTATCGCTGATTCCAAGTTTGAATTTGGTCGACTTCCAAATGGAAAAATTATCCTCATTGATGAGGTGATCACTCCTGACTCCTCCCGTCTTTGGTTAAAAAAAGAACTGGAAAAAGCAATGCAAGAAAATAGACGTCCGCCCAGTCTGGACAAACAACCAGTTCGAGATATCGGAAAAGCCTTGGGCATAAAAGAAAATCCCGATGTTCAAATACCACAAGAAGTCTTTGATAAAACCACTCTTCGCTACATTAACTGTTTCCAAGCTCTCAACAAAAAACCAATTGAACTTTTTCAACAGGAAGATATGGGCATAGCCACTTAACTGTATCCTAGCCACATATTTTTTACTCCCCCACCAAGCTAAGCTTAGTGGGGGTTTTTATTCTCTAAATCAAAGAAGCTAAATAAAGTTAATATTAAATAAAATATTTTTGAAGAAAAATTTTAAAAGCTGCGTAGTAATTAGTAAGGACTCGAAAAAAAAGATAATTAAATAAAATATATGCTCTTTTAAAAAAACAACCCCCTCTAAACAGGGTTGTTTTTACTTACTTTAAAAGAAATAAAAATAAAAAGAGAAATAAGAAGATTACATTCTTATTTCTCTTTTTATTTTTATTCTTTTTATTTTTAATATTTTGTTTTTATCGCTAAAATATGCTAAATTTAAAAAATGAAAACTCTCCTAAAAAAACATTTTGGTTATGATGAATTTCGCCCCTTGCAAGCCGAAATCATTGATAATGTTTTAGCTAAAAAAGACTCTTTTGTTTTAATGCCTACCGGAGGAGGAAAATCTTTATGCTTCCAACTCCCAGCTTTAAAATTTAAAGGCTTAACTTTGGTTATCTCCCCTCTTATTGCCTTAATGAAAGATCAGGTTGATGCTCTTCAGGCTAATGGAATTAATGCTGAATTTATAAATTCTTCTCTAAATCAAGATCAAATTGAAAATATAAAAACACAAATTTTGAATAAAGAAGTGAAGATTTTATATATTGCTCCCGAAAGATTTGCCCTTCAAAATTTTCAAAATTTCTTATCAAAACTACAAATAGATTTAATCGCGGTAGACGAGGCTCATTGTATCTCTGAATGGGGCCATGATTTTCGTCCTGACTATAGAAATTTAAAATCGCTAAAAACAATTTTTCCTGCTGTACCCCTTATGGCCTTAACTGCTACTGCAACTAAAAAAGTAAGAGAAGATATTATTAATCAATTAAATTTAAAAAGGGCTAAAACTTTTATATCAAGCTTTGATCGAGAAAATTTAAAACTTTCCGTCATAGAAAAAAAACAAGCTTTTCCTAAATTAGTCAATTTACTTTCTAAATATAAAGATGAATCAGTAATAATTTATTGTCACTCCCGAAAAGAAACCGAAGAAATCGCTGAAAATTTAAAATTAAATGGATTCTCAGCGGAAGCCTATCATGCTGGACTTGATCCTAATAAAAGAAAATTAATCCAAGAGCACTTTGTAAAGGACAAAATTAATATTATTGTAGCCACTATCGCTTTTGGAATGGGGATTGATAAACCTGATGTTCGCTTAGTTGTTCATTATACTTTTCCAAAAACATTAGAAGGATATTATCAAGAAATTGGTCGTGCCGGGAGAGATGGGCTCCCTAGTGAATGTATTATGTTTTATACTTATGCAGATACCCGTAAACATGAATTTTTTATCAATCAAATTAATGATAGACGCTTAAGAGAAATGGCTGAAGAAAAATTAGCTGAAGTTTTAAATTTTGCAGAACTTAGTACATGTCGTAAAAAATATTTACTTAATTATTTTGGAGAAAAGCAAGAAAAAGAAAAATGCCAAGCCTGTGATGTTTGTCTTACTAAAAAAGAAAAAATTGACGCGAGTATTATAAGTAAAAAAATCCTCTCCGCTCTAATTCGTACTAACAATCGTTTCGGTAAAAATTATATCGTAGACATATTACTAGGTAAAAAAATCCAAAAAATAAGGATTAATAATCATGATAAATTATCTGTTTTCGGTATTGTAGAAGATTTTAGCGAATCTGGACTTTCTCAAATGATTAAACAGCTTACTGATCTCGGATATATATTAAAAAGTGAAGGACAATATCCTACTTTAAGTATCACTAAAAAAGGATCAAAATTTTTGCAAAGTAATGAAAAGTTAGAATTAAATAAACCAATAGATGATATAGTTAGTTCAAAACAAAAAACTAAAAAAGATCTAGAATTTAATTCTCTGCTTTTTGAAGAATTAAGAGCAATACGCATGAAACAGGCTCAAAAACTAAATGTTCCACCCTTTGTCATATTTGGAGATACTTCTTTACAGGAAATGGCTTATTATTTTCCTCAAACAAAAGAAGATTTTTCATGTATCAGCGGAGTTGGTGATAAAAAATTAGAGCAATTTGGAGAAATATTTATGGATTTAATAAAAAATTTTGCTAAAGCAAATAAAATTTCTCCCAAACCTTTCCCCAATAAAAAAGAAAAAATTAAAGTAATTAAAACTGTTACTCCAAAAACAAAATTCAATGTAAAAACAAAAGAGCTTATTATTAAAAAAACCTCTGTAGATAGAATTGCTAAAATTCAAGGATTTACACAAGGAACAATTATAAATCATCTTGAAAAATTAATTGACGAAGAGATTAAACTTGACCTTGATTATTTGCGCCTTCCTAAAGACAGATACGAAACAATGAAAGAAGCATTTAAAGAATGCGGAGATGAAAAATTAAAACCTGTTTTTGAATATTTAGATGGAAAATTTTCTTATGATGAAATAAGATTAGCACGAGTTTTGCTCAGAGCTTGATTTTTATTTAAATATTGATAACAAAAACAAAAAACTCCCATTCGGGAGTTTTGCGCTATCCAAACCAATCCGCCTCAAGGCATCCGATGCCTTAGCTAAGGCATCGGATGCCTTGAGGCTACTCTAAAACCTAACTTAATAATCCCTCAACTTACTAATCCCTTCGTGCTTCTGTATTTTCTCTAAAGCTTTTGCTTCAATCTGACGAATACGTTCGCGAGTTACATCAAATTCCCGTCCGACTTCTTCTAGGGTATGCGCTACTCCATCCTCTAAGCCAAAACGCATTTCTAAAATTTTCTGCTCCCGAGGAGATAATTGAATTATAACTTCTTTCACATAATCTCTTAAAAGACGCAAAGCAGCAGAATGATCTGGAGTAACATTTTTAACATCTTCAATAAAATCTTCCAAAGTGGAATCTTCCTCATTATCACCAACAGAAGTTTCCAAAGAAATAGTATCTTGGGAAATCTTAATAATATGACGAACTTTATCAATATCTTCGTTCATCTCAGCAGAAATCTCTTCTGGCAAAGGCTCTCTCCCTAAATCCTGAATAAGCTGTCTTTGAACTTGTTGAAATTTATTAATAGTTTCTACCATATGAACCGGAATACGAATAGTTCGAGACTGATCAGCTAAAGCTCTCGTAATGGCTTGCCTAATCCACCAAGTAGCATAAGTTGAAAATTTATAGCCCTTCCGATATTCAAATTTTTCCACTGCTCGAAAAAGACCGATATTCCCTTCCTGAATTAAATCCAAAAGAGATAAGCCCTTAGCACCGGAAAACTTTTTTGCAATAGAAACGACCAATCTTAAATTTGCCTCAATCAAACGCCTCTCCGCTTCCCTTTCTCCTTTTTCCTTTCTTTTAGATAACTCAACTTCTTCAGCTGATGATAAAAGCGGAACTTTCCCAATTTCCTTTAAATACATCTGGATTGAATCCGCACTTAATTTTGATAAATCCGTAATATTAGTTGGCAAAATATTCCCCCCTTTTTCTTCCTGTTTTTTTTGATTTTCTTCAAAATCCAATATTCTCCCAGTATCTTCAATAATCTGCACTCCCGATTTTTGTAATTCTTCTAAAAATAATTCATAATCAAAAATATATTCCTCTACTTCTGGAAAAACATACAAAAGTTCTGTTTCGGTCACAAAAGTTCGAGATCTCCCTTTCTGCAAAAGATTAAAGACTAAATTCTTTTTAGGCATTTCTACTACATGTGGTTCAACTTTTTTTATTGTTTTTTTAACAGCTGATTTTTTAGACACGCTTTTCTTTGGCGCCGTTTTTTTTGACACCATTTTTTTAACTTTTGGCTTCTTGACTGTTGTTTTTTTCGCTATCGGTTTTTTTGCGCTTATTTTTTTAGCTACTGCTTTTTTTACTCCAATTTTTTTAACAGCTGTTTTTTTTGTTGTCTTTTTTTTAACTCTAGGCATTTATTTTATCCTAAATCTTTATACTCATTTAATAAATTTTTAAATTCTTCCATTAAAGTCTGAAGATTATTAGCGTCACTTTCTTTTTCAGCTTGAGCTATCAACTTTTCCAGTTCACGCATTCTTTTATTCAAATATTCTTTTTTTAATAATTTTAAAATTTTGATTAACTCATTCTTGGCTTCTTCAAAATCTAAATTATAAAATTCCTCATCACCCAAAATAACCAGTTTATCAAAAAAATTCAACTGGTTTTCCGGTTTAGAGTTTAAATCTGCATTTTGTTCATTTTCTCCCTTAAGCCAATTTCTAAAATCATTATCTCTAGCACTTGTCTTTTCTTGTCCTTGATTAACAATAATATTATTATAATATAATATTAATTTTCTGTAAATACCTTTATTCTCTTCCCCAGACAGATATTCAAGATCTAAATATTTTAAAGTATATTCTAAAAGCGGAGAAAATTTAATAAGCAAGGCATTTAAAATTTCACTCATCTTTTCTTCTTTCGTTTTTATTTGAGGTTTTGCGAGTGGCAAATCATTTTCTTTTTGAACAACAGGTTCGGGATTTTTAATCTTTCTTAAAACCTCTTTTAAACGGCTTTCATCTATATCCATTCTTTCTCCTAATTTTTTTAACCAATGATCCTGTTCTATTTTATTTCCCAGCCTATAAATTTTAGGAATCATTAATTGAACTGCTTTATTTTTGTCTTCAACATCATTTGCATCCAATTCTCTTAAATATTTATCAAAATAATATTCCATCATAAGCTTAGCCTTTTCCACAGCTAAGTTCCAGGCATCCGGATTATTTCTAATACACTCATCCGGATCTTTCCCGTCTGGAACTTCAATTACTTTAATATTCATCTCAAGCTGGCTTGCTATACCCATTCCTCTGTCTACAGCATTTATCCCAGCCATATCCTGATCAAAAGCAAAAGCTAAATTATTAGTAAATCTTTTAATTAAAATTATTTGCTCTCGAGTTAATGCCGTTCCAGAAGAAGCAATTACATTTTTAAACCCAGCCTGATGAGCGGAGATTACATCCATCTGCCCCTCAACTATAATAGCTAAATCTTCTGACTTAATTGCCATCTTAGACTTATCTAAACCAAATAAAATTTTACTTTTATCATACACGGGAGTTTGGGGACTATTAATATATTTCCCCATTTTTTCACTTTCTTCTTTTTCCGGAGAAACCCGTGCAGAAAAAGCAACTGTATTAGAATTAACATCCATAATCGGGAACATAATTCGCCCCCTAAAACGATCATAAAATCTATTGCTTTTTTCCGATTTTACAATCATCCCGGCTAAAAAAATTTCATTTTCTTTAAAACCTTTTCCTTTAAGAAAATTAACGAGCACTTCCCAGCTATCCGGACTAAATCCAATCTGCCACTCCTCTATGGTTTCATTTTTAAGGCCACGTTCCAAAAGATAATCCCGAGCATTTTTAGCATAAGGGCTTTCCAAAAAGGTCTTATGATAAAACCTGCGGGAAATATCCATAATATCCATAATCCTATTCCTCTCTGAAATAAGTTTAGGATCTTGCCTTTTTAAAGTAACTCCAGCCTTTGGAGCCAAAATACGCAAAGCTTCCACAAAATTTATTCCTTCCATTTCCATTAAAAAAGAAAAAATATCCCCTCCCTTACCACAACCAAAACAATGATAAATCTGCTTTTCCGGAGACACAATAAAAGAAGGGCTCTTTTCCCGGTGAAAAGGGCATTTTGCTCGAAAATTTACGCCAGCTGGCTGTAAATTAATATATTCCCGAATTAAATCAACAATATCAATTCGGGCTTTTATTTCTTCGCTAGGCTGCATTAATTTCAATTTTAATTTTCGAATTTCGAATTTTGATTGAATGTTTAATTTTGAATGATTAATTTCTAAACATTAAAAATTAATTTATATTATCTAAAATATTTCTATTTCCCAATCTATCTTCCGCGGAAGGAATGTTTTTAATATCACTTTTCTTTATGTTATTGTTTTTTTCCGAACTCAAATCCAATAATCTTTTCAGCCTCGCGATTTCCCCTTCAACAACAGGTCCACCATACTCAGCATTATGAGCATGGGCGCCTTCATAACTAGCACGTTTCTGGTCAAGATGCATATCAAAAATAACTCTGTCGTTTTTACTCTTAACATAAACATGAAAACGAGGATAATGATCCCGACCAGTCCGACGAGCAAAACTCTCATTGCCGGTTCTTCTATCTTGAATAAAACCATAACCAGACTGTCGCAAAAACTGAGCTGGATTTTCTTTTAAATTATTTCTATCAACAATTATTTTCATATTAAAAAATAAATTTAAATTGCCCCTTAATAAGCTTAAAATTATCATTTCCAATATTAGAAATTTTTCTTTTCAAGCGAATCTTATCCAAAGTCCTTATTTGAAACAATAGAATAACGGAATCCTTATCTAATTGAGAAATTTTCCGAGATAAATAATAAGTAGTTAAAAGTCCCTTAACTTTTGTATTCGCTGAAATTGGAGCGACTATTACCGTATTTAAATTTTTATTTAAAATATTATTCTGTAAAATTAAAACGGGCCTGAAACCACTTTGTTCATGACCCTTTACTGGATTTAAATCAACTAGAAAAATATCACCTTGCTTAATTTGCATAGATTATAAAGCAGATTGAATTAATTGCCATTCATCTTCTTGGGGCAAATCATCAAAATTAATTTTAGATAAAACTTTTGTATCTCGCTCAAGTTTAAGACTCAACCAGGATTCTAAAGCATTTTTAATAACATAACTTTGTGTTATATTATTATTTTCTGAAAATTTCTTAATTTCCTCAACTAAAGAAAATGGCAAAAGCGCTGAAATACGAGCTGTTTTTGTTTTCATATTTACAAAATTAATATTACATTTTAATAATACAATATCGTAATATAAGTGTCAAATTAATTTTAAAGAAAAAATTTGTTAGGGGTGAAACCTCTAACGCGTTAGAGGTTTCACCCCTAACAAATTTTTCTCCAAAGTTCTATTATTTTTTCCGTAGTATCTCCAAAATATTTATTCACCCTACTCTTAGCTTGTTCGCCCATCTTAGCGCAAATCTCAGGATTTTGCAATAAATATAAGATTTTATCTGAAAAATCTTTTTCATCATCAATTTCAGCCAATAAACCAGTTTCTCCGTTTTTAATTATTTCTTTTGCTCCAGTAGTTTTTGTTGAAATAGAAGCTAATCCAGAAGCCCCAGCTTCCACCAAAACTTTCCCGAAACTTTCAGAGTCTGATGGTAAAACAAAAATTTCAGATGCATGATAATAGTCACTAAGTCTATCACTATCTACACTTCCCTGAAAAATAACTTTATTTTTTAAATCTAAATTCTTAATTCTAGATTCTAGATTCTTTCTTCCTAAACCATCCCCCACTATCATCAAAGCACAATTCTCAAAACTATTACTAACTATTTCAAAAGCATTAATTAACATTCTTAAATTCTTTTCTCTCGCTAAACGCCCAACATAAAGGATAATTTTTTTGTTATTTACACTTTTTTTGATTTCATCAATCTTTTTCAGATTTTGATGCTCAAACTTTTTTAAATCAACTGGAGTTGGAATAACATAAATCTTGTCTTGAGCTATGCCGGCTTGTGCTACCTTATTCTTAATCCCATGGCTTACAACTCGAATAGCGTCAGCTCGAGGAACAATAAATTTTGAAATTAATAAAAATAAATAATTTATTTTCTTTTCTTTTAACCAATTTTTATTCCCCCAAAAATCTCCATGAAAATGAATTAATAATTTTGTTTTAGTTATTTTCTTGATTAACCACCCTGTTAATCCGGTGATAAAAGGTTCTTGGCACACTATTAAGTCCGGCTCACCCTCGAGGCACTCTGTATTTTTTTTAATAATTTTTTGTGCAATTTGAATCGCATCAAAAATAAAAAATATTTTTGAATAAGAATTAGAAGGATGTCCATGAATATTTTTAGCCATTTCAAAAACAGGCAAATTTTCTTTTTTGCTAGTGGGCGCAATAATGTCCAGACGATCTACCAAAGCACCATACTTTTTATGACGCTCTATAGCATCCCCCAAGCTCTTTCCACCAACAAGAGCCTTATCTAAACTGATCATTAGTATGTTCATAAAGTTAAATTTAAAAAAATAATTCATCTCCCTTTGCCGCTTCTATACATTTAAGTAATTCATTAACAGTTTTTTTTTCTTTGTCATCCTGGGGGCGCGAAGCGCAACCCGGGATCCAGGGGAAAGAGATATGAATATTTTTAAACCTCAGAAAATTTAAATAGCATATAGCTTTTCCTCCTGGATCCCGGATATTTTTATTTCCGCTCCGCTACAATAAAAATTCCAGGATGACAAGGTGAATGGCGATAGTCAGAGAGAGTGCCCTGGGGTGCAAAAGGGTGGAACAGCAATTCAATAAACAAAAAACTAATCAATTCCTTCAACAACCCCAATCAAATCCCCAATCATCCTATCTCGACTAAACTTCTCGTCCAAACTTTTTAAAGCATTTTCTTTTAGCAAACTTATCTTCTCCTCATCTTGAACTAAATCTAGAACCTCTTTTTTAATCTCCTCCTTATTATTATACTCCACCAAAATTCCATTTTTACCATCCTGAACAACTTCTGGGTTACCTCCGATGTTTGTAGTAATTACTGGAAGTCCAAGATACATAGACTCAATTATAAGATGGGGCAGACCTTCATATCCTGTATTCAAAACAAAAAAATCACTCGCCTTCATATATTTCCATAATTCCCCCTGTTCCAAGTTTCCTAATAACTTTACACTATCTTCTAAATTTGATTCCTTAATTCTAGATTCTAGATTCTTTCTTTCCGGTCCGTCTCCCGCAATTAATAAATTAAAATCCGGATTAATTTTTAATAAATCTGGCATAATTTCGATAAGAGCATCAAAGCCTTTCCAGGCGACAAGTCTACCTACGGATATAATTGTTTTTCCCTGGATTCTGAAATACTCACGAAGCTCCTGTTTATTTTCCAAAACTTCCGCTCTGCGTACTGCATTATATATAACTTTTATTTTACTATCTTCAATCCCCCATTTTAAAACTATGGACTTTAAAAATTCCGAAGGCACAATAACTTTTTCCGCTCGAGCTGCCACATTTTTTTCCAAAAACCGCATCAACTCAATTTTAAAACCATATTTTTTTTCATGAAATACATCCAACAATTCTTTTACTTCTCCTTTTTGTTTTCCATATTCCCACGCTCTATCTCCTACAATTTTTAAAATATATTTTTTATGATTTAAACTAGAAGCAAAAAATACTGGTAAACCAGCAGAGATAGGACCCTGAACATAAATTAAATCAGCTCCAAAAGATAATTTAAAAACATGATAAAAATATTTTAAATATTTTAAAATCATATTCTGCTCTCTCTTTATTCTCACTATCTCTATATCCTCCCCATTCTTTAAGCTAAGCTCATCAGCATAAGTAATAACTTTTAAACTATAATCTCGCTTGCCCAATTCTTCTTCTAGAATTTTTACATAATTTGCAGGTCCCCCAATATCAGGTGGATAAATACCGCTAGCTATTAAAATCTTTTTAACTTTTTTCTTTTCTAAATTCTCTTTCTCCCTAAAAATAATTCTATAAAGAAAAAAAGAAAGAAGAGCTAAAATCAAAGATATAATAATTTGCGCCAAAAGATAATTAAAAGAAAATAATTCCACAAAAATATACATCATCAATGTATTCAAAATTAAATTAATTCCTAAAACCAATAAATATAAAAAGGCTTGCTTTTTAATTTTCTTTTTATCTTTATTTTGAAAAGTCCAGAACTTTTGAAGAAAAAAACTCACTAAAAAAGCAATTAGAAAAGCGATGATGGAAGAAAATAAATAATAAATTCTAAAAATTCCAGTTAATAAAAATAAAACTAATAGATTGGTAAAAGTAGCACAAGCTCCAGCTATTAAATATTTAAGTAAAATAGCATGTTTAAAAATAATAGACCTTATTTTTCTGAACATATTTTTTTAAATAAATTCTCCATCTGATAAGAAATTTTTTTCCAATCATATTTTTCTAAAACCATTTCTTTCGCATTTTTAACAATCCTGTTTTTTAAATCAGGGTCGTCAATTAACATTTTAATTTTTTGAGCAATATCTTCAGGATTATTAAGTTCACAAAAAACACCAGTAGGTTTTTTATTATTTTTGTTTTCAAGGTCAAATAAAAAATCAACAATACCACCAACAGGAGTAGCAATAACCGGAACACCAGCCGCCATAGCTTCCACAAAAGAATTCCCAAAACCCTCAGACCTAGATGGCCTAATAAAAATATCAGCTATTTTTAAATATTTAGGAATTAAAGTATGCTCAACATGACCTAAAAAAATAATTTGTTTATCAAGGTTTTTCTTTTTGACAAGTTCTTTTAATTTAAGCTCATCAGGCCCTGTTCCTAAAATCAAAAATTTAATATTTTTTGGTAAAAATTCAAAAGCACTAACCACATCATCAACTGCATTTTTAGTGACTAGGCGCGAAGTAGTAATAATAAATCTATCTTCAACGCTATTACTAAACTTTCTTTTTAGATTATCTAATTCTTCTGGTGAATACTCTTGTGAAAAATGAACAACATCTACAGCATTAGGAATTAAAATTGGCTCTCCCTGAAAACCCATATCACAAGCATATCGTCCCAAATAATTTGAAATAACTTGCACAAAATCAGCCTTTGTGAAAACCTGCTTAAATAATTTAAATAAAACTCCAATTCGCTGACGATAATATTCTAAAGGATCGCCTTCTTGCAGGGTTAATAAATAAGGAATTTTTTTATTAATCATCTTAAAAAATAAAGCTCCGAAGCTTGCATAATTAGCCATCATGGCCCAAATCGCATCATATAAATTTTTCTGATGTAATCCCCTTGCTTTAAAGAACGCTAAAAAGGGAAATAAATATTTATTTATTTTTAAAGGAAATTTTACTAAATCGTCAGCATTAATAGAACGAGAAGAAAAGCCAATGCGATAAATATTAATATTCCCTATTTTTTCAAACTTGGCCAAATCTCTATCAAAACGCAAAGTAATCATATCAAACTCAAAATCAGAGATGCGATCAGTCTCCTCCTTAATTGCTAATTCAGCGCCACCAACATAAGGTAGATATGTCAAAGAGAAAATTAATATTCTTTTTTTACCCTCGGGGCATTCTATCTTTTTTGTGTTCATAAAAAAAATTAAATCATTCCCTTAAAATATTCAATTGCTTTTTTTAGCCCTTCATCTAAATTTATTTTTGGAGTCCAGTTTAATTTTTCTTGAGCTAAGGAGATGTCTGGTTTTCTTTTTTTAGGATCATTTTCTGGAAGATTCTTATAGACTATTTTACTCTTTGTTGATAGAATTAATTGAATAACTTTTTCTGCTAATTGACTTACCGTAAATTCATCAGGATTACCAATATTAACTGGTCCTAAAAAATTAATTTCATTATTCATCAAAGCAAGCAGGCCATCAAGTAGATCATCAATATACTGAAAAGACCTAGTCTGACTTCCGTCTCCATATATTGTAATGTCTTCATTTTTCAAAGCCTGAATAATAAAATTTGACACTACTCGCCCATCATTAACAGCCATATTTGGACCATAGGTATTAAATATTCGAATAATTCTTATATCTACTCCTTTTTCTTTATGATAATCACCAAACAAAGTTTCAACCGCTCGCTTACCTTCATCGTAGCAGGAACGCGGACTAATAGTTTTTACATTACCATTATAAGTTTCTTTTTGAGGATGCTCTAAAGGGTCTCCATAAATTTCAGAAGTTGAAGCTTGTAGAACCCTTGCTCCTGTTTTAAGTGCTAAATCTAAAACATTAATCGCACCTAAAATATTAGTTTTAAGAGTTTTAATTTTATCAAACTGATAATGAGGAGGAGAAGCTGGACAGGCCAAATTATAAATCTGATCTATCTGTGTATCTATATCTATCGGATTTTCTATATCATGTTCAATAAATTCAAAATCAGAATTATCTAGAAACTGTTTTATATTATTCTTATTCCCAGTGAATAAATTATCAAGACAAATAACTTTATTCCCTTCATCAAGCAATCGCTGACATAAATTAGAACCAATAAACCCCGCTCCACCGGTAACTAAAATTGTTTTTTGTTTAGACATATTCTTGAATTATGAATTAAGAATTAAGAATTTTGAGTGAATAATTAATTTTTAATGATTTAATGTTTAAAAATTTATAATTCAAAATTTAATCAAAATTAAAAATTAAAAATTAAAAATCTAAAATTTAAAACCCCAACTCTTTTTTATACTCTTCCATCCAATCCGGTAAATTAACAGTCGGTTCCCATCCTAAAAGTTCTTTCGCTAAGGAATTATCCGCTAAAGTTTCTCTTGGTTCTAGTCTTTCTCCAATATACTCCGTCGGCCCACCAATCATTTTAGCTAATTCATTAACACTATAGTTTTCCCCTCGTCCAATATTAATAACTTCACCTTTCCCAGTTTTATCACTTTCCGCCGCCATTATATTCGCCCGAACAGCATCAATCACAGAAGTAAAATCTCTTCTTTGTTCCCCATCATTAGTAATAGTCATCGCCTTACCCTCTAATCTCTGCTTCGCAAAAATTCCCATCACTAAACAATAAGCTCCTTCTAAAAGTTGCCTATTACCATAAATATTAAAATAACGCAGGCTTACGGTTGGTAAATTATATACATCAGAAAATAATCGACAATATAATTCCCCTACATATTTTTGTAATCCATAAGGACTTAAAGGATGCGCTAACATTTTTTCATGAACAGGCATTTCGGTCTGATCTCCATAAGCAGAAGAAGATGCACTATAAACTACTTTTTTTACTTTAGCATCCGAAGCAGATTTAAGAACATTCAAAGTTCCATTTAGATTTATATCATTAGAAGTAATTGGATCTTCAATAGAAGGTTGTACTCGAGCAAAAGCAGCTAAATGAAAGACATAATCCACTCCAACAAATAAAGGTTTAATTTCTTCTAAATTTCTAATATCTAAATTATGAAATTCCGCCTTTTTATTAATATTCTCCTCTTTCCCAGTAGACAAATTATCAATAATAATAACTTCATCCCCCCGCTCAATTAAAGCATCTACTAAATTAGAGCCAATAAACCCGGCCCCACCGGTCACAAGCATTTTTGACATAATATTTGTTTAATTTTTAAATTTTATAATTTTTAATTTTTAAAATAAATTTTAAGTCTTAATTTTTAAACAAAATATTTAAACTAGCAAGTTTAAAAATTAAAAATTTTGATTTATTTAAAAATTAAAAATTATAAAATTTAAAAATTAATAAACCTCTAGAATCTATTTTCCATAATTTCCTCCCCATAAACACCTTTAAGCAAATCCAAATCTTTTTCAGAATTAAGTAATAAATCAATGTTCTTAGCCTCCATAGCCTTGAGCAAATCTACGCCCAACTTATCACCTACTTGTTTCTCATACATTTCTTTGAAAGCGGCAAAATCCTTAATAAAACAATGCCCTCCGGCTCCTCGACCTGATTTATGAATAGGCTCTAAATGAAGCTCATTAAATTTCAACTTTCCCTGAACATCTCCCCCTTTTTCTCCACTATTATGAACGGGATTTAGATGTGTAGAACCGATACGCGGATCTCCAGCCATAGCATCCCTAATTATTTCCCATCTACAATTATTTTTAACAGCTAAATCATAAAGCATGTTAATAAAAATTACCTTAAAATAAAACCAATTATTTCCTCCATATTTAATTAATTCTGCCTCACGAGAAGTGCAAATTAATTCAAATTTAGCCTTAGGTAAAACAGAAATAATTAATTTAGCCTTTTCTTGATATTCATCATTTTCAATCGGCATACCAACAATATTTCTACTAGGATTAGCTGCGTCATAAGAAGCCGTTGCTTCAGTTAAAAATTCAGGAGAATGAAAAACAAAAATATTAGGATTCTCTTTTTGGATATCTTCTGTTGTCCCCGGTAAAAGAGTTGATTTTATAACTACAATTTTACCCTCTCCTACATTTTGAACCGCATCATGCAAAATACTAGAGTCAAAACCTTCCGGAGTACTCGGAGTAGGAACAGCAGTAAAAACAATATCACAATCTTTAATCAACTCTTTATTTTTTTTATAAGGCTCCTCTAGCGCATAACGCACCACTTTATATCCTCTTTTCTCAAAATCATCAGCATAATTTTTACCAATCCAACCTTGACCGATAAAACCAATTTTTATTTTTGACGAATCCATAATTTAGTTTTAATTATAAATAATAATAAAAAAACAAACTTGTATATTTGTCCTCTATAAGTTATTATTAAATAAATAGAGTATAAAGTCAATAAAAATGAAAATACTACTTTTAATTACAAAAGCGGAAATTGGTGGAGCTCAGATGAGTGTTTTGAATTTGGCAAGAGAAATGAAAAATCAAGGACATGATATTACGGTTGCCTTTGGAGAGGGTAATTTTTTATATGGAGAACTGGCCAAGGAAGATATTAAATATATTAAATTAAATAATCTTTGGCGTAGCCACAATCCTTTTAAAACTATTAAATTTATTTTAGAATTTAAAAAATTTTTATATTTTGAGAATTTTGACGCTATTCATATCAATAGTTCTAACGCCCTAGCTGGAGCTCTTAGTGCTAAACTTCTCAAAAATAAACCAAAGACTGTCTTTACTTTTCGAGGTTTATCTTTATTGGACTTAAATTATAATAAAAACAAAATATTAAGAGTTTTTTATAAATTTTATTTTAAGTTTTTTCTTAAATTTATTGATGAAAATGTTTTTGTGAGTCACAATAATTATCAATATGCCCTAAAAATAAAACTCGTAAAAAAGGGGCATGTTATTTATAATGGAATTAATTCCGAAGAAGAATTTTATTCTCATGCTAAATCACTAAAACTTTTAGAAAAACATTTACAGCAAGATCTAAAAGATAAATTTATTATTGGAAGTATTGGGCGACATTGTTACGCTAAAAATTATGAATTCTTAATTAAAATCTTTCCGGAAATATTAAAGATAAATCCCTTTGCAATTTTAATTATTATCGGCAGTTTAAGTGAAGAAACTAAAAAATATGAAAGATTAATTAGAAAATATAAATTAAAAGATAAAATATTTTTAGCGGGAGAATTACATAAGGCCAGCGCCTATTTAAAATCTTTTAATTTATTCACCTTGGTTTCCAGATACGAAGGCATGCCTATTACTATTATAGAAGCATTTTTTGCTGGTATTCCCGTTCTATCTTCTCGAGTAGGTGGAATTAATGAAATGTTGAACAACGACGAAAGACAATTGTTTGAATTAAATAATAAAAATGATTTTTTAAAAAAGTTTGTGAGCTTAAGCCAAAATGCGAAAATAAGAAGAGAAACTAAAAAAAATAACTTAATATTAGCGGATAATTTTGATATTAAGAAGACTGTGGAGGGGTATTTGAGGGTTTATAATTAAAAATAAATCATTAGCAGTCTTTATTGTCTATTTGTCTTCCAAACAAGCACACTCCTCTTGTCATATAAAAGAAGTTTCATCAAGAAAAAAAATAATTTTTAATTCTTAATTCCTAATTGAAAACATGTGCGGAATTGCGGGACAATTTAATTTTGGTGATAGGGCAGTGAAAGAAACTGACATTTTAAATATGTCTAAAAAAATTCAGCATCGCGGTCCAGATGATATGGGAACTTTTATTCATGAAAATATAGGACTAGGGCATACTCGCCTTTCTATTATTGACTTAAGTAAAAATGGACATCAGCCCATGAGTGATAGTTCTAAAAGATTTTGGATTACTTACAATGGAGAAATATATAATTTCAAAGAACTACAGGATGATTTAAAAAAAGATGGAATAGACTTTAAAAGCAAAACTGATACTGAGACAATTATTTATTTATTTAAAAAACATGGACCAGACTGCTTAAAATATTTACGAGGCATGTTTGCTTTTGCAATTTATGATCGCGAAAAAAAAGAATTATTTTTAGCTCGCGACCGAGTCGGACAAAAACCGCTTAAATATTATTATGATCAAAATAAATTTATTTTTGCCTCTGAACTAAAAGCTATTTTAACAAACTCGGAAATAAAAAAAGAACCTGACTTTGAAGCAATAGATGAATATCTAACTTTTAAATACATACCTGCACCAAAAACTGGATTTAAGAATATTTTTAAACTTCCTCCGGCACATTACATGATTATTAAAAAAACAGGAGAAAAAATTATAAAAAAATATTGGGATTTAGATTATTCTCAAAAACTAAATTTAAGTGAAGCTGAATGGCAAGAAAAAATTAGTAGTAAATTAAAAGAAGCAGTAAAATTAAGATTAATTTCTGATGTACCTCTAGGCGCGCATCTATCAGGAGGAATAGATTCTAGCCTGATAGTAGCCTTAATGAGTGAAATAAGTCAAAAGCCGATTGAAACTTTTTCAATCGGCTTTAAAGAACATGAATACAACGAACTCCCCTACGCTAAGCTTGTTGCTGATAAATATAAAACCAATCATCATAAATTTATAATTGAACCCCAAGCCTTAGAAACACTTCCCAAAATTGTTTATCATTATGAAGAGCCTTACGCGGATGCCTCGGCAATCCCGACTTGGTATTTATCTCAGATTACTCGCCAAAATATTACAGTAGCTTTAAACGGAGATGGTGGAGATGAAAATTTTGCCGGATATGAACGTTATAAGGCTTTGCAATTATATCAAAGCTTCAAATCTATACCCTTAAAAAAATCTGCGAGTATTTTAAATTCCCTTCTCTATCGCTTAACAAACAAAAAAATATTTGCAAAAGCAAGTAAGCAACTTAAAGCCGACTATAGTTCTTTTGAAAATTTTTATCTCAGTATTATCGAATATTTAAGTTCGGAAGATAAAAAGAATTTATATACTGAAAAATTAACTATAAATTCTTCTATTCAAAAAAATAATCATGAAATTTTTACTAATAATAAAGAATTAAATTGGCTAGATCAGGCTTTGAAAATAGGAATTTTAACGCACTTGCCTGATGATTTACTAGTTAAAGTTGACATTGCCTCTATGGCTTTTGGATTAGAAGTCCGTTCCCCTTTCTTGGATCACGAACTTTTAGAGCTTACAGCAAAAATGCCTTCTAACTTAAAATTAAATGGAGGCAATAAAAAATATATTCTTAAAAAAATTGCTGAGAAATATTTGCCGAATGAATGTATTTACAGACCAAAACAAGGATTCAACGTCCCCCTTGAACATTGGTTTAAAGATGAATTGTCTGGATATATAAAATCAAAAATACTAAACAAGAACTTTTTAGACTTAGGATTTGATAGCAATTACATAAAAGAGTTAATTTCAAAACATCAAAGTAAAAAAGAAAACAATGAGAATAAATTATATTCCCTACTCATGCTTAGTCTTTGGTTTGAGGAATGGATGTAGATGGCGTGTAACGTGGAACGCATAACGTGGAACGTGGAACGTAAAAAAACCTCCTTTCCTTGTCATTCCTAGCGAGCGGAGCGAGGGAAAGGAATCCAGGGAAAAGAGCGTCAAAATAATGTATACATAAAAAGTTAAAAAAATAATATAATAAAAAAATATCACCTGAAAAAAGTGATATTTTTTTATTTTTGATAATATTTTATGATTTTAAAATCCACAAAGAATAAACTTATTTCAATGCTTCTCCTCCTGGATTCCTTTCCCTCGCTCCGCTCGCCAGGAATGACAAAGGAGGGCAAGTTCTTGTCTTGATGCTCTTCCTCCTGGATTCCTTTCCCTCGCTCCGCTCGCCAGGAATGACAAGAGATAGGTTTTTTTGTTACGTGTTACGCGTTACGCGTTCCACGTTATACGTTACGCGTTACGCGTTATTTAAGCCCCTCAATAAACTCCTGCGCATACTTTTCAGTCGTCGGATCAAGTGCAATAGCCTCCTCTGCCATCTTAATCGCCTTTTCTTTTTCTCCAACTTGCGCATATAACTTTGCTAAATTAATTTTATGCTTTACATCTTTTTTCTCCAAACGAACTAGTTGTTCATAAAGCGGAATAAGTCTATCTATATCGTCCAATTCAACATAATGATTAATATAAGATTTAACTAATCCAGCAGGATTAAGCATGCCACTTCCTTTTTTATCAATACACTGATCTAAATATTCAAATCCCTTTTCTTCATTTTTATAGAAAAAGTTTGTGCGAGATAAATGACAAAAAGTATTAGGATAATCTAAGTTCAAATTTTTGGCATATTCTAAAGTCTCTAAAGCCTTATCGCCTTCTCCATGAGTAATGTAGAGTTGTGATTTCTGATAATAGATTGGTATTCTTTCTGGACTTGCCTCAATAGATTTGTCCATAGCTTCCATGGCCCGTTGCCAATAATATTCAAACTTTTCCGGATTATTAGAATTTCTACTAGCCGCCACATTTAAAATCTGAGACAAAACCATCTGATTCATACTATCATTTTCATTATATTTAACATTTTCTTCAGCCAAAGAAATAACCCAGTCTAAAACTTGATCCGGATCTTCTTTTTTTAATTTCTTCAAATTACTTTCACTCAAAAACAAACGGATTAGGCTCATGCGACTGTCTCGATCTAAAACAGTATTTTTAGACAAAGCATCTCTATAAATTTGTACCGTAGCATCAAGATTTCCTTGAGCTTTAGCCTTTTGCCCATTTATAGTCCCAACTAACATCTGATAAGGTTTTATATTATACTGAAAAGCTATAGTTAAGAGAATAATACCTGCGATTACATAAGTATAAATTTCTTTATTATTTAATTCCTCATCTTCCTCTATTTCTATTTCCTCATCACTTCTGTTTAAATAAACAACATAGGCCAAAACTACCATAAGAGCAATATAAGTTGAGAATGAATCAAATACAGCTAAATTTTGAACGAAATAAGCTCCAATCAATCCTCCGATAATAGCAAAATCATGAACTGTAATCTTTCCCTTAAAAACACCTCTAAATAAATAGAAAAATAAAGCTACAAGAATTGAAAGATAAGCTAAAAGCCCTAAAATCCCCGTAGTAGAAGTAATGTCTACTATATTATTATGAGCTCGATCAAAATAAGTTTCACTTTTAGTATAATTATAAAAAGTAGGATCAAAATATTTATCAAAAATAACTGCATAATTTCCATGCCCCACTCCTAAAACTGGATGAGTTTTAAAATCTTTGTAAGCTGCTCTCCAAGAAATCAAACGAGTCTGAAAAGTATTTTTACTTAAAGACATTTCCTTAGTAAGTTTTGACCAAAAAACACTATGATCAGTTAAAAAATTATCCCGATTAAATACAAAAAAGTTAAAAAACATTAAGACCAATAAAAAAGTTACACCCAAAGTACTTACTTTTACTTTTTTATTTTTATGAGCAATACCATATAAAAAGATAGTCAAAGGAATTCCAAACATAAGACCAGCCCATCCACCAGTAGCATCAGCGCTCTTAAAGGAAATAAAATGAATAATAAAAGGTAAAATATAAATCCATTTTAAAAGTTTATTCTTTTCTTTCGCAAATAAAAGTACTGATAAAAACATGTTAAAGATCATGTATCCAGCCACATAAGCAGTATTTCCAATTACACCATAAGTTTGAGCATTCTCTCCAAATCCGGCAAAAGCTATAAATACTCCCACAACAATAAAATAATTTAAAAACCATTTCCAATCCTCCCAAGTTCTAAAAACAGTAATCATAATTAAATAAAGACCTAAAAAATGCACAATATGAAAAGCTCCTAACATTCGTTCAATATCGCCCCAAAAACTTAAATTAAAATCCACTCCGGTAAAACAAGATAAAACCATTACGGCAAAAAATGCAAAAAGTCCATAAGTAATATAAGAGGCTTTCGGACGCCAAGAAGGATATTTCACCCAAAAAGCAATTAGAAAAATTAATAAAACTTCTATTAAGATATTAAAGGGTATCTGCTTAGAAGTAATGTAGGGAAATAATAAAGTTTTAATTACAAAAAATAAAGGAATTAAAGACAAATAAACTCCAATTTTTAGAATCCAGAGGTATATTTTTTGAGACATAGAAATATAATGCAAATCCGCGAATTTTATGCAAATATAGCGAATTGCGAATTATGCGAATATTTTATTAATAAAAAAAGACGTTTTATACGTCTAATCTTATTTAAAATATAGCAAATAATATATTATATGGCAATATTGAATTTTAGATTGAAGATTTTCACCCTCAGGGCACTTCGAGATTTTAGGTTTAATTAAATAAAAATCAGCTTAATTTAAAAGTTTTTCTAAAAGTTAAAGCCCTTCATGAAAAAACAAAACTAGCAAGCGCTATCTGCGCCTACCTCTCCATACTGTTGATCATATTTTCTAGCCAAATCTCGTTGAGCTTTATTTGCCTCACTGACTGCACTTTTCATAATTTTTTCCTGCTCTTTAATCGACAACTCAAATAAATTTTTAGCCTCGGGGTGCTTTGCATTTTTTTTATTTTTCATAATATTTAATTTTACAAACTATTTTTCAACATTTTATCTAACTTTTCTTTAGTATAATTATCTTTTATATATTTGTCAATATCATTAATTTTTGAATAAAATTTGTGTACATTATTACTATAATCTTTAATTACTAAATATAATTTTATTTTATCTTTAAAAATTAACTTAATTTTATTAACATTAATACGAGCATTAAAAAACGCATCAATAAATACTCTTCTTGGCACTTTTCTGCCTTCAAGTTTTTCTCTTTTCTGAGTAAATTCCCAAGCAAGCAATGGGTCTTGATAAATATAATATATCGCTACTTCTCTACCTCTGTCTAAAGATCTTTTAACATTACGATGAGCTATCTCAAATTTAGCAAATGTACCATCTACCATAACATCTAGCTTATTTTTTAAACAATAATCATATAATTTATGTACACCAGTAGATGCTGCTCTCTGTACAATGTCCGAATTATAACCATCGTATTGTGGAATAATCTCCCTAATTTCGTCAGCATCAATTCTCACTATGGGACTAGTGGTGCTTTTGGCTATATTAACTAAAGCCTTTGAATATTCTGTTTTACCCGCACCAGGCGACCCAGCCATAAACAATGAAATTGGCTTCTTTCGCGATTGGTAAATTTTATTATTAGCAAATTTTTCAAAAAGCAAGTTCTTGTTCTTTTTTACAAATTCATTTGCATCAGCACTCTGCTTATTTATCTTCATTATAAATGTATTAATATCTAGTCATGCTATAAATAATAAAAAAAGACGTTTATACACGTCTAGTCTTATTTAGAATATAGCAAATAATATATAAATATGCAATAAAATAAAATATATCAAACCACCAATTTAACTTTCAACCCTACCTTAGTCCGAGTTTCATTTATTTCTTTTTGCATACGATTATGCGCGTCTTGATTAGTCGTTAATTCATCATCAAATTTTTTAAAATCCTGAACCAATCCATCAACAGCTGTCAAAATTTTACCAACATTTTCTTCTAGTTTATTAAATTTACCACTTAAAACGCTTAAATCATCTTTTGTAGATAAAAGACTAACAAGCATTTTGTCAGATTTTTCTTCTACACGCTTTAAAGCATCTTTAGTGGCAAACTTATTCAAATCCTTTTTAGTAGCAAACTTCTTTGCATCGTCTTTAGTAAGAAGTTCCTTAGCATCTTCTTTAGTGAGAAATTGCTCCAAATCCTTTTTAGTAGCTAATTTATTAAATTGTTCAGGACTTAATCCTCCTTGATTTTTAGTCATGTTTTTACACGTCCCGAGATTACATAGTAATTTTTC
>CAZDHZ010000006.1:0-31136 GCA_964505405.1 uncultured Gammaproteobacteria bacterium | reverse complement strand
GGGCTTCAGAAGATTTTATTTTTGCACAAGAGCAGGGAGCGGATACTTATCTTTGCGGAGAAGTTAAAGAAGAAATTGTTCGCGCGGTGGAAGAACTAAAAATGAATTTTGTAAATGCCGGTCATTATAATACGGAACGATTAGGAATTATGAATTTAGGTAAATTAATTCAAAAAAAATTTAAAATAGCAGTAGAATTTATAGAAGTGCCTAATGATGTTTAAAATATAAATATAAATGTCCATTTTTCATAAAACTATAAAAGTACTTTTTATTTTTTTTCTATTAGTTGCTATTTTTAGTTTTTTTAAAAAAGGAAAATTACCTAGCTCAGGTCAAATTCAGAATAAAATCAAGCAAGAGCCGATTCAAGAAAAAACTGAAAAAAAAGAATTTGTCATTAAATATTTAGATAAAGATTATAAGATTATTCCCTTGGCTGAATATGAATTATGGGGTATAGTGGCAACACACAACGATATTAGAAAATGGTATAATTTTTATCATGATAAAAATTCAGTTAATATTAAAGATTTTTGTGTGATATGGGGAAAATTAGCAGAAAGTGGTTTTTATAATTTATTTAATTTTAGAAGTGGAGAATGGACTTGCTATGTTGATTTTAATCGAAATGTTTTTAGAGGAGAAGATGCTGCGAAAAATCTAAAAGCTTATGAGGAATGGAGGAAATATAGTGCTCAAGGATATTCTAATAATCATTTATTGGGGGATACTGAAGAAATACGTCAAGAAATAAATAAAACCAGAATAGGCGATCAGATTTATTTTAAAGGTATGCTTGTTAAATATGGAAAGTCTGATTTGCCGGAAAAACATTTTCGGGAAAGTTCTATGATTAGGGAGGATAGTGACTGCGAAGTTGTTTATGTTACTGAATATAAAATATTAAAAAGGGCTACCCCGTTTTATTATCTGCTTTATAATATTTCCAGAATAATCTTAATTATTTTATTAGTACTTGAAGTACTACTTATATTTCTGGAAGCATTTCAATATACAAAAAAACAAAAAAATATTTAGAAAATTAATTTATTATAAATTCGCATAATTCGAATTCGCAGTATTCGCATAAAATTCGCAGATTCGCATTATATTATTTTATATGTATTTATCACTAAATTGGCTTAAAGACTATGTTAAAATTCCGAGCGGATTAAGTCCGGAAGATTTAGGTGTGAAATTAACCACTCATACTGTTGAAATTGATGGCGTTGTAAAACAGGAGGACAAATTTAAGAATATTGTAGTAGGAAGAATATTAGAAGTAAAAACACATCCGAACGCTGATCGCTTGCAAATTGCTGTAGTTGATGTGGGTCATGAAAAATTAACTATAGTTTGCGGGGCGCCGAATATTGAAAAAAATCAAATGGTGCCGGTAGCTTTAGTAGGAGCGGTTTTACCGAATGGCATGGAAATTAAAAAAGCAGAAGTGCGTGGTGAATTTTCATCTGGCATGCTTTGTGCGGAAGATGAACTTTCTTTAGGGGATGATCATGCCGGAATTATGATTTTAGAAAACAACACTAAAATAGGTATAAATTTAGCAGATTATTTAAAAATTAAAGATGTTATTTTTGAAGTTGATAATAAATCTATTACGAATCGTCCTGATCTTTGGGGGCATCTTGGTATGGCTCGGGAAATTGGTGTATTTTTAAATACTGATACGACAAAAAAATTTAAAGCTTTAATGGCTCCTAAAGAAATAAAAACTTCTAAGAAACTTGATTTAGAAGTAAAAGTAGAAGATTCTAGTCTTTGTCCGCGTTATATGGCTGTAGCTATGAGCAATATTAAAGTAGCGCCTTCTCCTAAATGGTTGGAAGAGCGTTTAATAGCGGTTGGCATTAGGCCGATTAATAATATTGTAGATATTAGTAATTATGTCATGATGGAATTTGGTCAGCCCATGCATGCCTTTGACTATAATTTAATTTCTGAAGATGGGAAAAATGCTAAAATAGTAATTAGAAAAGCTTCTAAAAATGAGACCATAAAAACTTTAGATGACGAAGAAAGAAAATTGGATACTGAAATCTTAGTTATTGCTGACAAGAAAAAACCGATAGCTATTGCTGGTGTGATGGGTGGAGAAAATAGTGAGATAAATAATGAAACTACTTCTATTGTTTTCGAGTCTGCTAATTTTGATCATATTTCCATTCGAAAAACATCTGCTAAATTAAATTTAAGGACAGACGCTTCTATGCGTTATGAAAAATCATTAGATCCGAATCTTTGTAAGTGGGCACTTTTTAGGGCGGTAGATTTAGTTAAAGAAATTTGTTCAGAAGCGGAGATTAGTAGTGAAATAATAGATATTTTTAATTATAAACAGGATTTAAATCCAATTAATTTAGAAATTTCTTGGCTTAATAGATTTTTAGGATTTAATTTGGGGGCTCAAGAGATAGGTAATATTTTAATTAAATTAGGATTTACAGTATCAGAAGAATCTGGAGATGTTTTAAAAATAATTGTTCCCAGCTGGAGAGCAACAAGAGATGTTAGCACTAAGGAGGATATTGCCGAGGAGATAGCTAGAATTTATGGATATGATAAAATATCAGCTATAATGCCTAAAACGGGGATGCAGGTAGCGCTCGCGAATGAGGAGAAAAAAATAATTAAAAAAATAAAGGAAGTGCTTGTACTTTCTAATTCTTTTTCGGAAGTTTATAATTATTCTTTTACGGGCGAAGAAGAGCTTAATAAAATGGGTATTAATCACGATCAATATTTATCTTTAGCAAATCCTATTTCTAAAAATCATACCTTATTAAGACAGACCTTAATTCCTCATTTACTTTTTAATGTAAAAACAAATCAGGCTCGCGCAGAGGAACTTAAATTTTTTGAAATAGGAAATGTTTTTCTTAATTTAGACGGAACTTATCCGATTAATGAAAAAGATGATGAGCAAGTTCCATTTCAAGAAAAAAAAGTCTCTTTTGTTATAGCTCAAAAAGAAAAAAATAATTTACAGAGAAGTGAGGGAGATTTAATTTTAAAGACTAAGGGGGTCTTGGAAAATTTATTTGAAAATTTAAATTTACCTTCTTTTGAATTTGATTTTATGGAAAATGCTCCTTTTTGGGCTGATAAAGATCGTTCTGCTTTTGTTGTTATTAACAATTCTATTGTCGGGTTTTTAGCTAAAGTTAATTTAGAGACAGAAAAGAAACTAGGGCTTAAAAAGAATGTTGTTGCTTTAGAGTTGAGTTTAGATAAAATTGTAGAAATATTAAATAGTAAAGAACAATTTAAATTTAAGGAATTTGAAAAATTTCCAGTTTTAATTCGTGATTTAGCTTTTGTCTTGGGAGAAAAAATTCTCTATAAAGATCTGAAGAGTGATATTGTTAATTTTCATGATTATATTAAAAATGTGGAACTTTTTGATATATATGCTGGAGAAAAATTAGGGTTAGGGAGAAAAAATTTGGCTTTTCATATTATCTATCAAGCGAACAAGACTCTAACTGGAAGCGAAGTAGATCAGGTTCAAAAAGAATTAATATCTTTTTTGGAAAAAAAATATGAAGCACAAATTAGAGACTTCTAATCAATTATCAATTATCAATTACGAATTAATAATTAATAATTAAATTACAAATTATTTATTTGTAGTTTATGAAAATAATATGTTTGAGACAAGTAGAGACTTTTTAAATATTGCTTTGGGCATGTCTATAATTGTATTGTTTGGATTTATTTCCTGGGCTGTATATTATTTAGTTCAAATTTTAAGACAAGTCTTTAAAATTTTTAAGGAAACTCGAGATAGAATTACTAAACTTGATGAATTGATTAAAGTCTTTAAAGACAAGATAGAGCATTCCACTTCACACATAGTTTTAATTGCTGAAGGAATGAAAAAATTGGTTGAAGTTATTAAAGAGAGGACTATTAAGAAAGATGATGAGGAAGATAAAAAATAAAATTCTTGGGGTGTCGGACACCCTATAGGGTGTCCGACACCACTTTGAGAAATATTAAGAAAATAAAAACAAAGTATAGTTTAAATTATGCTTTGTTTTTTTTATGTTTTTGAATTAAACAGCAAGTTATTACTCCCCACAATCCTTATTAGAACATTTACTTCCGTCTTTTGTTTCAATCATTAAAGATCCGCAAGTCTTACATTTTTCTCCCGTAGGCTTTCCCCAGAAAGCAGTTTTACATTCCGGATATTGATCGCAAGCATAAAAGGTCCCGCGCTTACTTCTTTTTTGGACAATTTCACCTTTTCCGCACACCGGACATTTAACTCCAGTAGAATTATTATTTTCCTTAATATTTTTTATGTTTTTACATTTGGGATATGCCGAGCAGGCGAGAAAGGGGCCAAAGCGTCCGTTTTTAATGGCCATGGGTGACCCGCATTTATCACAAACTTCGTCTTTGTATTTTTCTTCCAACTTAGTAATTTCTTCAGATTTTTCTGCTGGTTTTCCACTTCCATCTCCTTCTAAGCTTTTAATATTTTTGCAATCTGGATATCCAGAGCATGCTAAAAATTTACCATATCTTCCAGTTTTAATAATCATAGGTGCTCCACATTTGTCACATTTTACATCACTTTTTTCTTCAGGCATAATATCTTCTTTTTTAATTTCATTATTTTTAATTTCTAAATTTTTATGAAATGGCTCATAGAAGTCTTTAATGACCGGTTGCCATGACTTTGATTCTAGCGCGATTTTATCAAATTCATTTTCCATTTGAGCTGTGAATTCATAATCAACTACTTTTGGGAAATGATTAACTAATAAATCATTAACAATAAAAGCAATATCGCTTGGAGCCAGTTTTTTATTATCATCGCGTTTTACATAGTTTCTAGCTTCAATTGTAGAAAGAGTGGGAGCATAGGTAGAAGGTCGTCCGATTCCAAAAGCTTCTAAGGCTTTAACTAATCCAGCGTCTGAATAACGAGCCGGAGGTTTAGTAAAGTGTTGTTCATCTTTTAAACTTATAAAATCAAGCAATTCATCTTTTTTGCATTCTGGTAAATCAAGTTCTTTGGATTGTTCTCTATAAACTTTTAAATATCCTAAAAATTTAATTACTTGTCCGCTGGCTCTAAATTCATAAGGAGTTTCAAGGGCTTTAATATCAATAGTAGTAGCATCTAATTTTGCTTCTGGCATTTGAGACGCAACAGCACGTTCCCAGATTAATTGATAAAGTTTAAGTTGGCTATCATTTAATTTATTTGACATGATGTCAGGATTATCTCCCGCTTCGGTTGGACGAATTGCTTCGTGTGCTTCTTGTGCTCCTTTGGATTTTGTTTTAAATTTTCTGGGAGTCTTAAGTGTATATTCTTCTCCTACCGCAACGCGCAAATATTTTTGAGCATCTTTTAAAAATTTATCAGATAAATTAAGAGAGTCTGTACGCATATAAGTAATAGCACCAATTTCATAAAGTTGTTGAGCTACGACCATAGTTCTTTTAGCACTATATCCCATTCGGCGATTAGCGACTTGTTGTAAAGTTGAAGTTGTAAAAGGTTTTGGTGGATTTTTTTGAATTTCTCTTTTTACTACATTGCTAATTTTGTATTCGGCATTTTTTAAGTCAGAATTTATTTTATCAACTTCAGCTTGATTTTTAATTCCCATTTTCCCAATTGCTTTTCCATCTTTCTTATTTAATTTAGCTGTAATTTTTTGATTTTTACTATCCCGCTTTTCTAAATCTACATCTACTGTCCAATATTCCTCTGGATTAAAAGCTTTAATTTCTCTTTCCCTTTCTACAATTAATCGAACAGCTACGCTTTGTACTCGTCCAGCTGATAATCCACGGGCTACTTTTTTCCATAGAAAAGGGGAGAGCTCATAGCCTACTAATCTATCTAAAATTCGACGAGCTTGTTGGGCGTCAACTAAATCCATATTAATTTTTCGAGGATTTTTTAAAGCTTCCTGAATAGCAGTTTTAGTAATTTCATGAAAAACAATTCTCTGAGCTTCGCTAGCTTTAATTTTTAAAGCTTCAGCTAAATGCCAAGCAATAGCTTCTCCTTCCCGATCTTCATCAGTAGCAAGAATAATATTATCAGCTTTTTTAGCTAATTCTTTAAGTTTAGTTAAATTTTTCTTAGCTTTATCAGGAATTGTATATTCCGGTTCAAAATTATTTTCTGTATCTACTCCCATTTTACTTTTTGGTAAATCTCGAATATGCCCAAAAGAAGACTCTATTTTATAGCCTTTTCCTAAAAATTTTGTAATTGTCTTCGCCTTAGTAGGCGACTCTACGATAACTAAGTTCATTGTTATAATTTTTGAATTTTTGAATTTTGTAATTTTTAAATAAATTCTAATTTTTAATGTTTAAAAATTTAGATTTAAAAATTATTTACAAAATTTAAAAATTACAAAATTTAAAAATTAATTTTTATCTCGCCAAAACATACTCCATTCCTCCAAGATTTTTAACCATTCCCTTCATTTCCATTAAGGTGAGAGTGCTACTGACTATTGAAACATTCAAAGCGCTTAGACGGACAATATTATTAATATGCACTGCCTCTTTGGATAAAAATTTTAAAATTGCTTCTTCCAAAGGAGAATCGGCTATAATTTTTTTGTTATTAATATAAGTGTTTATTTCTCTTAAGTCAAGGTTTTCTAAAATTTCTTCTGCATTTTTAACAGGATTAGCTCCTTGTTTAATAAGATTGAGGGGGCCTTCGGACATAAGGCTAAAGATACTTCCAGGAACTGCAAATACCTCTCTATTCTGTTCTAAAGCAAAACGAGCTGTAATTAAAGCCCCTGATTTTATACTGGCTTCAATTACCAAGGTGCCTAAAGAAAGCCCAGAAATAATTCGATTTCTTTGTGGAAAGTGATGTCTAAGGGGAAGAGTGTGGAGTGGAAACTCTGATATAATTGCTCCACCTGAACTAATAATTTTTTGAGATAAATAATAATTACTAGGTGGGTAAATACTTTTATTATCTATTCCAGTTCCTAAAATTGCATAAGTTTTTCCATGATTATCAAGAGTAATTTGATGGGCTAAAGTGTCAATTCCAAGAGCTAGTCCGCTAATGATATTAATATTATTTTGGACTAAATCGCGTGTAATTTCGGATACAACTTGTTTTCCGTAAGATGTAAATTTGCGAGCTCCAACTATACTTAAATTAAAGCCGTTATTATCTGGAAGTGTGCCTTTATAGTATAATAGTATGGGTGGGTTATATATTTCTTTCAAAAGACTAGGATATTTTTTTTCATCTAGCGTAATTATATTAATTTTTTCTTGTTCTAATTTTTCTAAAATTTTTTCAGGATTTATTTTTTGACGGGCTTCTATAAACTCATAAGCTATCTTTTCTTCAATTTGAGCTTTAATAAGTTCATGAACACTAGCTTTAAAAGCATGCTCGTAGTTAGAAAAATAATTTTTTATTCTTTTTAATCTAGATGGACCAAATTTAGGAAAAGAATGCATTCCTAAAAGAAATTTTGTATTATTAGCAATTTTCATGCATTTTTAAGAGGAGGCTTATTGACAATTTTTATTTATTATGCTAAATTGAAAAATCGTTAAATAATTTGATATTATTTAATTTTCTGTCTGTCAAAGATTATGGTGAACATCTCTCCTCCTTGTATGTTCATTTTTCTTTCGGCAGGCAGAAAATTGAATATTATTTTTTTCAGAAAATAATAATTCATCTTTCATAATATCATATATTCTTGTTAATAAATAGTGCGTAAATTACTGCCTAGGAGTGGACCGGCTTAAACACTCCCTCCTTGGTTTAAGCCACCCGTTCTTTAATTGGATTTTTCCTGGCTCTTAGGTGGTAATTTGAATATTATTTTAAAATGAGAATAATAAAAAATCTTAGGGGTGAAACCTCTAATGCGTTAGAGGTTTCACCCCTAAGATTTTTTATTATTCTCATTTAATCTTAAAATTTAACTTTCTCTAAAATTTCATCTATAATTATTTTTTCCTCTTTAGAAAAATTCATTAAAACAAATTTTTCCGCAGGAATTTTTTCTTTAAATTCATTTTTAATGCCGACCCTTATTCGTTTAAAGTTTTTTGTTTTAAGATGCTGAATAATTGAAGCCACTCCTTTATTTCCTCCTGATCTTGAATTAACTGACAATTTATATTTACCAATTTCAATATCTAAATCATCATGAATAATCGTTAGAATTTCTGTTAGATCAACGTCTTTTTTTTTGACTAATCCTAATTTTTTAGGAAGCAATTTATAGTAAGACAAGCAAGCTTCAACTGCTTGTCCAGAATTATTCATAAATGTTTGAGGTTTTAAATAGATGGTATTTATATCTCGCGCCATTAAAGAGGAGAACTTTTTATTTAAAGTCCAATTTAAATTTTTTTCTTGAACTATTTTGTCCAAAGCCAAAAACCCAACATTATGACGAGTGTTCTTATATTTCTCTCCTGGATTTCCTAGACCGACTATTATTTTCATTGTTGTAGAATTTTTAAATTTTTAAATTTTGTAATTTTTAAATAAATAATAATTTTTTAATTTTTAAAAATTAAGATTTAGAATTTATTTAAAAATTAAAAATTACAAAATTTAAAAATTATATATATTTTATGATGTATATTGTGTATCTTTTCCACTTTTCTTTGTTTCATGTATATTATCTGGTCTGTCTTCATGCTTTCCATGAATAGATTTATTTCTTTCTATATAAGTAGTAATTGGTGTTCCGAAAAATCCAAATTTATCTCGAAGCCTATTTTCAATAAAACGTAGGTAAGAAGTGAGAAGAGTGTCTTTCGCTCCAATCCGAACAGAAAAAACAGGCGGGTTAGCTTCAACTTGTTTTAATTCATAAATATAAGGATATTTAGTTCCTTTGGCTTTTTGGGGTGCATGTTTTTTAATTATTGTTTTTAAAAATTTGCTAAGCGCATTAGGGGAAATTTCAGTTTTTCTTTCTCGAGCAATATCCAAAATAATATCTAATATTTTTTTAGAACTTTTCCCGGTTAGGGCAGAAGTAAAATGAATTGGTGCCCAAAGGCAAAAGGGGAGGGCAATATTTATTTCCCTTGTCCAATACTTTCTGTTTTTTTCTTCAATTAAATCCCATTTATTAGCAATGATAATTAGACTAGTTTTGGATTTGATAATTTCTTCTACTAATTTTGATTCCTGGTGAGTAATCTTTTCATTAATGTCTAATACTAAAAGAGCAATATCTGCTTTTTTAAGAGTCCGTAAAGATTTGGTGATACTAAATTTTTCCAAAGTTTCTCTTTTTTTTGTATGTCGAGCTTGTTTTTGTCCTCTTTTACTAATACCGGCTGTATCAATTAAATTGATATAAGAATCTTTATGTTTAATTAAGGTGTCTTGGGGTTCTCTTGTTGTATGTGCTATGGGGCTGACGATTATTTTTTCTTCTCCAATTAAAGAATTAACTAAACTTGATTTTCCCACATTAGGTTTTCCAATAATACTTACTCTAATCGGTTCATCTTCTTCTTTATTAATGGGCCTGCCCTCCATAGCTTTAGCGAAGGAGGGTTTCTGATTAAGTTTTGAATTAATAATGTCCAAAAGATCTCCGGTACCAGATCCGGTAGTGGCAGAAACGGGAATTGGTTCATTTAAGTTAAGTTTATTAAATTCAACACTTTCTAGTCTTATTTTTGGACTATCTGCCTTGTTGGCTACTAAAATAACTTTATTTTCTATTTTCTTGTCTTTTTTGAGTTGTTCGGCAATTAATTTATCATCCGGAAGAATTCCCGCTTTAGTATCAACTAAAAAAAGAATTAAGTCGGCTTGCTTTAAATAATTTCGTGCCTGTTTTTGAACTTGAGCATCAATATCATTTGTTTTTAGTTTGGGATTTTTTAAAAACCCTATTTCCATAATACCTCCAGTATCCACAAGTTTAAAAGCAGATTTTTGCCATTCCACAAAACCGATATTACTATCCCGGGTAGTTCCTTCAATATCTGAAACTAAAGCATGTCTTTTTTCGCTTAAGCAATTAAAAAGAGTAGACTTTCCAACATTAGTCCGACCAAATATTACTACTAAGGGTAGGTTTTTATTCTTCATCAACATTCTCCATCCCCGAATTTGTATCATCTGCGTCTTGTCCTAAAATTAAAACAAAATCCGGTTTAATAGGGTTAGTTTCATTTTTTAAATCTTGGCTTAATTCGTCAATTAGCCACTCCGGCAAACCTAAAGAAACGTTTGCTTCGGTTTTTTCTTTTAAGATGCTTAATGATCTTGGTTTTTCTCCATAACTTAAATCATAGATTACTGATTTTTGAAAATTTTGCTGGCTGGAATTCCCAGTACGAGTTATAATAAATCCATATTTTTCAAGATCTAAGGCGGTTTGGGTGGCAAGCCCGTTAATCCAAGTTCCATTTCTTATTTCAATTGTAGCGCGTTCGTCTGTCACTAAAGTTTTAAGTTCCTTAGGCGCGTCAGAAAAAACATTATTAACAAAATATTGTATTTCTGCAAAATCTCCGCTTCGGGGAGAAAGAACATATGCGCCTTGTTCATTTTTACCGTCAAATAATAAACCATTAGGTGAGTTATCCAATACTCTATTTACAACATCCTCTTTTTGAACATCTTTAAAAGTGTCCCATAATTTTACAATTTCCCAAATTTGTAAATTAGTGCTGATATGTTCTTGGAAACTTTCAATAATGTCTGTAATCATTTTAGGTTTAAAGATTGTTTTGACTGAAACTAGTTCGTTTTTAACAGCTATAATTATATTTTGCTGTCGCTTAGCTCTTGCGAAATCAGACCCCTCTCCGTTCGTGCCGTGTCTTGAACGAGCATATTTTAAAGCTAAAACCCCATCCATATGTATTGGTCCTTTGTCAAAATGAAGATGTTCAAATCTGGCCTCATAGTCTTCGTTTTCTTCTTCTCCCTTAATCGGATATCGATAATCATCAAAAGAATTTTCTACATTAATGTTAATTCCTCCAATTTCATCAATCAAGTCAATGAAAGCTTTAAAGTCTACCCTTAGATAATAATCTATGGGAGTTTGGAGTATGTCACTTAAAGCTTGGCTAATTGCTATTCCTCCGGATCCGGCTTCTTTCATTTCTGCATAAGCGTTAATGGCATTAATTTTTTGATAAGTCATGTCTTCGGTAGGGATAGAAAGATCTCGGGGGATTGAGACTAAAGAAACTTTTTTAGTGGAGGGCTCTAAACTAGCTAGCATTATTGTATCTGTTAAATATCCTCCTTCATGTTGAACGCCACCCATACCCAAAAGTAAAATATTAATTCGATTTTCATCTTCACCCTTGAGACGCCGATCTGCGCTTTCCGCTAAATTTCTAATTTGTCTAATAATTGGTAAATTAGAAAACCAAGAAGAAGAACTTTTTTCGGAAACTAAAACTTGACTTGAAAAAACAGCCAAAGAGGTTATTAAAAAGATAGCAAAAAACCCTAATATTTTTAAAGACTTTCTTTTTTTACTTTTGTGTTTTTTTGTTTTAGAATTTTTTTTATCATGAGAATGTTCTAGAGACGATTCCTTTTCATTCTGTTTTTCTAGGTCATTGAGAAAGTTTGGCATATAAAATTTTATTTAAAATCTTAAAAATCCGGCTTATACGCTGGATTGAATTCTGTTAAGATTATAACTAAATAATTAAAAAATAACAAGACTTAACGCATAACATATTTTTCTAATTGTCATTCTGTCTGTTTATTATGAAATAAATTAGAAATTTAATTTTTGTATTATAAAAATGTCTAAATAATTTGTAAATTTGTAAAAAATTTGTAATTCGTAACATTTTCATTTTTTTAAAAAATATTGTATAATAACAAATATGAATTATAAATATCAAAGAAAACTAGAGATAAATGAGTGGTTGGTTACGATGAGATGGTTTTATATGGCTGCGGTTTTGATGATTGGTATTTTAGGGAACTCTCTAATTAGTTTGTTTGATATAAAATTTTCTTTTTTTCAAATAGCCTTTGTTTTACTTTTATTTTTAGTAGTTAACGGTTATTTGTATCGTTTGATTTTTTCTATTAAAGAAAAAGATTCTGAAAATGAAAAAAAGCTCAAGATAGCAAGTTTCTTTCAAATTTTAATTGAATTGGTAGTTTTTACTATAATGTTGCAGTTTTTGGGAGATCAGGCTCTGGCAAGTATTTTCTTTTTTATTCCAATTATTTCTGCTTCTCTTATTTTTGGTTTTAGAGGAGCTGTAATTACCGCTTTTGCTTCAGCACTATTGGTTAACGCTTCTGCTATTTTTTCTTATTTAGATTTGATTGTATCTTTTTTGCTAAATAGAAATTTATTTAATTCTAATGATTTTTTAAATTTACGTTTTGCAAGTTTGGAAATTATAAAAATTATTATAACTTCAAATTTTTATTTGGTTATTGCTGTAATTTCTGGATATAGCTCAAAGTTATTATTTAAACGCGAAGAAGAAATAATTAAAAAAGCTGATTTAAAAAATCATGAAATTTTAGAGCGCTTGGTAGCATTCCAAAAAATTGGGAAGAAAATAAATAGGATTGAGAAACATGATGTTTTAATTTCTAAAATTAATAATCAATTAAATAATAAAATTAAAGAGTTGGAGGTTTCAGAAAAATCTTTATTTAGGGCATTTAGTGATCTCCAGTTAGCGCGAAAAAATACCGAGGAAGAACGAGAGAAAACTGCAGCCATAGTAGCTAATTTTATTGATCCGATTATTGTTATAGACGAAGAGGGTCGAATAGAGCTTGTTAATACTGCTGCTAAGTCGGTATTTAATTTTATTGATAGTGATATCGGAAAGAAAATATCAATTGATAATAATTATTCTATGGAAAATTTTAAGAATATTATCAAGCAGGAATTTAAAATTAGTACAAGTCCGGCTGCTCGCGAAAAGAATCCAAACGAAGAAGAATTAATAATTAACTATGCTAACCAAGAGCTAACTTATAAAATAATTACGGCCGCAGTAGTTGATTCTAAAAATAAAAATTTAGGAATAATGAAGATTTTTTATAACTTGACGCGGGAAAAGATGCTTGATAAGCTTAAGTCAGAATTTATATCCATAGCTGCACATCAATTACGCACTCCTTTGTCTGCTATAAAATGGGTAATTAAAATGGTTTTGGACGGAGATGTTGGAAAAATTACGGAAGAGCAAAAAAAGCTTTTGTTTAAAGGTTATCAAAGTAATGAGAGAATAATTGAGCTTGTTAATGATATGCTTAATGTTTCCAGGATTGAAGATGGTCGTTTTGGCTATTCATACCAAAAAGAAAACTTTGAAGAAGCTCTTCAGATAGTGATGGATAGTCTCGAAAACAGAATTAAAGAAAAAAGTATTAAATTTGAAGTGAAGAAGAATGCTAAGGTTCCGGAGATTTTTATGGATAAAACCAAAATGGTTTTGGTTTTACAAAATTTAATTGAAAACGCTGTAAAATATACTCCTGAATTTGGAAAAATACTTGTTAATTTAGAAGTGGGAAAAAATTTTTTGAAAGTGCGAATTAAAGATAATGGCGTAGGTATTCCGAAGAAAGATCAAGAGAAAATGTTTAGTAAATTTTTTCGTGCTGAGAATGTAATGAGAATGCAAACAGAAGGTTCGGGGCTTGGACTTTTTATTGTGAAAAATGTTATTCAAAAACATGGAGGAGAAATTAATTTTACAAGTGAAGAAGGAATGGGGACGGAGTTTGTTTTTACTTTACCTTTAGAAAATAAATAAATTTTATTAAATTAAAATAAAATATGAAAAATGAAGAAAATATAAATGCGAAAACAAGAATATTAATTATTGAGGATGAACATTCCTTAACTGATCTTTTAGTAACGAAATTAAACAAAGAGGGTTATGATGTGGATTTTGCCTATAATGGAGAAGAGGGTTATAAAAAAATAAAAGAAAAAGCTCCAGATTTAATTCTTTTGGATATTATTATGCCTAAAATGAATGGATATGAAGTTTTGGAAGCTTTGAATCAGGATGGAATTAAAATTCCGGTAATTATTATTTCAAATTCCGGACAGCCGGTGGAAATTGAAAAAACTAAAAAATTGGGAGCGGTTGATCATCTTATTAAAACTGAATTTAGTCCCTTAGATGTTATTAATAAGGTAAAAAAATGTTTAGCTAATGGAGGAACAATGGCTGAATCAGAAAGCGATAAAGAGGTGCTTAATCCTAAGGAAAATCCGGAAGCAAGAAAATTAGGAGTTAATGTTTTATTAGTGGAAGATGATTCTTTTTTAAGAGAAATTTGTTCAAAAAAATTAACAAAAGAAGGCTATACGGTTTATGAAGCTATAGATGGTGAGCAGGCCTTGGAGGGTGTTGAAAAAATAAAACCGGATATTGTTCTTTTGGATATTATTTTGCCGGCGATAGATGGATTTCAGATTTTAAGCCAGATTAGAAAAAATGAAGATTCTAAGATTTCTAAAGTTCCGGTTATTATGCTTTCTAATTTAGGGCAAGATGATGATATTAAAAAAGCGATGGATATGGGAGCTGATGATTACCTAGTTAAGGCGCATTTTACTACTGAAGAGATAGTTACGAAGATAAAGAAGACTTTGGGAAAATAGTTTTTGTGAAATAAGAATAAAAAGAAAAATAAGAAAAATAAGAGAAAGCTACTTATTTGTCAACAATAGCTTTTCTTATTTTTCTTATTTTTCTTTTTATTCTTATTTTTATTTGTTTGCTTTTTCAGCTTTATTTAACTATATTAATTATATGAAAAATAATACGAAGTGCCCTGAGGGTAAAAAATTAGAATTATTGGCTCCAGCTGGTAATTTAGAAAAAATGAAAACTGCTTTAAAATTTGGTGCGGACGCAGTTTATGCTGGAATTCCCGATTTTTCTTTGCGAGTTAGGATTAATGATTTTGATTTAGAGAAAATAAAAGAAGCGACTCAGTATTGTCATGCTCTCAAGAAAAAAATATATATTACTATTAATATTTTTGCACATAATAAGCATTTGGAAAAAGCAAAAACTTATATAAAAAAGCTAAAAGAAATAAAAGTTGATGCTTTAATTATTTCTGATCCGGGAATTATTAATTTAGTTAAAGATATTTGGCCAGAAGCGGAAATTCATTTATCTACACAAGCAAACTGTACTAACTACGAATCTGCTAATTTTTGGCAGAGCGTTGGAGTGAAGCGAGTAATTTTAGGGCGAGAAGTGAGCTTGGAAGAAATTAAAGAAATACATAAAAAACTTCCGGAATTAGAATTAGAATATTTTGTGCATGGTGCAATGTGTATGGCTTATTCTGGTCGATGTTTTTTGTCAAAATATTATCTGGATAAAAGCGCTAATCTGGGAGATTGTGTTCAACCTTGTCGTTGGAAATATTTTTCTTCTCAAATTATTGCCGAGAATCACGAGGATGAGGTTTTGGAATTAGTGGAAGAGGAGCATGGATCTTATATTCTGAATTCTAATGATTTATGTTTGATAAAATATTTGCGTGAATTGGCTGATGCCGGGGTAACTAGTTTTAAAATAGAAGGGCGGGCGAAGAGTATTTATTATCAAGCCATGGTTTCGGGAATATACTCTCGTGTAATACATAATCTTTCAACTTCGTTCAAGGCAGGCTTGGAACGCGTAACGAAAGATGATTTGGACTATTATTATAATGAATTAAAAACTAAATTGGTTCATCGGGGATATACTAGTGGCTTTTTATTAGGAGAAAGAGCTGATCAGAATATGGATAATTCTCACGAACAATCTGAATGGGAATTTTGTGGACAAGTTCTTGAACATACGACCAATAGTTTAGTATTAGTTAAAGTTCATAATAGTATTAAACTTGGAGATGAAATTGAGATAGTTTGTCCAAAATATGATATAATAAAAATGAAAGTAGAGAAAATATTAGACCCGGAAACAGAAGAAGAAATAAAAGAAGCCCATGGCGGACAGAATCGAATGGTGCTTTTAGAAGTAGGCGAAAAAGTTCCCGAATTTAGCGTTGTGAGAAGATTTGTAAGTTAATTTTTAATTTTTAATTATTTAAACATTTAAAATTAAGAATTGAATCAAAATTCAAAATTCAAAATTAAATAAAAAATATGCTTTCATACTTAAGAGGAAAAATTAAATACAAAAAAAATAATTTTTTAATTATTGATGTTCAAGGCGTGGGCTATAAGGTTTATGTTAATGAATCTTTGTTGGCTGAATTAAAGTTAGATTCCGAATTTGAACTTTTTATTTATCAGCATGTGCGTGAAGATGCTTTAGATCTTTATGGATTTAAAACTATGGATGATTTAGAAATGTTTGAATTACTTTTAAGTGTTTCCGGAGTGGGGCCAAAGTCTGCTTTAGGTGTTTCTGCGGTAGCAAGTTCAGAAGATTTGCGCGAAGCTATCGGGCGAGGAGATTCCAGTATTTTAATTAAAGTTTCTGGTATTGGAAAAAAGACTGCTGAAAGAGTGGTTTTAGAACTACGGGAAAAAGTAGGAGATTTAAGTATTTCTAGCGCTAAAGCAAATTTGGATGGCGCTTCTAATATTTCTGCTTCCGCTGATGAAATTGATGCCTTAATGGCTTTAGGCTATTCTCTTTTTGAAGCAAGAGATGTTCTCAGAAAAGTTGATCCAAAGCTTAAAGATAGTGGAGAGAGAATAAAGGCGGCTTTGAGAGGTTTGGGGAAGTAATCTAGAATTATGAATATTGTTAATATAGAAGATAAGCAGAGTTTAAATAATTTTTTAATAAAACAGAAACATAGTCAGTTTTTGCAGTCTTGGGAGTGGGGGGAGTTTCAAAAAAAAGCTGGGAATAAAGTATTCCATTTAGGCATAGAAGAAGACGCTAAATTAATTTCTGTAATTACTTTTATTAAGAAAGATTTGTTTTTGGGTAAATCATATTTTTATGCACCGCGTGTTTTAATTAATAATGAAGAATCCTCCAATTTAGCGGGCGGGTTAAAAATTAATAATTTATTTAATAGAATAAAAAAAATAGCGCAAGCTGAAAAATGTATTTTTTTGCGTTTTGATCCGATTAATAAATTTCAGATTTCAGATTCTAAATTTCATGCCCGCCAGCCGATCGGGCAGATTCAAAAAACTATAGATATTCAAGCCAGCAAAACTTTAATTTTGAATATAGAAAAATCCGAAGATGAAATATTAAAATCCATGCACCAGAAAACTCGCTATAATATTCGTCTGGCTTTAAAAAAAGGTGTTGTGGTTAAAGAAATTAAAGATGTAAATTCTAAATTTGATGAGTTCTGGAATTTAATGCAGGAAACGGAAAGTCGTGATGGATTTCGTTTGCATGCGAAGAGGCATTATCAAAATATCTTGAGTTTAGATTCTGATTCTTTAAAATTAATAGGAGCTTTTTATAAAGAAAAGCTAATAGTTGCAAATATTGTTTCATTTTTTGGAGATATGGTGACTTATGTTCATGGTGCCTCTTCTAGTGAAGATAGAAACTTAATGGCGCCTTATGCTCTTCAATGGGAAACGATAAAAATTGCTAAAGAAGAAGGATATAAATATTATGATTTTAATGGAATTGATGAAAATAAATGGCCGGGAGTGACTAGATTTAAGAAAGGTTTTGGGGGAGAGGAAATAAATTATCCGGGAACCTTTGATTTAGTTTTTAATTCTTTGCAGTATAATGTTTATAAATTCCTGAGGAAGTTGAGGAGGATGGTTTGATAATATTACCCCCTTTTTGTCATTCTTGTACAAGTTAACTAATTCGATGACAGAATTTTGTTAAAGCCTATAAACATAAATTACCATCTTTGTCATCCCTGCGGAGGCAGGGATCCATGGAAAAGCTATGTATGCGTCTTAAGTCTTATTAGATTTAAAAATATTCAAAGCTTTTTCATGGATCCCTTTCCCTCGCTTCGCTCGCCAGGGATGACAAAAGGGAGAGTTTAATTAGAATTTTGTCATCGAATTAGTTAACTTGTACAAGAATGACAAAAGTGGTGGGATTAAATTGATATAAAAAATGAACATAATCTACAAAATAAAATCTCTAATACCAAAAAAACTTTTTAAAGCTCTCCAACCGCTTTATCATTTTATTTTTGCTTGGTTTTCTGCTTGTCTTTATAAATTTCCCAGTGATGATTTAATTGTTATTGGTGTAACGGGTACGACTGGGAAAACGACAAGTGTTTATTTGATGGCAGAAATGTTAAATAAAGCGGGAATTAAAACCGGCTATACTTCAACTGCTATGTTTAATGATGGAGAGAAAGAATGGTTGAACGATAAAAAAATGACTATGCTAGGTAGATTTTTTACGCAGAAGATTATGAAAACGATGGTGAGGAATAATTGCAAAGTAGCAATTATTGAAACGACTTCTGAGGGGGTAAGGCAATTCAGACATAAATTTATTAATTATGATGTTTTAGTTTTTACCGGACTTTATCCGGAGCATATTGAATCTCATGGTAGTTTTGAAAATTATAAGAAAGCTAAAGGAAAGCTTTTTGAACATTTAAAAAAATGTAGCTATAAATATATGGATGAAGAAAGAAAAATCAAAAAAACAGAAACCGAAATCAAAAAAACAGATCTAAATAAAATTAAAAAAACAATTATTATTAATGGTGATGATGAGCACGCTTCTTATTTTTTAAATTTTTGGGCTGATGAAAAAATAGTTTATAGTGCTTTGGAAAAAAATATTTTAGAACAAGTCCAAGATGATACAAATTATAAAATTATTAAATATAAAAATATAAAATTAACGGAAAAAGGTATTTCTTTTGATTTGGATCAAGAAAAAATAGAATTAAAATTATTGGGAGAATTTAATGCTCTTAATGCTATGAATGCTATTAGTGTGGGAATTTCTCTGAACATGGATTTAAAAACTATTAAGAATAACTTGGAAAATATATCTGGGGTCCCGGGACGATTAGAAAAAATAGATGAGGGACAAAATTTTTGTGTGATTGTAGATTATGCTTTTGAGCCTGGAGCTGTTAAAAAATTATATGAAACTATTAAAAATATTCCTCATAATAAAGTAATTCATGTTTTAGGATCAACCGGTGGAGGCCGAGATATAGCTCGTCGTCCGGAATTAGGGCGCTTAGCCGGTGAGAACACTGATTTTGTGATTGTAACAAACGAAGACCCTTATGACGAAGATCCGGAAATAATTATTGATCAAGTAGCTTTGGGGGCGGAAAGAGCAGAAAAAAAAGAAGGGCAAAATTTATTTAAAATTTTAGACAGAAGAGAAGCTATTAAAAAAGCTATTAGTCTGGCACATGAGAAAGATTTAGTTTTAATAACCGGAAAGGGGAGCGAGCAGGCTATATGTGTGGCCCAGGGAGAGAAGGTGGAGTGGGATGATCGAGAGGTTGTGAGGGAGTTGTTGAAAAAATAAGAAAAATAAGAAAAATAAGAAAAATAAGAAAAATAAGATAGTTTCATTCTTATTTCTCTTATTTTTCTTCTTATTTTTCTTATTTAATATTAGCGTTAAATATTTCCTTGACAATCATATCCAAATTTGATATTATAGAATAATCTTAAAAAAGTTGACTTTTCAGCTTGTTATTGTAATAATCTGAAAATTTTTTAAAAAAGTGAATAATATTAAGAAAGAATAAAAGCGGAATGTGATTTGCCAGAGCGAAAGTGTGCCGTTTTTTTATTTTAACTAATATTAAACAATTTTTTTCCCCATGCGATTTTAGTATTAATCGATTTTTAGGTGGAATCATTATTACTTAAGTAAAATTAGATTTTTTAAACTCAATCAAAGACGATTGGGATTTTTTTGTGTTCTTTCGAAATTGGAAAAATATTTTGCTTTAATATAAGTATTAATTAAGAAAATTTTGCAATTTTCAAGTTTTTAAATGAATTTTAATTTTTGCCCTCAGAGCACTTCTTGATGTTTAAAAATTAAGATTTAATATTTATTTAAAAATTTAAAAATTATAAAATTTAAAAATTAAAATAATATCGCTTAATTCAAAAAAGAATTAAAATTATTATTTAAGATAAGATATGCCTACAAAAAATATCGCGGATAGAAAATTTTTTATTGATAATAGCCAAACAATGCTTTTACCTGGTTTAATTGAAATTCAGAAAAATTCTTATGATTGGTTTTTGGAAGAAGGTTTAAAAGATTTGTTTGATGAAATCTCACCTATTGGTGATTTTATTGGAAGAGATTTGGAATTGCATTTTGAAGATTACTATTTGGATGAACCGAAATTTAATGAAGTTGAAAGCAGAAACAAAAATGTAACTTATGAAGCTCCTTTAAGAGTTAAGGTTTCTTTGCGTAACAAAAGAACTAAGGAGGCGAATATCCAAGAAGTTTATCTGGGAGATTTTCCTCTAATGACTAAAAATGGAACTTTTATTATTAATGGAATTGAGAGAGTTGTAGTTTCCCAGCTAATTAGAAGTGCCGGCGTTATTTTTACTTCGGAATTTGTGAAGGGTCGTAAAAATTATGGAGCTAAAATTATTCCGAATAGAGGAGCTTGGTTAGAAATTGAAACTGATATGAATAAAGTTATTTGGGTTAGAATTGATAGAAAAAGGAAAGTAGCTGTTACCTCTCTTTTGAGGGCTTTTGGTATAGAAAGTGATGAAGAAATAATGGCTAAATTTAAAGATGTTGATGTTCATAAAGAAGGAGATTCTGGGTATATTGAAGCTACTATTTCTAAAGATATAGCTAAAAATCAAGCTGAGGGCTTAAAAGAAGTATATAAAAGGATTAGACCGGGGGATTTAGCTACAACGGATAATGCTAAGCAGCTTATTTATTCTATGTTTTTTAGGTTTGATCGTTATGATTTTGACCGAGTAGGGCGCTATAAATTAAATCGGCGTTTTAATTTTGATATTCCAAATAATAAAGAGACTAGAATTTTACGAATAGAAGATTTAATTGAAATTATTAAAGAAGTAATTAATTTAAATATTGATCAAGGAACAGAAGATGATATTGATCATCTTGGGAATAGGCGTGTTAGAGCAATTGGAGAATTAATCCAAAATAAATTTAGAGTAGGCTTAGCTCGAATGGAAAGAATTATTAAAGATCGAATGAGTACGGCTGACTTAAATTTAATTACCCCAAATAAATTGATTAATGCTCGTCCGGTGATTGCTGTGGTTAAGGAGTTTTTTATGTCTTCTCAGCTTTCACAATTTATGGACCAGACCAATCCTTTAGCTGAGTTAGAGCATAAAAGAAGGTTGTCAGCTATGGGTCCGGGAGGATTAACTCGAGAACGAGCTGGTTTTGATGTGCGTGATGTGCATACTACTCATTATGGAAGAATTTGTCCGATTGCTACTCCAGAAGGGCCGAATATTGGCTTAGTAGGGCATTTAGCAAGTTATTCTAAATTAAATAAATATGGATTTTTAGAAGCGCCATATAGAAAAGTTTTAAATAATGTAAAAGCTAATGATAAGAATCTTTTAGTTGATAAAATTACTAGAGAGGATGTTTATGCGATAGATGAGAATGGGAAGAAAGGAAAACTTTTGATTAAGGCTGGAGAAAAAATTTCTAAAAAACAAGCTGAAAAATTAGGAGAAGCCTTAAAAGAAAATACTATTCCGATTAAGCCTTTGGTTACTCAAGAAATAGTTTATTTAGACGCTTTTGAAGAAGAAAAATATATTTCTACTTCTTTTTTAACTCCAGTGAGTAAAGAAGGATATTTTTTAGTAGATAAATGCGAGGTTAGAAAATATGGACAGCCGGCTAACGAAGATGTTGTTAATGTTGATTTTGCTGGTGTGGCTGCTAATCAAATTATTTCGGTAGCTACTTCTTTAATTCCTTTTATGGAACATGATGATGGACAGCGCGCTTTAATGGGAACCAACATGCAACGTCAGGCTGTTCCTTTAGTAATGACTGATTCTCCGATAGTGGGAACTGGAATTGAGGCTCGAGCTGCTAAGGACTCTGGGCATATTATTATCGCTGAAGAGGATGGAGAAGTTGTTAAGATGGATGCCGCTAATATTGAAATTAAAAATAAAGATGGTAAAACAAAAAATTATAAATTAACTAAATTTTTAAGATCTAATGCTTCTACCTGTATTAACCAGCGTCCCTTGGTTGAAGTTGGAGATAAAATAAAAGCTGGTGATATTTTAACCGATGGTCCGGCTATTGATCATGGGGAATTGGCTTTAGGTAAGAATATTTTGGTAGCTTTTATGTCTTGGGAAGGTTTTAATTTTGAAGATGCAATTATAGTTTCTGAAAAATTAGTACAAAAAGAAGTTTATTCTTCAATCCATATTGAGGATTATACAATTGATGTTCGTGATACTAAATTAGGTCCGGAAGTTGTTACTAGCGATATTCCCAATATTGGAGAAGAGAAGCTGAAAGATTTAGATGAAAAAGGAATTATTCGAATTGGGGCTGAGGTTCATTCCGGAGATATTTTAGTTGGTAAAATTACGCCTAAAGGTGAAACTGAATTATCAGCTGAAGAAAAACTTTTACGTGCTATTTTTGGAGAAAAAGCTAAAGACGTCCGAGATTCTTCTCTTTATTTAGAACATGGAGAACATGGCAAGGTGGTTGATATTAAGGTTTTTTCTCGGGAGGATGGAGATAAATTGTCTGCGGGAGTTTTGCAATCTATTCAGATAACGGTGGCTAATTTAAGAAAGATTCAGGCTGGTGATAAAATGTCTGGTCGGCATGGGAATAAGGGTGTTATTTCCAAGATAGTGCCAATTGAAGATATGCCTTATTTGGAGGACGGAACTCCGGTTGATGTTATTTTATCTCCTTTGGGAATTATTTCTCGTATGAATTTAGGACAGCTTTTGGAAACCCATCTTGGTTTTGCTGCCCAGAAACTTGGATATAAAGTTGCTACTCCGGTTTTAAATGGTTTAACTGAAGAGCAAATTAGAGGAGAACTTAAAAGAGCTGGTTTAGCAGAGGATGGAAAGGTTACTTTATATAATGGGAAGAACGGGAAAGCTTTTGATAATAGAGTTACGGTTGGTTATAAGTATATGTTGAAATTAAACCATATGGTTGATGATAAAATTCACCAAAGATCAATCGGGCCTTATTCTTTAATTACCCAGCAGCCTCTGGGAGGAAAAGCTCAGTTTGGGGGACAGCGTTTTGGAGAAATGGAAGTATGGGCTTTAGAGGCATATGGAGCAGCACATACTTTGCAGGAGATTTCTACAATTAAATCCGATGATGTTCCGGGAAGAAGCAAGGCTTACGAATCTATTATTAAAGGAGAACCGATTAAAAAACTTAATGTTCCGGAATCTTTTAATGTCTTGGTTAGAGAACTAAAAGGTCTTTGTCTTGATGTTACTTTATTGGGAGGAAGACCAAGCGAGGAAGATGATAAAGAGGAAAAAGAAGAAAGGGAAGTTGACAAAAAGACGAAAGAAAAGAGTGATAAGATTAAAGAAGAAAAATAATAATTAAAATAATTAAATATTTCAATTTTTACGCGTTAAGTAAATATGCGCGGTTTATAGCTTTCAAGCAATTTTTAATGTATCAATTAAGTTTAGAAATTAATTGAAAATTGAAAATTGAAAATTGAAAATTAAAAAGTATATGCTCAATCCAATAAAAACAACAGATTTTGATGCTATCAAGCTTAAACTGGCTTCTCCGGAAAATATTTTAAGCTGGTCTCATGGTGAAGTTACTAGACCGGAAACAATTAATTATAGGACTCAAAAACCTGAAAAAGATGGTCTTTTTTGTGAAAAGATATTTGGACCTTCAAAAGATTGGGAATGTTCTTGTGGTAAATATAAGAAAATAAGATATAAGGGAATTATTTGTGATAAATGTGGAGTAGAGGTTACTCGTTCTATTGTTCGGAGAGAAAGAATGGGCCATATTAAATTGGAAACTCCTTGTACTCATATTTGGTTTTTACGCGGTTTGTCTTCAAAGGTAGGATTGCTTTTGGATTTATCTATGCAAGCTTTGGAAAAAGTGGTTTATTTCGCGAGTTTTATAATTACCGATGTTAATGAGGAATTAAGGGAAGCAACTAATGAACAGATTAAAAACGAATTTAAGCAAAAGAATAAATCAATTGTGAGTGAATTTGATAATCAGGTTAAGGAAATTAAAGCCAAAAAACAAGAGATGATGAATAATAATCCGGACGTAGATATTGATGATAAAATTAAGAAAGAGATAGAGGCTTTAGAAGCTTTAAAAGAAGAGAAAATAGCTAATTTAAAAAGTGCTTTTGACCAGGCGCACAAAGAATTAAAGGAATTAAAACCACTTTTAATTATTTCGGAAAATACTTATCAAAATTTGAGTTTAAAATATGGTCATATTTTCGAAGCTGGAATTGGAGCGGAGGCGGTGCGTAAGCTTTTGGAAAGGATTGATTTAAAGGAAACAATCAAAGCCCTAGAAGAAGACCTTTTAGTTGTTATTGATTCTAAAAAAGAAAGAATTACCAAAAGGCTTAAGCTTATAAAAAATCTTTTAGTAAATGATATTCGTCCGGAATGGATGATTTTAACTACGGTTCCGGTTATTCCTCCGGATTTACGTCCAATGGTGGCTTTAGATGGTGGAAGATTTGCTACTAGTGATTTAAATGACCTATATCGTCGGGTTATTAATAGAAATAATCGTTTAAAGCAATTAATTGAGCTTAATGCTCCAGAAGTTATTTGTCGTAATGAAAAGAGAATGTTGCAAGAAGCTGTGGACGCTTTAATTGATAATTCCGCTCGTCATGGGAAAACCGTAGTCGCTTCCACCGGGCAAAAAAGAATGCTTAAGTCTTTAGCTGATTCATTAAAAGGAAAACAAGGTCGTTTTCGTCAGAATTTACTTGGAAAAAGAATTGATTATTCTGGTCGTAGTGTTATTGTGGTTAACCCCGCTCTAAAGCTTGATCAATGTGGATTGCCAAAAATTATGGCCATAGAACTTTTTAAACCTTTTATTATTTCTAAATTAATTGCAAGGGAAATTGTACATAATGTGAGAAGCGCTTCTCGTTATATTGAAGCTGGATCGGAAGATGTTTGGGATATTTTAGAAGAAATTATTGAAAAAGCTTATGTAATGTTAAATCGTGCGCCGACTTTGCATCGTCTTGGAATTCAAGCTTTTAAACCCATTTTAATTGAAGGAAAGGCTATTCAGATTCATCCTTTAGTTTGCGGGGCTTTTAACGCTGATTTTGACGGAGATCAGATGGCTGTGCATGTACCTTTAACTAAAGAAGCGGTGCACGAAGCGGCTACTATTATGCTTAGTTCTAAAAATTTATTGAAGCCGGCTACGGGTGATCCGGTAGTAGCACCGAGCCAGGATATTGTTTGGGGATCATTTTATATTACCGAGATGAGAGACGCAGGGAAAGAAGAAAAAGATTTAAAATATTTTTCTTCTGAAGAAGAAGCTAGTCTTGCTTATGAATTAAATAATTTATCTTTGCAAGAGCCAATTATGGTCAGAATAGATAAAAAAGACTTGATTAAAACGACTGTGGGGCGTATTGCTTTTAATGATATTTTACCGGCTAAATTAAGATATGTGAACAAGGTTATAGATAAAGGTATGCTTAAAAAATTAGTAAAGCTTTGCTATCGTTACTATGGAAATGATCAGACTGCGGAATTTTTAGATAAATTAAAAAATAAAGCTTTTGAATTTATTACTAATAGTGGATTATCATGGAGTATGGAAGATCTTCCGGGTCTTCAAGAAAAAGATGTTTTAATTCAAGAAACTCAAGTTCATGTAGATAAAATTCAAGAGCAGTATGAAGAAGGTTTGCTTACTGATTCGGAGAGATATGCTAAAATTATCGAGCTCTGGACTGGTGCTAAAGATCAGGTTACAGATATTTGTAAAAAGGGACTTCCGAAAGGGGGACCGGTTTATTCTATGATTGAATCTGGTGCTCGTGGATCTTGGGCACAGCTTACGCAGATTTTAGGTATGAAAGGTTTAGTAACTTCCCCTTCCGGAGATATTATTGAGTTGCCGGTGCGAGGAAATTTTAAAAGAGGTTTTGGAGTTTTAGAATATTTTATTTCCACTCATGGTGTGCGTAAAGGTTTGTCTGATACGGCCTTAAGAACTGCTAACGCTGGATATCTAACTCGTCGTTTAGTAGATGTTTCTCATGATGTTATTGTTTCCGAAGATGATTGTGGAGATACTAAGGGGCTTATTATTACCAAAAAGGAAAGTGAAGACATGGGAGTGAGTATAGCCAAGAGAATTTTAGGAAGATTTTTAATTTCTGATTTAAAAAATGCGAAAGGAAAAGTTTTAATTAAGGCCGGTGAGTTGGTTGATGAGGATATGCAGGATAAAATTGAGAAAGAAGATATTGAAGAAGCTCATATTCGTTCTGTCTTAAGTTGTAAGATGCATCGAGGAATTTGTGCTAAATGTTATGGATGGGATTTGGGTCATAATAAATTAGTGGAAAAAGGAACGGCTGCTGGAACAATCGCAGCTCAGTCTATTGGGGAACCAGGAACTCAGCTTACTATGAGAACTTTTCATACTGGGGGTATTGCCGGAGTTGAGGATATTACCCAGGGTCTTCCTCGGGTAGAAGAAATTTTTGAGGCTCGTTCCCCAAAAAGGAAAGCCTTTATAGCTGATGTGGAAGGAAAAATTTCAATTGAAAGCGCTCAAAGGGAAATTGAAGATGAAAGAGGACGTATTACAGTTACGAATCCGCAGGTTAAGCTTTTAAAAATTAAATACCAAGGCGTAGAAAATGATAAATATAGTATTACGGAAATGACTAAAGAAATCGGAGTAGGGGTTAAGAAAAATAAAAAAGGTGTTAAAATTGATTTAAAGATTTTAGTAAAAGATGGAGAAGAAATAAAATCTGGAAACGCATTATTTAGCGTTTATGGCATTAAAGTAAAGGCGGAAAAAGGAGGGAAAGTAAAAATTGATAAAAAGATTATAAAAGTAGAACATGAAGCTTCAAAAATTAAAGAATTTATAGTTCCAAAAGGTGTAGGTATTATTGTGAAAGAAGGTGATAAGGTAAAAGTGGGTGATCAATTAACTGATGGAAGCCTTGATCTCCATCAACTTTATGCCCTGAAAGACAAATTAAGTGCTCAAAAATATATTATTAAAGAAATTCAGGATGTTTATTCTTCTCAGGGTCAGCCTCTTAATGATAAGCATGTGGAAATTATAGCTAAACAAATGTTCTCCAGAAACTTTGTCATTGATTCCGGAGGAACTGATCTTTTACCGGGTGAAATAGTGGAGGAATCTGTTGTAGCTCGTTCCGAAAAAGCCAGCGGTAAAAAAGCAAAAACAGAACATCTTTTACTCGGAATTACCAAAGCTTCTTTAACAACAGATAGTTTTTTATCTGCTGCTTCTTTTCAAGAAACTGCTCGTGTATTAATTGAAGCCTCGGTTAGCGGGAAAATAGATTATCTAGAAGGCCTAAAAGAAAATATGATTATCGGACGTCTAATTCCGGCTGGAACTGGATATAGTAGTCGGAGAGAGAGGAAGAAATATTAAGATTGTATAACGCATAACGCATAACGTGGAACGTATAGATAACCCCCCTTGTCATTCCCGGCGAGCAAAGCGAGGGAAGGGAATCCCGGGAGAAGTATAAAAATAAATTTTACCTTCATAGATTTAAAAAATAAAAAATATTATCAAAACAAAATACCACCGATTTTTCGGTGGTATTTTGTTATTTTATTTCCTTTTAATTCTTTTGTATATATTTTTCTATAATGCTTCTCCCGAGATTCCCTTCCCTCGCTTTGCTCGCCGGGAATGACAAGGTGGGGGTGCTAATCTTCAATCTAAAATCTTAAATTTAAAATTCTAAAGCCCATACCTCTCAATATTAGCATCCGCAATTTGTTGGATTAATTTTAATTGTTCCTTACCTTGCTCAGTTTTAAAAAGATGGGCAAAGCGTCCTTGAAGTTTTAAATATTCTTCTGCCGAAGGCCTTTCTGTGGGAGTTTTTAAAACTTTTGTTAATACTCCATTTTCATATTCTAAGAGGGGATAAAGTCCGCTCTGAGCCGCTAAACGCCCGACTTTCATAGCTTCGTCTGGCTGAATTTTCCATCCAGGAATACAGGGCGTAAGAATCTGAATATAAGCTGGTCCTTCAATTTCTACAGCCTTTTTAACCTTAGCTTCAATATCTTCAATATATCCGGCCGTAGATTGAGCGACATATTTAACTCTATGAGCTAAGGCAATATCTACCATATTTTTTTTATGTTGATGAGAGCCGATTGCATCTATAGTTGGTCCATCTCCCGCTGGAGTAGTGGTTGTACTAGACCCCCAGGGAGTGGCTCCACTCGCTTGCATTCCGGTATTAGAATAAGCTTCGTTATCATAGCAGACAAAAAGGATATTTTCATTTCTTTCCCACATTCCGGAAATTAATCCGAAACCGATATCAAAAGTTCCACCATCTCCGCCCTGAGCTACAACTTTTATTTTTTTATCTAAGCCTTTTTGTTTTAATCCAGCTAAAATCCCGGAAGCAATAGCTGCTGAATTTTCAAAAACGCTATGAATCCAGGGCATTCGCCAGGAACTCATCGGATAAGGCGAGGTAGTAACTTCTAAACATCCGGTAGAATTAGCAATAATAGTGTCGGGTCCTAAAGCGTTAACTACGGTTCGGGCTGCGACCATCTGTCCACATCCGGCGCAAGCGCGGTGACCCGGGGAGAGCATTTCTTGAGTAGCCTTACGGCGTGTTGTTGTTTTCGTTGTATTAGTTGGCATAATCTTTTATTAAAATTTCTAAGTATCTAAATTATAAATTATAATATTAGTCTAAAGAATGTTTTGTAATTTATAATTTAGATACTTAGAAATTTAAAGTATTTTTAATAATTTATTTATTGTTAACCACTTGCTGGTAAAATATCCCCAACCCCCTTAATTTTTTTCAAATTCTTAATCTGCTCAAACTGTCCCATGAATTTAGAAGCGTCTAGAATTTCAATCAAAATTGGCTTATGCGCCTTAGAAAAATGAATAATAACATTCCCAAAATCCTTAGCATAAGAAATTTTTCCCTTAGCTACTTCAAAAGACATTAAATTAGACTCTTCATCGTAGTGCATTTTTTTAATAATTTCTAATTTCTAAATCATAATATCTAATTAGAACTTATAATTTCTAATTTAGAAATTTTATTTTATGGGGTAAAAACTAACAACCCTTTTAATCCCACCAACTTTTTGAAAAACAACGCAAACCTTGTCTTTTACCGCAAAATAATATTTACCCTTTTTATTAACTTCATCTGAATTTAAAACAACCCCCTCAATCTGCTCCCGCGTAAAAAATACCTTGTGCTCATTCAAGATTTCAAACTTTTTTTCTGCGTATTTAGTAAAATGGGGCATATATTTAGATTCCCGGATAATTATTTATGTTACATGGCGGGCATATATTGGTTGTCTCAATGAATCCAGCTGACGTGCTAGGTGCTGTAAGGCCAGATTTACAATCACTTCTTGTTTTTTTATATGGACCGTCACAATCCGATGGTGTTGGTCCAAAATAAGCGCAGCAACCAGAACTATTTGTATTAATTAATTCACAAATACAACAATATTTATCATCATAAGGTGTTAATTTATCGTACATACCGTTACATTGATCGTAACATCTTTGACTAGCTGTATGTTGATTCCCTTGATTTACAATACCTATTACTTTTCCTCCTTGAGCATGGCACTCTGATTCTGATGTAGGCGCAATATATGGTGTAATCTGAGTGTAACTAATCGGTTTCATCTTAACCGTCTCGTCATTAATCTGATAAAGAATTGTATAAGATGATAAAGCCAAAACTAAACCCATCAAAGCTCCCCCAATCCAAGCCTTAGCTTCTCCAATTCGTGAAGCGTTTCCTCCGGCAGTTATCCAAATAACTCCACCAATCATCATAACTACGGTAGCTAAAATTCCTACTATTCCAATTAAGTATTTATAAACAGCTTCAATATAATCTGCAATCCATCTATTTTCCCATTTTTTAGTTTTAGAGTTATAAGTTGGTTTCTTAGTAAGTTTTTCAGTTAATTCATCAGAAATTTTAATTTGAGGATCAGGCAGTTTAATGGCGGCATCAGCTTTAATACGGGTTACAGGAATAAATAGTATAGTACAAAAAAATATAGCTATTAAAATAAATTGTAAATAATATTTTTTCATTTTTGAATAATTTATAGATTAATGTTGGCTACATTTTCCTGAAAATGGATCACAAAAGCCATTTTTATGTGTCCATGTCGAAAAACTTAAATTGTTTTCGGGACATCCTTCTGATTCTAATCTGTCGATACATTCGTATTGATATTCTGTTCCTTCAAGCCATGATTTTTGACAACAAATATAGTTTTCTGTTCCAGACCAATCTCCAGAAACTCCATGTTCTATGCCTTTTACTGATTTAATATCCAAATTTTTTATAGAAACCAAATCCGGATTTATGGTATGAAGCAGTGTATAAGAGGATAAAGCTAAAACCAATCCCATCAAAGCCCCGCTAATCCAGGCTTTAGCGTTTCCAACCAAAGAGGCATTTCCTCCGGATGTAATCCAAATCACTCCGCCAATCATCATCACCACAGTAGCTAAAATTCCCACTATTCCAATTAAATATTTATAAACCTCCATAATATATTTACCGATTGAATCACTATCTATTTCCATATCTCCCACAAAACTTCCAATTGCTATTTGAGGTGTAAATTTAATTCCCGCTGAGACCGGCAAGCTAAAAATATTAAAAAACAGCAATAGCATAAAAGATACCATCAATATTTTTTTAACAAAATCAATTTTCATATTTATATTGTAATATTCAAATTCTATTATTTCTTTGTGGTGTCCAACACCCTATAGGGTGTTGGACACCCCCTTTGAAAATATTTAGTACAAATTCAACAATGATTATATTTAGTTAACCAACCAACAAATAAACCAATCCCTAACCTACTTTCCCACAAACTTAGTCC
>CAZDHZ010000005.1:21616-31731 GCA_964505405.1 uncultured Gammaproteobacteria bacterium | reverse complement strand
GTTTGTTTTCATTTTTGCCTTAGTTGACGCTGGTTCTTATTATAACAGGGGTGTAGACTATTTAGCTTATAAAAGTGGTGATGTTGTAAAATTGCCTCACATGAAGGAAATTCCTTTTAGGATGGGTTTGGATTTACAGGGTGGAACGCATCTTGTTTATCATGTTGATACTTCGGAAGTTCCGACTAAAGATGAGCTTAGTGCTTTAGAGGGAGTTCGGGATGTGATTGAAAGAAGAGTTAATGTTTTTGGAGTAAGTGAGCCTCTAGTTCAAACTAGCAATTCAGGTGGAGAAAATAGATTAGTAGTGGAATTAGCTGGAGTGAGTGATGTTAATGAAGCGATTAATATGATCGGGGAAACTCCTTTATTGGAGTTTAAAGAACAGGCTCAAGAAAAGAGAGAATTAAGTGAAGAAGAGAAGAAGGCCATGAATGAACATAATTTGGAAGCGAACAAAAAAGCCGAAGATGTTTTGGGGAAACTTATTTCCGGAGGAGATTTCGCTGCTTTAGCTAAGGAATATAGCGATGATACTAATAATAAAGATAATGGCGGAGATTTAGGATGGATTACTTCTACTGATCATCCTTATGAAGTGCGGATGGTCCAGGATTTTAAAGTTGGTGAATCTAGTAAAGATTTAGAGATAAATGAACAGGGTTTTTTCTTGTTTAAGTTGGAAGATAAAAGAGATAAGACAAATCCCTTTGATGAAAAAGAAGTGGAAAAAGAGGTGAAAGCCTCACATTTACTTTTGTGTTTTGAAGGAATTGAGGGATGTAATAGTGGTCTTACAAAAGAAGAAGCTTACACTAAAATAAAAGAGATTAAATCTAAAGCTAATCCAAATAATTTTGCTTCTTTGGTTGAGGAATATACTACTGAGCCTGGAGGAGCTGAGAGAAAAGGAGAATTGGGATGGTTTTCCAAGGGGCAAATGGTAAAGCCTTTTGAGGATACGGTTTTCCCGCAGGAAGTAGGAACAATTTCTTATGTAGTTGAAACTCAGTTTGGCTATCATTTAATTTATAAAGAAGATGAAAAAACTCAAGAAGAATACAAGGTGAGTCGTATTTTTATTGCGAAAATAAGTGAGAAAGATATTATTGGAGAAGAGAAAGAATGGAAAAATACAGAGTTGACTGGAAAAAATTTAAAGCGGTCTAGTGTTCAATTTAATCCTAATGACGGAACTCCAGAAGTAAGTCTTGAATTTGACGGAGAGGGTTCTGATATGTTTGCTGATATTACAGGAAGAAATGTAGGTGCTCCGGTGGCTATATTTCTAGACGGAACTATTATCAGTCAGCCGAATGTAAATGAAAAAATTACCGGAGGAAGAGCGGTTATTAATGGTCATTTTAGTGTACCCGAAGCAAAAACTTTATCTCAAAGGCTTAACGCTGGAGCTTTACCTGTTCCAATTAATTTAATTAGCCAACAGACTGTAGGAGCAAGCTTAGGCCATGTTTCATTAATAGCAAGTTTAAAGGCGGGGATTGCTGGACTTTTACTAGTAGCTTTATTCATGATTTTTTATTATCGTTTGCCGGGGATTGTTGCTGTTTTATCTTTGGGAATTTATGGCATAGCTATATTGGCTATATTTAAGCTATTGCCAGTAACACTTTCTCTTTCTGGTCTTGCCGGATTTATCTTGTCTATTGGTATGGCGGTTGATGCTAACGTTCTTATTTTTGAGCGCTTAAAAGAAGAATTAAAAGAAGGACGTCCTTTGTCTGTTGCTATAGAAAATTCTTTTGAGAGAGCTTGGCCGTCAATTAGAGATGGAAATGTTTCTACAATTATAACTTCTTTAATTTTATTATGGTTTTCTACAAGTATTGTAAAAGGATTCGCTTTAACTTTACTTATTGGTATTTTAATATCTATGCTTTCCGCTATTTATGTTACCAAAAATTTTTTACGAATTATCAGTGGGGAATGGCTAGAAAAGAAACCATGGCTTTTAGGAATAAAATCAAAAAATTCTTAATTAATTCTTAATTAATTAAACCCAAAGGGTCCCCTTTGGGGTTAACTAATCACTAACACATGTATCAAATTATTCAAAAAAGAAACATTTTTTTAACAATATCAAGTATTTTGGTAGTTTTATCTATTGTTTTTTTAGCTATTTGGGGCTTAAATTATGGGATTGATTTTAGCGGAGGAAGTTTATTAGAACTCAAATTTGCGAATAATCGTCCGGCGGTAAGTGATGTACAGAATGCACTAAATGATTTGGATTTAGGATCTTTGATGGTTCAGCCAGTTGATGATGATGCCTTAATCTTAAGATTTCAGAATACTAGTGAAGAAAAACATCAGGAAATTGTAAGTCGTCTTCATAAGCTTGTTTCTGAAGATGTTTCAGATTCTACCGGAGAAGAAGAAAACAAGGCTACAAGCTCAGAAGAAGTAGTCAGTGAAGTTTCTATAGAAACAAAAAATAACTTTGAAGAATTACGTTATGATTCAGTCGGACCGACTATTGGCGCAGAGTTAAAAAGAAAATCTTTGTTAGCTATTATCATTGTTTTAATTGCTATTGTGGTTTATGTTGCTTGGGCTTTTCGAAAAGTATCTAAACCGATAGAATCATGGAAGTATGGGATTGTTGCTAATATCGCTTTATTTCATGATGTTTTAATTACTCTTGGTGTATTTGCCATATTGGGAAGATTTTTTGGAGTTGAAATTAATGCTGCTTTTATAGCTGCAATTTTAACAGTTTTAGGATATAGTGTTAATGATACCATTGTAGTCTTTGATAGAATTAGAGAAAATCTTCCTAAAAGTGATAATGATTTTGAAGAGACTATTAATATTTCTGTGAATCAAAGTATTACTCGGTCTATAAATACATCTGTAACAACTTTGATCGTATTGTTATCCATTTTATTTTTTGGGGGTGGGACTATTAAAGATTTCATTTTAGCTTTATCTGTCGGTGTTTTTGTTGGAACATATTCATCTATATTTTTAGCTAGTCCGATATTGGTATTGTGGGAGAAGATAGGAAAAAAATAATATTTTTTGGGATTTTATAGAATTTTAGAGGAGAAGATAGCTTTAATTTTTAAATTTTATAATTTTATAATTTTATAAATAATTTCTAAATTTTAATTTTTAAAATTAGAAATTAATATTTATTTAAAAATTACAAAATTAAAAATTTAAAAATTAAAGCTGTTTTCCCTCTTTATTTTTTTGACAAAACACCCTCTTTTAGGGTAGTATAATAAGAGTAAAAACAAGTGTATACATTTTTTATACATCTTCTATATTAAATATATGAAACAATCACAATTATTTACCAAAACTCAAAAGCATGCGCCCTCTGATGAAGTTTCTCTTAATGCTCAGCTTTTAATTAGGGCTGGTTTTATTTATAAAGAAATGGCCGGAGTTTATACTTTTTTACCTCTAGGTCTTAAAGTTATAGATAAAATAGCAGACATTGTAAGAGATGAAATGAACAAGACTGGTGGCATAGAAATGCAATCATCTGCCTTGCAGAAAAAAGAAACTTGGGAAAAAACTGATCGTTGGGACGATAATGTAGTTGATAATTGGTTTAAGTCTAAATTAAAAAATAATACTGAAGTTGGATTGGCTTTTACTCATGAAGAATCAATATCTAGCATGATGACAAATTTTATTTCTTCTTATAAAGATTTACCTGTTTATCCATATGATATTAGGACAATGTTTCGCAATGAAGTTCGTGCTAAATCAGGCCTTATGCGTGGCCGAGAGTTTTTTTGGAAGGCTTTATACTCTTTTTCAAGAGACGAGAGAGAACATAATGTTTATTATGAAAAAGCTAAAATAGCTTATAAAAATGTTTTTAATCGTGCTGGGTTAAAAGATAATACTTTTTTAACATTTGCTAGTGGTGGGACTTTCTCTAAATACTCTCATGAATTTCAGGCTGTTTCGGATGCTGGAGAGGATACTATTTATATTAGTGAAGAAAAAGGTATTGCTGTCAATAAGGAAGTTTATAATGATGAGGTATTAAAAGATCTTAGCTTGAAAAAAGAAGATTTAATTGAGAAGAAAGCAATTGAAGTCGGAAATATATTTTCCTTAGGATACAAATTTTCTAAAGCTTTTAATTTAAAATATCTTGATGAAAAAGGCGAGGAACAGTTTGTTTATATGGGTTCGTATGGATTAGGTATTTCTCGGCTTATGGGGCTTGTTGCTGAGATTTTTAATGACGAAAAAGGTATTATTTGGCCGGAATCTATTGCTCCGTTTAAAGTACATTTATTGTCATTAAAACAGAATGAAGAATCTGAAGAAATTTATAATAATCTTATTAAAAATAATATAGAAGTTTTATATGATGATCGTGAAATTAGTGCTGGAGAAAAATTTGCTGATGCAGATTTAATAGGAATTCCATATAGAATTGTGGTAAGCAAAAAAACTTTAGCTGATGGTTCTGTGGAGTTGAAGAAAAGGGGTGGCGATGAAATTGAGATGGTGAAGCTTGATGAGTTGCTTGGGGTTTTGAAATAATTTTTGAATTTTTGAATTTTTGAATTTTTAAAATAAATTTTAAATCTTAATTTTTAAACATTAAAAATTTTTATTTATTTAAAAATTATAAAATTATAAAATTCAAAAATTATTTACACAATGTTCAACAAACTATTAGGAAAATTTAGTAAAGATTTAGGTATTGACTTGGGAACAAAAAATACTCTTGTTTATACTGCGGATAAAGGAATTGTAATTCAGGAGCCTTCAGTTGTGGCTGTAAATACACGCACGGAGGAGATTTTAGCTGTGGGAGAAGAAGCACAGAAGATGGTGGGGAAAACCCCAGGACATATAGAAGCAATTAAACCTTTGATAGATGGGGTTATTTCTGATTTTGAAGTTACCGAAAAAATGCTTAAATATTTTATTGATAAAGTCCACAGCGAAAGCTTTACCTTAATTCCGCGTCCGCGAGTTGTAATTGGGATACCGCTAGATGTGACTGAAGTTGAAAAAAAGGCAGTAGAGGATGCTGCTAAGTCTGCTGGAGCTAGACAGGTTTTTTTAATTGAAGAATCTATGGCTGCCGCGGTTGGGGCTAGGCTTCCAGTCGCTGAACCGACCGCTAATATGATAGTGGACATTGGGGGAGGAACGACCGAAATAGCTGTAATTTCTTTAGGTGGAGTGGTAACTTGGAAATCTTTGCGTCAGGCCGGAAATGAGCTGGACAATAATATTATTCAGTATATTCGAGAAGAATTTAATATTTTAATTGGTGAACAAGTAGCTGAAGATATAAAAGTTAAAATAGGGTCGGCTACTTCTTTAAAAGAAGCAATAGAAATGGAAGTGCGCGGAAGAGATTTAATTAATGGGCTTCCTCGAGCTGTAAAAATTAATGATAGTCAGGTGCGAGAAGCTATGGCTAAAACTATTAATTTAATTATAGATAATATTAAAATTACTTTAGAAACTACTCCGCCGGAGTTAGTCTCAGATATTTATGAATATGGAATAGTTTTAGCTGGAGGAGGGGCTATGTTAAGAGGTCTAGATAAAGAAATTGCGCAAGCTACAAAAATTCCAGTACGTGTTGCAGATGATCCTTTAACTTGCGTGGTGCGTGGAACTGGGATTCTACTTGAAGATCATGAACTTTTAGAAAAAGTTTTGTCTCCCGGACCTGAAGGATTTTGATTTAAGTGATAGATTATAGGGGGGCTAGAGTGTTAGATTTTAGGCAAGATAGAAATTGTTCTGAGTCAGGATTGGGGCGCTAGGGGTTAAGTTCTTATTTCTCTTATTTCTCTTATTTTTCTTTTTATTCTTATTTTGAACTATGAAAAGCTTTTCTAAAAAAAGAATAGTAAAATATTCGGCAGTTATCGGACTGCTTGTTTTTTTATATTTGTTTGGATTATTAAAACCATTTGAAAAATTAATTATTTCTTTTACAAATCCTCTTTTGAAAAGTTTCCATTCTATTTCTTTGAATTTGCGTGATGTCTATGATAGACAAAGCGATAAAATAGATTTAAGGCAAGAAAATATAAAGCAAGAAGAGGAATTAGTAAAGTTAAGACAAGAAAATATAAAACTAAATAGTTTAGAAGAAGAAAACAAAATTTTACGGGACTATTTAGGATTTTTAACCAGGAATAATTATAAATATGTGATGAGCGAGGTTATCTCTCGCGGAGAAATAGGAAATATTTCCAGCCAAGAAGAATTTTTGATAATTGACAGAGGTAAAAGTGACGGCTTAAGGTCCGGTTTGGCAGTCATTGATAGTAAAGGAAATATAATAGGGAAAATAGCTGAAGTGAAGGAAAAGAACTCTAAAGTTTTTTTGATTAATAGTAAAGAATGTAAGTTAGCGGCTTCTATTTTAAATGAAGAAAGAACCAAGGGGATTACTCAAGGAGAATTGGGTTTAAGTATTAAGATGGATTTTATCCCTCAGTCGCTTAATTTAAAAATTGGAGATTTGGTGCTTAGTTCGGGTTTGGAAGCTTTTATTCCCCAAGGTCTTCAAATTGGAAAAATATTTAAAATAAATAAAGAAAGTAATGAACTTTGGCAGTCTGCTTTTGTTGATCCTTTGGGAGATTTAAATAATATATCAATTGTTTCTGTCGTTGTTCCCACTTTTCAAAATGATTTAGAATAAAAATTTATATGTATGCTAGAATAGCTCTTAATTTATTTTTAATTTTTTGCGTGTTTTTATTACAGCTTGGCTTTATTTCTGGTCTTCCTTTGTATTTGAATTCATTAAATTTAATTTTAATTTTTCTTGTTTTTTTACTGGAAACAAAAACTTTTAAAATACCTTTTATTTGGGCGTTTACGGCTGGATTTTTAATGGATTTATATTATTTTAACATTCCGGGAAATTATCTATTTAGTTTGCTTATTTCTCTTTTTCTAATGAACTTTCTTTTGAAAAATTTTTTTACTAATCGTTCTCTTTATTCTTATTTAGCTTTGATATTTTTTGGCAATTTGATTTTCAAAATTATCTGGTATTTTTATAATTTCGTTTTAAGTTTTATTTTAAAAAATAATGTGGCCTACACTTTTAATTTTTTGTTTTTCAAGAAAGAGTTAATAAGTCTGGGTATAAATATTTTGGCGGTTGCTATCGGATTTTATATTATAAGTTTTATAGGATCAAATTTTAAACCAGTATTTTTACTTAGGAAAAAAAGATAGTTATTGATTACAAATTTACTGATTACAAATTCACAAATTTAATCACAAATTCACGAATACTAATTTAAATATTTATTGCTATAAATATAATATTATAGATCTCTCCACTCCGCTTCGCTCCGGTCGAGATGACAAATAAAAGATAAAAAATTTTAAAAATAGAATTTATAGATTTATTATTTTATTCCAATTTGTGATATTTGTGATTAAATTTGTGAATTTGTAATTTGTAACTGGTGACTATGCAGCATAAAAAGACAAACTCAAATATAAGACCCAAGGATCCTTTTGCTATTTTAACGGATCGTTATAAGAATTCTGATTTAAAAAGCTCTTATCGCTCTAAGTGGTCTGAGGATGCTTTTATTGCCGACTCTAAACCGCAGGAAACAATGGGGCATAATTTTAATTTTAAATATATTATTTTGATTATAATTATTTTATCTTTTTCATTATTTATTTTATTAGCTAAAACGGCTTATTTGCAAATTTATAAAGGAGATTATTATAGTAAGATGGCTGAGGGGAATAGAATTAGAATTAGCCGGATAGAGGCGAGAAGAGGAGTTATTTATGATCAAAAATTAAGGCCCCTAGTAAGGAACAAAGCAAATTTTATGCTTTATTTAATTCCAGCTGATCTTCCTGAGGAAGGAAAATTAAATAAAATATTTGAAGGTTTGGAAGAAATTTTGGGTCATGAAAGTTTAGAAAAAATTCATGAAAAACTTAATAAAATTAATAAGAATTCTTTAGAAGCTTTTCAACCTTTGTTTATTGAGGATAATATAGAATATGAAAAAGCTATGTCTCTTTATCTTAAAGTTGATTTTTGGCCGGGTTTTGTAATTTCTAATAGGTCTAATCGGGAATATCTTATTTATGGTCTTCCTAGTACCGAACAAGAAAAGTATTATTTATCTATGTCTCATATTATGGGCTATACTGGGAAAATTAATCAAGACGAGCTTGATAAGTTCGGAGATGAATATTTGCCCATAGATTATATTGGTAAAATGGGGATTGAATATTTTTGGGAAAATGAGCTTAAGGGTCAAAGCGGGAAAAAGCAGATTGAGGTTGATGCTTTGGGTAAAGAGAAAAAAATATTAGGACAAGTTGAGCCGAAAGATGGGCATAATTTAGTTTTGTCCTTAGACATTGAGCAACAATTAAAACTGGAAGAAATTTTAACAAAAACTTTGGAGAATTTAAAATTAACAAGAGCTTCCGCTGTTGTTCTTGATCCAAATAACGGAGAAATTTTAGCCATGGTAAGTTTACCGGCTTATAATAATAATGCTTTTGCAAGAGGTATAAGTCAGGAGGAATATAGTGCTTTAATAAACCATCCTGATTATCCTTTGTTTAATCGGGCTATTAGTGGAGAATATCCCTCGGGTTCTACAATAAAACCGTTGATGGCCGCCGCCGCTTTACAGGAGGGAATAATTACTGAAAATACTTCTTTTTTAAGTACGGGAGGACTTAGAATCGGAGAATGGTTTTTTCCCGATTGGAAGGCCGGAGGACATGGTAGAACGAATGTGCGCAAAGCTATTTCTAATTCTGTAAATACCTTTTTTTATTATATTGGAGGCGGTTATGATGATTTTCGCGGTCTTGGTGTTGATAGAATTGTTCAATATGGAAAACTTTTTGGTTTGGGCTCGCAACTGGGAATTGATTTAGCCGGAGAGGCGGACGGATTTTTACCTAGCAGAGAGTGGAAAGAAGAAGAACGAGGTGAGCGATGGTATGTGGGAGATACTTATCATCTAGCTATCGGACAGGGAGATTTATTAGTTACTCCTTTGCAGGTTGCTGTTTTTACGAGTGTTTTTGCTAACGGAGGGGCTCTTTATCGTCCTCATTTTGTTAGACAAATATTATCAAGCGACGATCAAATAATTAGAGAATCTCAAAATGATCCGATTAGAAAAGATTTTATAGATTCTTATAATATACATGTAGTTCGGGAGGGCATGCGCCAGACGATTACTTCCGGTTCAGCCAGAAGTCTTAATTCCGTTCCAGCAACGGTGGCTGGAAAAACCGGGACAGCCCAGTGGTCCAGCACAAAAGAAAATCATGCTTGGTTTTCCGGTTTTGCCCCTTATGAAAATCCAGAACTAGCCTTCGCTATTTTAGTTGAAGAAGGAGGAGAGGGATCTAGCGTTGCTGTCCCAATCGCTAAGGAATTTTTGGAGTGGTATTTTGGGGAGCATAAAAGGGATAGCGAAATAAACTGATTTTAAAATATTTTCAGTAGATTCAAACGCTTGAAAAGTATTGGTTCTCATGATACATTAAGAATATGAATATAGATGTAGAAAAATTAGCATTTAAATTTTTTGTAAGTGAAAAAATTGATAAAAATAGTGAATATTACTGCGGAACCAGAGATATTTTTCAAGCTAGACTTGATAAAATGATTTCCTTTTTGCTTGCAAAAGATAATTTAAAGGAAGATGATATATACATAATTTCAGCGATTACTGGAGAAATTGGCAATAATTCTTTTGATCATAATATTGGTTCTTGGGTTGGTGAAATGGGAATTTTTTTTGCTTACTCATTTGATAACAATAAGTTTAAAGTTGTGCTAGCAGACGCCGGGCAAGGAGTATATAGTACTCTTAAAAAAGTAAAACCAGAAATTAAAAATGATATTGAAGCTTTGAAAGTTGCTTTTAATGAAAGAATTTCAGGTCGTGCTTCTGAGTCCAGAGGAAATGGACTTAAATTTGTAAAATCTAATATTAAAGATAGAGGTATGCATCTTAAATTTATTTCTGGAAAAGCAAAAGTGGAGTTAAATAAGATTGAAAAAATTGAAGAAATTATAGAAACTTATCAAGGCTGTATCGCAATAATTAATTTATAATCAAGGAGTT
>CAZDHZ010000005.1:16740-21516 GCA_964505405.1 uncultured Gammaproteobacteria bacterium | reverse complement strand
TTAAAAATTTAGCTTATAAAAATATGAAGATAGAATTAAAAAAATTTGGAGAAATATTAATTTCCAGGCCGTCCGGCCGGGAGGCTTATTTAGCAATGAAAGCGTATTTGTTAAAAGGTCTTGCTAATGAAGAAAAAATTGAAATTGATTTTAACGGAGTAAAAGTTATGGCGCCGTCTTGGGCTGATGAAGTTTTGACTAAAATAGTTCACGATTATAAAAATGTAAAATTATTAAATACGGGAAATGCCAGCGTTCAGGCAACGCTTAAAACTTTAAAGGAATTTTCTGATTTTAATAATTAAAATATTTATATTTGTAAATATTAATCCTTCTTAAAATATAATCTATAGAAATGTTTAAAGAGCTAATTTTAGGAAATATAAAAGAAAAACAGGGGGTTAATAATGAGGTCTTGTCGCATTTTTCTTTGGAACAGCGACAGAAACTCGAAAAAAAGAGGAAGATTTTGTCTTCTTTGGCTTTTTTTATTGGTAAGGATTTTGAGATTCCGGTTGAATTTAATAAGCCAGGGCAGGGCTGGCATTGGGATTTTAAAAATAATGTTATTAGGATTGATCCGATTGATCTCCTTGAAAAGCCGATGGATTATCTTCGGTTCGTGATTAGTCATGAGGGCGGGCATAGAAGAATATCTAGAACCGATTTTATTCCTTTGGAAACATGGAGACAGCCTGGTTTTTCATTTATGATGAACTCTATTGAAGATCCGAGGGATAATAATTTTGTAGCAGATTCTTATCATAAATTTAGAGAGCAGATGGAATTAGCTTATGAGGAGGATTTTGATATTGAACAAAAACATAAAGAAAAAGCACAAGTTGAGCTGGGTTATACTCCTCGTTTTATGCAAGCCGGTTTTGAGTATATCAAGCAATGGTTTAGAGAATCTTGTGGCGAGAATTTTGAAATTAGTGAGGATTTGCCGGATGACGTGCGAGAGGTAGTGGAGAAAACATTAGCATCAGCTCGTGATTCATGGTTGACTTATCCGAGCAAGAAAATGGCAGATGGTCAAGAATCAGAGGACGTCAATGGAAAAGAAATTAGCGGAGAAGAATTGATTAGAGAATATGCAAAATTATCATATGAGATAAATCTAGAAGAAATTTGGCCGGAATTTAAAAAGTTGATTGAAAAAGATCAGGAAGATCAGAAAATGCAGGAATTATTGAATGATATGAAGCAGGACAAGGGAGAAGGGCGAGAAGATGGAGATGATAGCTCTAAGATGTCAGAAGATCTTAAAAATAAATTATCAGGGGATGAACAAAAAGAATTAGAAGAGGCAATTAACAAGGCGCTAGACAAAGCAGAGAAGGAAGGTGATGATAGCGGTAAAGGTGAGAGTCATGGTGGTGAAAAAAGTGAAGATGAAAATGGTGATAAAGTAGATGGGGAGCAATCAGACACAAAATCAGCTGAAGAAGGTCGGGGTGGTAGCAGACCTAGCGTTCCGATCGATATTGATTCTCTATCTGATGATTTAAAAAAGAGGATAAAAGAATATATTGATGGCTTGCCAGATGACAAGCAAAAAGACTTAGAAGATAAAGCCAAGAAGGCTATAAAAGATTTTGAGGGAGAAATAAATAAAGATTTAGAAGGGAAGCTTTCTGATAACCCTGAGAAACGTGAAGACGAGGGAGACGGAGAACCTCAAGAAGCAGAGCCAGAAATAAGAGAAAAACTGAAAGAAGATTCAGGTGAATTAAAGAAATATCGTGAGAAAATTGAAAAATCACTACGTAGTGATGCAAATATTTACGAGAAGAAAAGACGAGAAGTTTTAGATGTTATTGATAGGCTAGAGAGTGATTTGAGAGAAATATTTGTACAAAGAGCGGCCAGAAAATGGCAAAGTGGTTTTAAGAGCGGTAAAAGGATAGATATCAAAAGGCGTATTCAGGAAAAAGCTAAGGGTGTACCGGCAATGGAAAGCAAGGCCTGGCAGAAAAGAGAAATGCCAGCTGAAAAAGATTATGCTATAACTCTACTTGTTGATTTGTCTGGGTCAATGCGTGGTGAAAAAATAAATGAAACATTTAAAGCCGTTATTGTGTTGTCGGAAGTATTAAATAGATTGTCAGTTAATACAGAAATTTTAGGCTTTAATGACAGGCTTTATGAATACCAAGAATTTGGTACGGACATGTCTAGGGATATCAGGGCGAATATGGGTGGAATGCTCGAAGAAGTTGAGAATTTTGATGGTGGACGAGCAAACTACAATGATGATGGATGGGCAATAAATCAAGCAAGTACTAGATTGGGCAAACAAAAAGCTAGTGAGAAATTTTTATTAGTTTTATCTGATGGTTTGCCGGAAGAATCTCCTGAACATTCTGGGGGTGAATATGATCTAGAAAGACAAGTTGATGAAATACTTAAAAATACAGAACAAAAGTTGATCGGTTTAGGTATTGGTGAGGGAACACAGCATGTTGAAAAATTTTATCCAAATAGCTTGGCTAATATTGAAGTTAAAGAGATGGGTAAGAAATTAGCTCAAATTATTAAAGAGGTTATTGAACATTTTGATAAATTTTGATAATATAAATTATATGATGGTTAAAAATAGTAAAAAAATACAAGAATATTTGAATTTTGTCAAATCTCAAAAAGAGGTTGGTTTTATGATTGCTAAAAATAAGCAGGAACTGAAAGAGTTTAAAAAGGAATTAAACTCCACCAGTTTTATTAAAAGCAATAATATTTCACAATTGGGAGAGAATTTAAAAACTTTAGGAAAAAACTATCTTGTTTTAGAAGGTGATGATTTAAAAAGTGTTTATGATTTTTTAATCCAGTATCCAACTGGTCAAATTGAAATTTTTAATAAACAGTCAATGAAATCCGAAATAATAATACCTGACTATATTAAAAATACAACAGTTTTCTTGGTCACAAAAAAATATTTATCAAAAATAAAAGAAGAAGGCTACGACTTATTGTCGTATGCTGGGTTAACATATCAAAGTTAATTATATGATTGGAAATAAATTTGAAAATTTAGGAGGCGGAAATACGGATAAAGTAAAGAATACAAATACTAATACCGAAGATATTTCTGATATAGAATTGGATCCTGTTGCTGAAAGCGAAACAAGTATGTCATATTTGGGAGCCAAATTAGAAAAGGCTAAAAACAGGGAAGGTCAGTTTGTGCCGAAAAAAGAGCAATATAAGGATTATATTACTGATAAATTTTCAGCTGAGTTACAGCAGAAAATTGCAATTAGTTTTGAACAGGGTGATCCGATACTCATTGAGGGCGGAACAAGTATAGGTAAAACTACCACAGTAAAAAAAATGTGTGCAGAACTCGGGTGGGAGGCTCATTATGCAAATTTGAATGGAGCGACAGATGTCGAGGATCTAATGGGAAGATATATACCTAACTCCAATAAATCAAAAGCAGACGACCCGGAATACATTTTTGCTGATGGGAAAGTAACACAAGGGCTAAGACAAGAGGAAGATAGAACAAAAGTAATTATTCTTGACGAGCTCAATGCAGCTGCCCCAAATATATTAATAAGACTTCATGAAGTTTTGGACGCTCTAGAGCGAGGAAGTGATGTTGTATTGTCAGAAGACGCATCTGAAGCTGTTGATGTTAACAAAGATAAAACAAAAATTATTGCTTTAATGAATCCCCCAGGAAAGGGATATTTTGGCAGAGAACCATTGGACCCAGCACAGCTAAGGCGCTGGGTATATCAAAAAGAAGTTACTGATTTGCCTGATGAAACATTCTCTATATCAACTGATGCCTTGTTTTCGTTAGCTCCAAAAATAGAAAAAGTTTCAAAAGATTTATTTTTAAACACTCCCGAACAGTCCTTGGCTCTAGAGCAATTAGCTGAAATAGAGGGAATAGAAGAAATCACGGCAAAATACAAAGAATTTCATAAAGCGGCTAAGGAAATGATAAAAGTAAGACAATTAGCCGAAGACCAGCCACAGCCATTTGCCTATGATGATAGAATGGAGCCAAAGAGAATAAGAGATTTTGTACTTAGATTTTATAATGGAGATATAAATGAAACATTCCAAAGAGCACTTAAATACTATTATGCCAATAAATTGGAAACTGATGAAGATAGAAACAAGATTGAAGAATTAATCAGAAATGTGGCTTGTACGCAGAAAAAAACAGAATCAAAAAGAAAAGGACTAGATAGAAAAAAAGAAACAGAAGATAAGCAAGAACTGATTGACGAAATCAAAAAAGTTAAAGGTGATATCCCAGATTGGCTTCTTGAAGGCTTGGATGAGGAGATTGAAATACCAAAAGTTGCTAAGATAGAAGGTGAATTAGGTGAACAGTTAGATAGGGCTAGAGAAATTATGGGAGAGCGTGAGTTTATGGGCCCTAATGAGATAAAAAAAGCTTTCGGTATTGAAATTCCAGAGTCTGAAATTCCGCCTATTCCATTTAGTGTTCAAGAATTAAAAAAAGCAAAAGAATTAAACCAATTTTTAGTATTGAGAATAGATACAACACAAGATGGTCAGTCTTTAACTATGCTCAAAATGCACGAAATTCTTTCGGAGGACTTTTCAAAAAAAGGAGCAGGAGATGTTTTGTATAGTACTACTGGCTGGAAAGAAAAAGAAAGTTTTTTTACTGATGACACGCCAACAATACAGTGGGCTTTAAGTTCAAAAGAGTTAATACCAAATTCAACTATCAAGAATTATTTAGAACAATCACTTGAAATCGCTGAATATCTTGAAAAAGAAGTATTT
>CAZDHZ010000005.1:2398-16640 GCA_964505405.1 uncultured Gammaproteobacteria bacterium | reverse complement strand
CGGAATTTTTAAAATTTTGAAGTCTTGAAGCCTTTTGAAATTTTGAGTTTTGAATGCTTGAAAGTTTGATGTATTTTGTGTATTATATAATTAGATTGCAGCTTTTGCAGTGTGGATAAGATCAAGGCTTTATATAAAATTATATGTAAGGTTTATTTCATCTTGCTATAGATGTGGTGAATTTTATTTCGCGAAAGCACCTATTTTTTAGGATCGTTAGAGTGTCGTAGTCTACGCTTATTTTTGATAAAAGTTAAAAGTGAGGCTGTTTGTAAAATATTTTTTTAAAAAAGTTTTATCTTACAGAGATTGCGACAGCATACGTGTAAAAATAGGAAAGAAATTCTTGCTTATTTTTAGTAGAGGTCTCGCCTAAATTTCGAAGAAACTTTGACGGGTGCTCTCAAATAAAATACAGAAAAAAGAGAATATAATTTTGGTATATTTTTATATCAGAAAGTAAATCTCAATTTTCAGTGAAGAAGGAGGAACATAAGCAAATTTCGGCCACTTCCGATGGCAACCGTGTCAACGTTGGCAATTTCGACTCCGACGGTGCGAACGTCAACAGGAACTCGGATGACAACTCGAATTCGAATCTTGGTGTTGTCTTCTCCCGGCACTTCTTTCTTATTTGCAATTAACAAAGCACTATTCCCGAGGGAATAGTGCTTTGTTGTTAGAGTTTTGTTGATTTTATCCAACCGCCGAGCATTCTACCTATTTCATTAATGATTTTTTCAATTTGCGTGTATTTTTTATTATCAATTGTTCTAACTTCTTTTGTCAGCCTAATTAGCACTCTGAGAATATTTAGTTCTTTGCTAGCGTTATCTAGTTGCAGTAATTTTTGGTTTTTAGGTATTTGAGAAGCAAGTAGCAACGACTCTATAATATTTATAACTTTGTTTTCGCATTTTTGCCAGATAGTAAATCTATCTTGTTTTGGTACTTTGCCACGTGACATGTGTAGAGTTTTGTATAACTCTATAGCCAATTCAAAAATTGGCACTTCAAATTTTTGCATATGAAAATACATAAAAATATATTTGATCAAATAATAACACCGGAAAACTTATTTTTAGCCTGGGATGAATTCAAAAAAGATAAAACTGGTAAAAGCGATGTTTTGGCGTATAAATGGGATTTAGAATCAAATATATTTAATTTAAATAATAAATTAAAAACAAAAAAATATAAGCATGGAGGCTATACTTCTTTTTATGTTCATGATCCTAAGCAGAGGCATATTCATAAAGCCAACGTGGGTGATCGTATTTTGCACCACTCTATTTTTACAGCCCTTAATCCAGTATTTGAGCTAACTTTTATAGCTAATTCATTTTCATGCAGAGCAGGCAAAGGTACACATAGGGGAGTAAAGACTTTAGGAAAGATACTTCGAGGGGTTAGCAGGAATGGGCATGTAGCATGTTTTGTACTTAAATGTGATATAAAAAAGTTTTTTGATAGTGTTGACCATGTTGTTTTAAAAAATATATTTTCTAAAAAAATAATTGATAATAATGTATTATGGCTGGTAAATGAAATTATTGATAGTTATTTTTCAAGTAAGTCAACTATGTCCCAAAAGAAGGGGATGCCTATTGGGAATCTAACATCACAGCTCTTTGCTAATGTTTATATGAATGAATTTGATCAATTCATGAAACATAAATTAAAAGTTAAAAATTATATTAGATATACTGATGACTTTGTGGTTGTGTCAAATGATATTATGTACTTGGAAAAATTACTTCCCAAAATAGATAGATATTTAAAAAAAAGACTGAAACTTGATCTGCATCCTAGAAAAATTATTATAAAAAAATTTAAACAAGGAATTGATTTTTTAGGATATGTTTCATTGTCACATTATCAACTTGTCAGAAACAAAACAAAGAAGAGAATATTTAGAAAAGTTAAAGGAAAAGTGAATGAGTATAGAAATAACAAAATACCTATTGAAAAAGTAAATCAATCAATGAATTCATATTTAGGCGTAATGTCGCATGCTAATGAGTATAAAACAGAAAAGGAATTAAAGAATAATTTTTGGTTTTGGTTAAGTAGATGAAGATTGATTTCGACCCATTTATAATTGTAAATGAATTTATAAAATTAATTAAATTCAAATTCGTGATATTTGTGATGAGATTTGTGAATTTGTAATACATCTTTTAGCACTCTTGACACAAGAGTGCTAAAAGGTGTAAAATGTTTATGTGAGAAATAAGATTAATTATGGACGAGAGAAAAAAGCTAATATTAAATACAATTATTAAAGAGCATATTAAGACAGGATCTCCGGTAGGCTCTGGAGTTTTAGTGGAAAAGTATAAACTTAATATTTCTCCGGCTACAGCTAGAAATGAAATGTCTTCTTTAGAAGAAGAAGGATATATCGCTCAACCACATACTTCCGCAGGACGAATTCCGACTGAATTAGCTTATAAATTTTATTTAGAAAACATTAAGCCTCTTAAAATAAAAAAACAAGAGAGTGATCACTTGCTTAAAATTTTAAAAGTTAAAGAAGAAAAAAATTTGAAAGAGGTAGCTCGATTAGTTTCCGAGATTAGTGGTTTGGCGGTTTTCTGGGCTTTTCATCGACATAATTTATTTTATACTGGAATATCAAATTTATTTCATCAGCCAGAATTTGCTGAATTGGAATTAATATATAATATTTCATCAGTTATTGATGGATTAGATGATATTATTGACAATATTTATGAAGATGTACAGGAGGGTTTAAATACTTTTGTTGGATCTGATAATCCCTTCGGAGCTTTTACCAGTACGGTTTTAGCTAAATATAGATTTGATGATAAAATTGGAATTTTTGGAATTCTTGGTCCAATTCGTATGGATTATGAGAAAAATATAGCTTTAATAGAATTTATATTTCGAGAGTTAAATAATTAGTTTGCTATGAAAAAAGATAAAAAAGATTTAAAAAAACAAGTTTCTAAAAAGAGCACAGTCAAAGTAGGTGAGTATAATGAAATGGAAAATAGATATAAGCGAGCTCTAGCTGATTATCAGAATTTACAGAAACGCAGTCTTGAAGAAAAAAATGATTTTGCCAAATACGCCAATGAAAATTTATTGCATGAAATTTTACCCATTTATGATAATCTAAAAATTTCTTTATTGCATATTAATGAACAGACGGATCAGAATGCTTGGGCAGAAGGAATAAAATATGTAATTAAGCAGTTTAAGGAAGTATTAAAAAATGCAGGTGTAGAAGAAATAGAAACTGAAGGTAAAAAATTTGATTTAAATACCATGGAAGCTGTGGAAGGCAAAGGTGAAAAAGTAAAAAAAGAAATAAAACCTGGGTATAAGTTGAATGGAAAAGTAATTATAGCAGCGAAGGTTTCTTTAAAATAGTGTGAGAATTTTGAATTTTGAATTTTGATTGAATATTTAATTTTGAATGATTTAATTTTTAAACATTTAAAATTAAATATTCAAAATTCATTTAAAATTAAAAATTCTTAATTCAAAATTTTTTAAATAATTATTATTTAAAAATTAAATATTAAACCAAAACATATGTCTTTAATTAAATGGGCTCCATTTCTTGAACCCTTTGAAGAAATGGAAAAAATGCTCACAAATAATAGGGGGTCTCAAACTGGGTATGTTCCGGAGATAGACATGTATGAAGAGAAGGATAGTGTTATTGTAGAGGCGCAGTTAGCTGGCATGGATCCAGAAAAAGTTTCTGTTTCTGTGGAAAATGACACTCTTTGTATTAAGGGAGAGAGCGAGAAAAAAAGTGAAGTAGAAGATAAAAATTATTATCGAAAAGAAATTAGACGAGGAAGTTTTTATAGAAGTATCCAGCTTCCGGCGCATGTTAATGGAGATAAAGCTCAAGCTGTGGCTGAAGATGGAGTTTTAAAAATAACAATTCCAAAAGCGCAAGCGATTAAGTCTAAAACAATTAAAATTGAAACAAAGAAAAAATAAAATAAGTTAATTAAACTTAGTCATGAATAAAAGTGGTTTTTATATCACGGTTTAATTAACTAAATCCAAAGGGTTCTCTTTGGGGTTAACTAATTAACCAATTAACTAATACCTATGTCTACAAAAATGGACGGTGTAAAAATATCGGTAAATAATACTGAGAAACAAAAAGAAAAAAAACCAGCAAGAGCGAAAAAGGCTCCAGTGAAAAGAAAAACAAGCGCTAAAACAAAATTGGCCCAAAAAAGCCCTGCTAAAACTGTTGCCAAAGCAGCTCCTATCACCCGAAAGAAAGAAAAGAAAAGTTTTTTATCTATATTGATATCAGTAATTTTAACTGCTCTAGTTGTTGGTGGAATAATTTATGTTTGGCAACAACAAGGACAGGAAAAAAGTCTAAACAAATTAAGTGAAGATGCGAGGGAAGCTAGAATGGAATTTGAGCAAAGGCTTAATAATATTAAAAATAAGTTAAGTGGTACTGAAAAAGAAAAAGATGAATTAAAAAATGAATATGAGGAATTAAAAGAGAAAGCGGAACTGCTTAAAAGCGCTAAACTGCATTTTTCTGATTCGGAAATTGGAATAAGTTTTGATTATCCGGCTGTTTTTGGAGAAGTAAAAGTGGCGATTTTAGAAGGAGCGACTGGGACTAGTTTTTTGGGAGAATTTACTGAAAATGAAAAGCTTGTTTTTGGTGGAATAAGCGTAGATTATGAGAATGATGCTAGTAGTTCAGAAATAAATTTTATGGATACTTCGGGCTATTATTCTAAGAGAAATAAATATTATTTTCAAGAATCTGGAGATGACAAATCGACAGATTATGAAATTCAACCGGCTAAAATTATCGGTCTGAAAGATGGAGAAGCTTTATTAGTAGATAAGAAAAGTTTTATTAATCAAGACGAATTTACTATAGCTAGAGGGGATAAGTATATTAATATTGGAGAGAATGTAGGCGGACTTGTCAATCTAAAAGGAGAGATTTATAAGGGTTTGGGGTTCATAAATTCAGATTTTGGAATGATGCCCTTAACGGATTTTGAAGAGATGTTGAAGAGCGTGGAATTTAAATAGATATTATAAAATAATTTTGAATGAATATATAATTCATAATTCAAAATTTTAAATAAGTTAATAAAAAAAATTATTTTATTGGTTTATATATTTTAATTATTAATCAATAATTTAATTCCAATTAAAAACATATGGGAAAAATATTAGGAATTGACCTAGGTACTACTAATAGTGCCATGGCAATTATGGAAGGCGGAAAGCCTAAAATTTTAGAAAATGCCGAAGGAAATAGAACAACTCCTTCTATCGTGGCAATTTCAAAAAACGGTGAGCGTTTAGTGGGACAGACCGCTAAAAGACAGGCCGTTACTAATCCGGAAAATACGGTTTATGCTGTGAAGCGTCTTATTGGGCGAAAGTTTAAAGATGAAGAAGTCCAACAGGATTTAAAAAATTCTCCTTTTAAAATTGAGCAAGCCAGAGAAGGGGTTGAAGTAAAAATGAATGGAAAAGGGCACAGCCCTCAGGAAGTTTCAGCCATGATTTTGTCAAAATTAAAGGCGGATGCCGAGGCTAAATTAGGCGAGAAAATAAGCGAAGCGATTATTACTGTTCCGGCTTATTTTGATGATGCCCAAAGACAGGCTACTAAAGATGCTGGGAAGATTGCTGGTCTTGAAGTTAAAAGAATTATAAATGAGCCGACGGCAGCGGCCCTAGCTTATGGCTTTGAAAAGAAAAAAGGACAGCAAATTGCAGTTTATGATTTAGGCGGAGGAACTTTTGATATTTCTGTTCTTGATGTTTCTGAAGATACGGTAGAAGTAAAAGCTACTAACGGGGATACGCATCTGGGAGGAGAAGATTTTGATCAGATAATTATAAAATGGATTATTGAAGAATTTAAAAAGGATCAGGGTATTGATTTATCTAAAGATACTTTAGCATTACAACGTATTAAAGAAGCTGCTGAAAAAGCTAAAATTGAACTTTCCACTACTATGGAATCTGAAATCAATCAGCCTTTTATTACTACTGATGAAAATGGTCCTAAACATTTAGTTTTAAAAATTACTAGGGCTAAATTAGAAGAGCTAGTCGGAGATTTAATCGAAAAAACTTTAAAACCGTGTCGAGATGCTTTAAAGGATGCCGGACTAGAAACTAAAGACATAGAAGAAGTGATTATGGTTGGCGGGATGACCAGAATGCCTTTAGTTCAGAAAAAAGTTAAAGAGTTTTTTGGAAAAGAGCCACATTTAGGAGTGAATCCCGACGAAGTAGTGGCTATCGGAGCTGCTGTTCAGGCTGGAGTTTTACAAGGAGACATTAAAGATGTTTTGCTTTTGGATGTTACTCCTTTATCTTTAGGTATTGAAACTTTAGGCGGAGTAGCTACTCCTTTAATTGAGAGAAATACCACTATTCCGACCAGCAAATCTCAGATTTTTTCAACAGCGGCTGATAATCAGCCGGGAGTGGAAATTCATATTGTTCAGGGAGAGCGTTCTTTAGCTACTGACAATAAAACTTTAGGAAGATTTATGTTAGATGGAATTCCGCCGGCTCCGAGAGGCGTTCCACAAATTGAAGTTTCTTTTGATATTGATGCTAATGGGATTTTAAATGTTAATGCGAAAGATAAAGCTACTGGGAAAGAGCAAAAAATAACTATTACTGCTTCTTCCGGTCTTAGTGAAGAAGAAGTTGAAAAAATGAAAAAAGATGCTGAAGCTCATGCTGATGAAGACAAAAAGAAAAAGGAAGAAATAGACATTAAAAATCAGGCGGATGTAGTGGTTTTTAGCACAGAGAAACTAATTAAAGAGTCTGGTGATAAAATGAAAGAAGATGATAAAAAACAGCTAGAAGAAAAATTAGAAGAATTAAAGAAAGTTAAAGACAGTAATAACATTGAAGACATTAAGAAGAAAATGGAAGCTATGAACGAAATTGCTCAAAAAATTGGGACAGAAATGTATCAACAACAAGCTCAAGCAGACCAGGCAAAAGCTGGAGCAGAAGGCAAGAAGACTGAAGATGGTAGTGAGAAAAAGAAAGACGATAGTAAAAAAGACGATGAGGTTGTTGAAGGTGAAGTTGAGGATAAGAAATAATTTACAACTTATAACATAGAACTTATATATTTATTTCCTCTCCTTATTTAAGGAGAGGAAACGTTGTAAGTAATTTTTAAATTTTGTAATTTTGTAATTTTTAAATAAATATTAATTTTTAAATTCTAAAAAATATAATATTATTTAGTTTAAAAATTTAGATTTAAAATTTATTTAAAAATTATAAAATTTAAAAATTTAAAAATTAATCCTATGACCAACAAAAATCAGGCTCAAGCACAGCCTCAAAAAAAAGAAATTAAAATAGCGGACAATATTCCTGGTGCGGAATATGCAAACGCCATGCAAATTAATCATAATCGAGATGAATTTCAGATGATATTTTTAAATTTATTAGGAGCAAGTGGGAGAGTGAGTGGAAAAATTATTAGCACTCCCGGGCATTACAAAAGAATGATTTTAGCTATGCAGGAGAATTTAAAAAAATACGAAGAACAATTTGGAGAAATAAAAGAAGTTGGGAAATTAAATGAAAAAGAAATTGGGTTTAAAGCCAATTAATAATTAAAAATTAATAATTAAGAATTTTTTATTTTTAATTATATATGTAGAGCAACATGGGGAAAGATTATTATAATATATTAGGAGTTAATAAGACTGCTACTAAAGAGGAGATTAAGAAGGCTTTTCGCACAAAGGCGCATGAACATCATCCGGATAAGGTCGGAGGGAATGAAGCTAAATTTAAGGAAATTAATGAAGCTTATCAGGTTATCGGGGATGATAAAAAACGAGCGCAGTATGATCAGTTTGGTTCTAGTTTTGAGCAGGCTCAAGCTGGTGGTGGTTTTCATGGTTTTGATGGATTTCGTGATTTTTCTGGTTTTGCCAATGGTCAAGGAATGAATGCTGAGGATCTGGGAGATATTTTTGGAGGAATTGGGGATATGTTTGGTTTTGGCGGAGGAAGAAGTACAAGAAGAAATTCTCGAGGGCGTGATTTACAGGTTTCTATTCAAATTAATTTTTTAGAAGCTGTTTTTGGAGTGGAGAAAGAAATTAAAATTACTAAAAAAGTAAAATGTGATAGATGTAAAGGCAACGGAGCTGAACCGGGAACTAAAATAGAGACATGTAAAACTTGTGGAGGATCGGGTAGGGTAGCAAAAGTTCAGAGGACTATTTTAGGAAATATTCAAGTAGAAGCTGTTTGTCATGATTGTCAAGGAGAAGGTAAAACTTATGCAAAAAAATGTACAAAATGTCATGGAAGCGGTGTTGTTAATGAACCTACTAGTTTAAAAATAAAAATTCCGGCTGGAATTGATAATGGAGAAACAATTCGTTTAAGCGGTCATGGAGAAGCTGGGGAAAAAGGAGCTTCGGCTGGGGATTTATATATAAAAGTTATGGTAGCTAGCGACAAGAGATTTGAGAGGCACGGCTATGATATTAATTCTAAAGCTGAAATTAATTTTAGCAATGCTGTGCTTGGTACTAAAATAGATGTAGAAACGGTAGAGGGAAAAGTAAAGTTAAAAATACCGGCTGGGACACAATCCGGAACTACTTTTAAATTAAGAGGAAAAGGAATTCAAAAATTACGAGGTGGAGGAAAGGGGGATCATTTTGTAAAAGTAAATATAAAAACTCCGACTAGTATTAATCGTAAGCAGAAAAAATTATTAGAAGAATTAGCTTTATAATATTATGTTCAAAGAACAATATTTGCCGTCTATGGAACTGGATATGTCAAAAGAATTAGAAAAGCTTTTTGGCGGTAAATTTAAAGAAAAATTTCAGAAATACGCCTATCAATCTATCAGATATTTCATTGAAAATGACAAACACTTGGTTAGTAAAGAGGTTATTTTAGATTCTGTTCAAAGAATGTTTTCTGGAGATGAACAAAAAAAATATATCCAGTTTTTTTTAAATCAGCCAGACAAATTAGTTGATGTTTTTTGGCAAGATTATTTAAGGGCATTTGAAATTTATGATAAGAAGAGAGAAAAAGAGTTTATTAAAGATTATCAGGTTGATTCCATAGATATTAATCAAAATAATCCTTCAAAAAATAAAAAAAATTTTTTTATATCTGGCACAGAGCAATCTTTGCCTAACGGAGATAAAGATTAAAATTAATTTAAACATATTAAAATAACTTATCAAAAATTAAATAGTATTATTTTAGCTGTTTTATTAATAGTTCTTGTTTTTGTCGGTTTTAAAAATTTACTGGAAAACAAAAATATAAATGCTGATGTTCTGGAATTTAGCGAGCAGGAAGCGACCGTTAGATCCATAGAAAAAGTTCAGCCTGCCGTTGTTAGTATCATAGTTTATGCTTATGATGATTTTGTGGCTCTGAATACTCCTTCTGGTATAAAAGAAATTCAAAAACGAAGGAAAATGAAGCAAAAAGGAACCGGTTTTTTAATTTCTGCTGATGGTTATATTATTACTAATCGGCATGTGGTTGAACCTAGTGGAGAGGACGGTGAATATAGGATTATTTTAAATTCCGGAAAAGAATATTATGCTCAGTTAATTGACAAAGATAGACTTTATGATCTCGCTGTTTTAAAAATATTTGATAAAAATTTGCCTTTTGTGGATTTAGGGAATAGTGATAATTTAAAAGTTGGAATGAGTGTAATTGCTATTGGAAATGCTTTAGGACAATATGAGAATAGTGCAACTAAGGGGATTGTTAGTGCTTTAGGGAGAAGCGTTATAGTTAGCGATATTTCTGGAAAATCGGAAACATTAGATAATCTGATTCAGACTGATGCCAAAATTAATGTAGGTAATTCCGGAGGTCCTTTAATTAATTTACGAGGCGAGATTATTGGGATTAATACAGCAGTAGAAGCTTCCGGTTCGGCTATCGGTTTTGCTATTCCAATCAATGATGTTCGTAATGTGGTAAAAAGTATTCAGGATAATGGAAGAATTATGCGTCCACGTTTAGGTCTTATGTACCAGATGCTTAGTCCTGAGATAGCTTTAGATAATAAGTTAAATAGAAATAGCGGAGCTTGGATAAACTCAGGTAATCCGAATGTTTCTTCAATTTTGCATAATTCTCCGGCAGAAAAATCTGGTTTAAAAGAAGGCGATATAATTTTTGAAGTAAATGCTATTAAAATTGAAGGTAAAAATACTTTATTATCTATCATTCAAAAATATAAAGTAGGAGATAGAATTGGCCTAAAAGTAGCTAGAGGAGAAAAAGTTTTAATTTTTACGCTTACTTTAGATGAATTAAGATAGATTATTTATCCACAGTTTTTAAACTTGAAATAATTTATTGAACTATTATAATAAAAATGGTAAAATTATTTTTAATTATTAATTATTAATTTTAAAATATAAATAAGCATGAATTTAAGTTTATGCTGTTTCTGTTTTTGTATATAATTTTATATGATTGAAATTAAAAATTTACAAAAAAGATTTGGGGATAATTTAGTTTTAGATAATATTTCTTTTTCGGTTAAAAAGGGAGAAATCTTAGGTTTTTTAGGTCCAAACGGAGCGGGGAAATCTACTACTATGAAAATTATTACTTCTTTTTGGCACGAAAGTAAAGGAAGTGTTTTAATTGATGGTTTAGATGTAGCCAAGGAATCTATCAAAACTAGAAAAAAAATCGGTTATTTACCAGAAACTGTTCCTCTTTATGATGATATGAAAGTTTTTGAATACCTTAAATTTGTGGCTGAAATCAGAGGAGTTGAAAAAAATGAAATTAAAAAAAGAATTAGTGAAGTAGTGGAGGAAACCGGACTTAAAAAAGTTTTATTAAAACCGATTGATGAACTTTCTAAGGGCTATAGGCAAAGAGTTGGTTTAGCGCAGGCGATTATGCATGAACCCGATATTCTTATCTTAGATGAACCGACTACCGGGCTTGATCCAAATCAGATTGTGGAAATTAGAGATTTAATTAAAAAAATTGGAAAAGAAAAAACAGTTATTTTTTCTACTCATATTTTAAGTGAAGTTAGTGCTACTTGTGATCGGGCGATTATTATAAATAATGGAAAAATTGTAGCTGAAGGAAGTACGGAGGAATTGATGAAAAAAGCTGGATCTAAAGAAATAATTTATGTAAAAATTAAAGGTCCTAAAGACGATATTGTAAATAAATTAAAAACTCTTGAAAATGTTGAGAATATAGAAATTAAAGATAAAGAATCGGACGATGTTTATGGTTATGAAATTAAAGCTAAAGAAGGAATTGATTTAAGAGAGTCTTTGTCTATGACGGTCATGAATTCTGGCTGGAGTATATTAGAGTTTAAAAAAGAGACTATGAGCCTTGAAGATGTTTTCAGAAATTTAACAAAATAATAAATAATAATGCGAATCTACAAATTTAATGCGAATATGGCGAATTCGAATTACGCGAATTAGTTATTCGCATAATTCGAATTCGCCATATTCGCATATAATTCGTGCGTGTTCGCATTATTGTCGCAAATATGAACAAAGAATATTTAAGAACACTTTATATTTTATTTAAAAAAGAATTGATGTCTTATTTTAATTCTCCGATTGCTTATATTTTTATTGGAGTATTTTTAGTTGTTGGTAACTGGCTCTTTTTTAAGAATTTTTATTTTGTGGGACAAGCTAGTATGCGGGAATATTTTTCTTTGCTTCCTTGGATTTTTTTGTTTCTTTCGCCAGCGATTACTATGCGTCTTTGGGCAGAAGAAAAAAAATCTGGTACTATTGAATTTTTATTGACTTTACCTCTTACTGATTGGCAGGTTGTTTTATCTAAATTTTTAGGGGCTTTAGCTTTTTTGTCTATTTCTCTTTTATTAACTCTTAGTTTGCCTTTAACTGTTATGAGTTTGGGAAATCTTGATATGGGTTCGGTGGTTGGAAGCTATATTGGAGCTTTATTTTTGGGAGGAGCATATTTAGCTTTAGGGCTTTTTATTTCCAGTCTTACTAAAAATCAGATTATTGCTTTTATTTTAGCCTTAGTAGCTTGTTTTAGTGCTTTTATTATTGGGGCTGATTTTGTTTTAATCTCTGCTCCGAAATTTTTAGTTCCCGTTATGAAATTTTTAGGATTGGGAAGTCATTTTTACAGTATTGCTAAGGGAGTGATTGATACTAAAGATGTTATTTATTATTCATCTTTTATCTTTTTCTTTTTATGGTTAAACGCAAGAATAATTCAGTCCAGAGGATGGAAATAGAAAATTAGTTTAAAATTTGTAAAGTTGAAAGTAATAATTAATTTAAATAAAATAGTTTTAATATAAAATCATAATTTATTACGCGATTGTCCTGAGTGAAGTTGAAGGGTTACGCGTTATGAGTTATGCGTTATGCATTATGAGTGATAATTTAAAAAAGAAAATCAATAAAGCCGATACTTCTATTACTGCTCTTTTCTTGATTGGTATTATTATAGTGGTCAATTTTTTGTCTTATCAGTTATTTTTTAGGTGGGATTTAACCCAGAATAAAGTGTATTCAATTTCAAAAGTAAGCAAAAATACCGTGGGGGAATTAGATGATATTGTGAATGTTAAAGCTTATTTTTCTGAAAATTTGCCCGGGCAATTATTTAGCTTAAGGCAGGAAGTGGAAGATATCTTAGATGAATATCAAAATTATTCCAATGGAAAAATAAAAATAGAATATATTGATCCCAATGATGATGAAGAAACTCAGAGAGAGCTTTACATGATCGGTATTCCTCAGCTTACTTTTGAGACTTATGAAAAAGATAAACGGGAATTGGTTAATGGTTATATGGGAATTGCTATTTCTTATGGGGATAATACTGAAGTTATTCCAGCCGTAAAGCAAAACACAAGTGACTTAGAATACCAATTAACTACTGCAATTAAAAAAGTGATTAGTGATGAAATAGCCACTATCGGAATTTTATCAAGCAATGGTAGCGCTAGCTTGGAAAATGATTTAAGTGTTGCTTATGGAGAATTAACAGGTTTGTATGATGTATTGCCGGTTGACTTAAGTGGAGAAGAGACACAAATTCCTAGACAAATTAAAACATTAATTATTCCTGCTCCGAAAGAAAAATTTAGTGAAATTCAAATAGAGGCTTTAAAGAATTTTGTTAATCAAGGTGGTTCAGTTCTTGCTTTGGTGGACGGAGTTTCTATTGGAGAGGGTTTAAGCGCTACTAAAAATGATTTAGATTTTAATAACTTTTTAAATGAATATGGTATTACTTTAAATACTGATTTAGTGGGGGATTTAAGAAGCGGAACAGCTTCTTTTTCTCAAGGATTTTTTACATTTTCAAGCGCTTATTCTTTCTGGCCAAAAGTAACTAAAGATGGATTTAATCAAGATTATAATGCTGTGGCTAATTTGGAAAATGTTGTTTTACCTTGGGCTAGTAGTATTTCTGTAGATGAAAACAAGCTTTCCGAGGATAAAGTAACAGTATTAGCTAATACTACGAATAAAGCTTGGAGAGTAGAAGATAATTTTAATGTAGCTCCGAATTCTGCTAATAATCCTCAAGGTGCAAGACAGGAATATAATCTTGCAATTAGTGCAAAGGTAAATGATGTTTCCAGTATCATTGTTGTGGGGGATGGTGATTTCGTGAACAATAATTTTGTTCAGGGGAACCCCGATAATCTAACTTTTTTCCAGAACTTGGTAGATAGTTTAAGCTTGGATGATGATTTAATTAATATTAGATCTAAAATAGTTTCTAGTAGACCAATAAAAGAGTTAACAGATTCTCAAAGAGCGATGTATAGATATTTAAATGTTTTTGGTATTACTATTTTGGTAGTGTTTTATGGAATGTTTAGATATTTTATAAGAAGGAAGAGTCGTTTTGTTGATGAATTATAATTAAGTTTGTTTTATGCGAATAATTAAGATAGGTGCTGTTTGGTGTAAAGATTGTTTGGTGATGAAACCTTTGTGGGCGGAAATTGAAAAAGAAATCCCTGAATTAAAAACAGAATATTTTGATGCGGACGAAAACTTGGAAATTTTAGATAAATATGGGATTGAAGATATTCCCGCTTTTATTTTTCTTGATAAAAACGAAGAGGTAATTTTGAAATTAAAAGGAATGCAGGACAAAGAAAAACTTGTTAAATTAATAGAGGAAAATATAGATAAATAGATTATAATAA
>CAZDHZ010000005.1:0-2298 GCA_964505405.1 uncultured Gammaproteobacteria bacterium | reverse complement strand
ATAAGTATGTCTAAAAAAAATTTATTTCTGGGAGGAATTTTAGTTGTTTTAATATTTTTTGCCTATATTTATAATGGGCCTCTGCAAAACTGGAAAGCCAATAAAGGGAAATCTGATAATTTTTTAAGTTCTTTAAATTTAGAACAAATAAATAGAATTATTATAGCGCGGAAGGGTGAAGAAACGACCTTAGAATTAGTTGGCGATAAATGGCGTATAATGGGAACCAAAGATTTTTATGTGCAAGACGATATCATGACTACGGTTTTAGATTCCTTAAAAGAAGCTAAAGAAAGTGATTTAGATTTAGTGAGTGAAAACGAAGAAAAGAAACAGGATTTTGGAATAGGAGACGATGGAATTAATTTAAAATTACAGGAAGGGGATAATTTAATGAAAGAGTTTAAAATAGGAAAAGTGGCGAGTGATTTTAAAAGTACTTATATTTCAGATTTTGGAGATAAAAAAACATATCTTGTTAGTGCTGCCCTAAGCTCAGCTTTTGGAAGAAGTGATTGGTATAATAAAAATATTTTTAGTGGCGATAAAGAAACTATTAATGAAATAAGATTTCAATATCCGGATAGGGAATTTAGCGTAGAAAAACAGGAAGAAGAATGGATCGGAGTTTCGCCTTATAAATTTAGTGTTAGTGAAGAAAAAATAGATCCTATTTTAAATATTATGTCTAATTTAAATTCGCCTTTAATACCGGAGCAAAATTTTGAAAAAACTGGTTTGGAAAAGAATTTAATTATTATAGAAGCACAAGGTGAAGGTTTCTCCAATGTTTTAATGGTTGGTGGAGCTTATGAGGAAGAGGATCAGGATGAAGTAAGATATTATTATGCCAAAAAAGGAGATAGTGATAATATTTATTTAATTACTAAAGAGCAGAAAGAAAATTTGGAAAAACAAATTTGGGAATTAAAATAAAATAAGAAAAATAAGAATAAAAAGAAAAACAAGACCGCTATAGTTTTGTTTTTCTTTTTATTCTTATTTTTATATGTTTTTTTGGAAAAACAGGTAATTTATGCTAATATTATATTAGTATGTTTTGTTTATTTATATTTAAATAAAAGAAAAAATTAAGGGAATTTGTCTAAATTTAGTGGATGAATAAGATGAATAAGGTTCTAAAATTTAAAATTCTTATTTTTCTTTTTATTCTTATTTTTCTTATTTAAAATTCATGCAAAAAAAATATGATTTTATAACTGTTGGGGGGACTACTGAGGATATTACTTTCTATACTGATGAGGCTAAAATGATTGAAAATAAAAAAGACATTTTAGCTCAGAAGTTAATGGCTTTTGAATATGGAGCGAAATTAAAAATAGATAAGTCTTATTCTACTTTTGGCGGAGGGGCATCTAATGCCGCCGTTTGTTTGTCAAAGTTGGGATTTAATGTTGCTGTTATTGTGCCTATTGGAAGTGATAATCGAGGAAAAGCTGTTTATGAAAATTTTAAAAAACATAAAATAAATGTTAGCTTAATTCAAAAAATAAAAAACGCAGAAACCGGTTTTACTTTTTTTATAGTAGGTCGAGATAAAGAACATGTTGGTTTTTCTAATCGGGCTGCTAATAATAATTTATCTATTGGTTTGAAAGAAATTAAAGAAATGAATAAGTCTAAATGGGTTTACTTAACTTCTCTTTCTGGAAAGTGGTGCGAAATTTTGAAAAATGTTTTTAAAACAAAATCTAAAATTGCCTGGAATCCTGGGCATATTCAATTGCACGCCGGCTTTAAAGCGATCGGATCTTTTTTAAAGAAAACAGAAATTTTAATAATTAATAAAGATGAGGCAATTGAGCTTGTAATTTCTAATTCTAAGTTTAAAAATAAAGATGCAAAATTTTTAAATAAAATTCCTAATTTATTAAAAATTATTTTAAGCTATGGACCTAAGATAGTTGTAATTACAAACGGAAAGTATGGGGCTTATGCTATAGATAATAAAAAACAATATTATCAAAAAGTTATTCAAGAAAAGAAAAGAGTTGACACTACTGGGGTGGGGGACGCTTTTGGTTCTACCTTTGTTGCTGGTTTAGAATTTTTTAATGGTGATATTCAGAAAGCTATGTTTTTAAGTGCTTCTAATACTGCAGCGGTAATTGGGAAACAAGGAGCGCAAAACGGATCTTTATCGAGGAGAGAAATATTAAAGAGAATGAAATAAATATTGAATTATAATTTTTAAATTTTATAATTTTTAAATTTTGTAAATAAATTTTAAATCTAAATTTTAAAACATATAAAATAAAATATTTTGTTTAAAAATTA
>CAZDHZ010000004.1:28840-32313 GCA_964505405.1 uncultured Gammaproteobacteria bacterium | reverse complement strand
AAAAAATTGACAAAATCACCTAAAAATGATACTATTTTGATGTTATTTTAAAAATTTTAAGGTAAGTGGGCGATTGCTTTAATCTTTGTGATTAAAGAGGAAAGTCCGGACTCTCCTTCGCTAAAGCTCCCTCCAATTTGGCGGGCAAGACGGAGAGCAGGCTCTCTTGTGTTGTGCTAATAAGTTTTTAGTAAAACAATTTTAGAGATGTTTTGCGATGCTTTAGCGATTGTCATGACAGCGGGTAATGCCCGCCAAGAGTAATCTTAGGGAAAGTGCCACAGAGACAATACTAGTTGTGAAACGACTATCCTGAGTGAACGAAGTGAGTCGAAGGGTCACATGACCCTTCGACTTATCGTTACACTCTTCGCTCAGGGGTTGTCGTTTCACAACAAAAGGTGAAAAGTAATTTGATGTTCCCCCTTCGCTAAAGCTTCGGAGGATAAATATTTATTTCAACTATAGATGTTTACCCTCCGAAGCCTTGTGCGCAGGTGGGGCTACAAATTTCGCCCTCTGGTAACAGAGTGTGCGTGGTAAACCCTGTCTAGAGCAAGAACAAACCTGCCTTTTAGGCAGATGAAAAGTGGTTCGCATGATCCTAAAAGTAATTTTAGGACTAGATAAATAATTGCCAACTCTTTGGAGTTACAGAATCCGGCTTATAGCTTGCCTTAAAATTTTTGGAATAACATAAATTTACTTGGATAAAATTTGTTAGAAGTCCAAGCTCTAACAAATTTTATCCAAGTAAATTTTTTCTTTATTTTTTAATAATTTTATGAAACGAAGTGAATTAATTTTTTCATTCCTACTTTTACCCTTAGATTTTATAATGATTGTCTTAGCCGGCATTTCAGCATACTACATTCGCTATGCTGATTTTTTTCAGAAATTAAGACCGGTAATTTTTAATTTAAATTTTAGTTCTTATTTAAATGCTGTTTTAATAATTTCTTTTTTATGGACAATAATCTTTGCTTTAGCCGGACTTTATACAATTAAAAGTGCTCGAAAATTAGTTAAAGAAATTTATCGAGTAATTTTAGCTTGTTCAACTGGATTTGTTTTAATAGTTATAATTATATTTATTAGACGAGAATTATTTGATTCTCGTTTTATTATTTTGGCCGGATATATTTTAGCAATTATCTATGTTTCTTTCGGTAGAATTATTATTAGATTTATTCAACGCATTTTATTCAAAAGCGGATTAGGTTTAAGAAAAATAGTCTTAGTTGGAGATTCAAAGACAAGCGATATTTTAATTCATGAATTTTCTAAAAATAATTATTTCGGCTACAAAATAGTAAAAAGAATTAAAAAATTTGATTTGGGAACAGAACAAGAAATGAATGAATTTATTAAAACATCTGAAGTGGATGAAATTATCCAAAGTGATCCAAATTTAAGCAAAGCAGAGGTTTTAAGACTTTATGATTTTGCCGATGAAAATCATATTATTTTCAAATATGCGGCCGATCTTCTAGGAACAAAAGTTTTAAAAACTGAAGTAAATGAAATAGCTGGAATTCCAATCGTAGAAATTAAAAAAACTCCCCTGGATGGATGGGGAAGAATTGTAAAAAGATCTTTTGATATTATTTTTTCTCTTATTTTTTTAATTATTTCCAGCCCAATTATAATTTTAACAGCAATTATTATTAAGCTTGATTCCAAGGGACCTATTTTTTATCTTGATTATCGGACTGGGCAATATAATAAAAAATTTTTATTTTATAAATTTAGATCCATGCTTTCTCATCTTTGCGACGGAGAAGGCCCTAATGCTTCCAAAGAAGGAAATAAAATGTTAGAGGAATTAGTGGCAGACTCAAAACTAAATACTCGTAAAAGCGACCCTTTGCATAAAATACAAAATGATCCGAGAATAACTAGGTTTGGAAAATTTATCAGAAGATGGAGTATAGATGAACTCCCTCAACTTTTTAATGTTTTAAAAGGAGATATCAGTTTAGTCGGCCCACGTCCTCATATGACTCTTGAAACTGCTCGATATGAAAATAGACATAAAAAAGTTTTTACAATCAAACCCGGAGTTAGCGGTATGGCTCAAATTTCCGGAAGAAGTGATTTAAGTTTTGATGAAGAAGTAAAACTTGATACTTACTATATAGAAAATTGGTCTTTGCTTTTAGATTTATCCATACTTCTAAGAACACCATTGGCTATAATTAAAAAACGTAAAGTAGGGTAATGTACAAATTAATTTTGAGTTTCGAATTTTGAATTTTGATTGAATGATTAATTTTGAATGTTTAAAATATTAAAAATTAATCATTCAAAATTCAATCAAAATTCAAAATTCGAAACTCAAAATTAATTTGTGGGTAAAAAAATATGAAAATAGCTTTAGTTCATGATCATTTAGCCCAGATGGGTGGAGCAGAAAAGGTTTTGCAGGTTTTATGTGAAATGTTCCCTTCGGCTCCGGTTTATACTCTTTTGTATAATGAAGAAAATATTAAAAAAAATTTTCCTAACATTTATTTAGAACCATCTATTATTCATAAACTACCCGGAGGAAAAAAGCATTATAAATGGTATATGCCACTCATGCCTATGGCGGTGGAATTTTTTGATTTAAGTGATTATGATATTGTTATCTCGGATTCAAGTTCTTTCGCTAAAGGAGTTATCACTAAACCAGAAACTTTCCATCTTTGCTATTGTCATACCCCGACTAGATATCTTTGGAGTGATACTCATCAGTATATTAATGACCTAAGCTATAATAAATATTTCAAAAAAATTATTTCATTAGTACTAAATTACATAAGAATGTGGGATCGCTTAGCTTCAGACAGAGTAGATAAATATTTAACAAATTCCAAAACATCTCTAAAAAGAATTAAAAAATATTATCAAAAAGATGCAAAAATAATTTATCCGAGTATTAATATGGAAGATTTTAAAATTTCAGATATTTTAGAGGATTATTATTTAGCGGGATGTCGTTTAGTACCTTATAAACGTCTTGATATTGTGATTGAAGCTTTTAAGAAAAATGGACTTAAATTAAAAATATTTGGAGATGGAATAGATGAAGAGCGTTTAAAAAATTTAGCAAAAGATTATAAAAATATAGAATTTTTAGGACGAGTGAGTGATGAAGAAAAAAGCATTTTATATAGTAAGTGCATAGCATTTATTAATCCTCAAATTGAAGATTTCGGGATTACTCCAGTAGAAGCTATGGCTTCCGGTCGGCCAGTTATAGCTCAGAAAAAAGGGGGGTCTCTAGAAAGTGTTGTGGAAAACGAAACTGGAATTTTATTTAACAAGGAAAGTGCGGAAGATATTAATTTAGCTATTCAAAAATTAGAGAAAATGCAAATTAATCCAGAAAAAATAAGAAAACATGCCAGAAAATTCTCTAAAGAAAATTTTAAAAAACAATTTTTAGAATATTTAGATACTGAATATAAAAAATTTACGAGGTGAATGCC
>CAZDHZ010000004.1:0-28740 GCA_964505405.1 uncultured Gammaproteobacteria bacterium | reverse complement strand
CTGAATATAAAAAATTTACGAGGTGAATGCCAAAGGCAGAGAGAGTGCCCTGGGGCAGAGAAGACATTTAACTTTTATTTGGAAGAGGGAGACACATACAAAAAAAATATGAAAATCGGAATTGATATTAGATCCCTGTTGGATAAAAATTATAGTGGAGTGTCGGAATACTCCTATAATTTAATTAAAAAAATATTAGAGATTGATAAAAATAATGAATATATATTTTTTTTAAATTCCTTTTCTTCTTTACCGGAAAATTTAAAATTTTTTGCAGAAAAATATAATTTAGTGCATACCAGATTTCCAAATAAAATTTTTAATTATGGGATGCAAAAAGTTTTTAAAATACCAAAAATAGATGGGCTTTTAGACAAAGTTGATCTTTTTTTTATGCCTCATATAAATTTTGCATCTCTTTCAAATAAAACAAAAAAAATAATAACTATTCATGATCTTTCTTTTTTAAGAAGTAAAAACTTTTTTTCTTTAAGAAAAAATATATGGCATTGGTCCTTGCAAGTTAAAAAATTAATCAATCAATTTGATCAGATAGTCGTGGTTAGTGAAAATACTAAAAATGATATTATAGAACTTTGTGAAATTCCTGAGAAAAAAATAAAAGTTATTTATTCCGGAATTGGAAAAGAGTTTAGAAAAATTCCTGAGGATAATTTAGATTTGATTAAAATTAGAAAAAAATACAAATTATCAGAAAATTTTATTTTTTATCTAGGTAATTTGGAGCCCAGAAAAAATATTGGGGGACTACTTAAAGCTTATGAAAAATTTTTAGATTTAAGTGAAAAAAATAAAAAATATGATTTAGTACTAGCTGGAGCTTGGGGATGGAAATGCAAAGAAACAAAAAAAGTTTGGAATAATTCAAAATATAAAAATAAAATTAAATTTCTGGGATATATCAATAAGAATGACAAAAAATATCTATATAATTTAGCTTCTCTTTTTGTTTATCCTTCTTTTTATGAAGGATTTGGTTTCCCTCCTCTAGAGGCTCTTTTTTCCGGATCTAAGGTAGTCAGCAGTTTTTCTTCCAGTCTTCCAGAAATATCAAAAAATCTATTTACTCTTGTTAATCCTTACGACATAAATTCCATAGTTCTAGGAATACAAAAAGCTATTAAAAGACCTGAAATAAATGAATCTGAGCTTAAAAATATTAGAGAAGATTTTAACTGGGAGAAAACTGCTTTGGTGTATCTGGAACTTTTTAAGCAATTTAAATAAATTTTTATAATTTAAGTATTAAATTGAGAAATTAGACAAAATTTTTGTTTTTTGGTAGTATTAAATGTATAATTTATAGTTAAGGAATTTGAATATTCCTGACTACTGTTTTGCCCTTTGGGCACAACTTGAATAAATTGTTAATAAATAAATCATTATTAAAAGTATGGAAGACAACAAAAACAAGGCACAAACACCTAGTAAAAATCTTTTAGCTTCAACAAAAGGTTTAGATTTTATTATTACTGGTGCTATTGCTCTCATCTTTTTCTTAAGTCCTTTATTTTTTACAGGCTTTACGGCTCAAGGAATAGGTTTTGAAAAAATGATAGTTTTTTATTTTTTAATATTATTGGCACTTGTAATCTGGGTTACTAAAGGATTAATTTTAGGAGAACTTAATTTAAAAAGAACGCCTTTAGATATTCCTATATTAGCAACTCTTGCTATTTTTGGAGCATCAACTTTACTTTCAATTAGTCCCAAGGACAGTTTAATTGGTTCTTATGGAAGTTCCTCCAAGGGATTTATCGCCTTAATAATTTTTGCTCTTTTTTACTACTTGATTGTTAATAACATTGATACTAAAAAAATAAAATTCTTTTTTTGGTCATTAATAGCTTCTACTTCAATTTTTAGTATTTACACTTTATTACAGATTAACGGATGGCACATTCTTCCCTTTGAATTAAGTAAAACAAACGCTTTCAACACTTTAGGGTCAGTTTCTAGCTTAACAACTTATTTAATTATAACCTTGCCTCTCCTAGTTGTGGCTGCTACAAAAATAGAGGATATTCAACCAACTTTAAGCAAAATTTTTCAGAATTTATTAAAAGGACTATTTGGAATTATTTTGATTATTTCTTTAGCTAACTTAGCTATATTGAATGGCTTTGTATTTTGGCCAATTCCAATAGTTGGTATCGTAATTGTCTTGATGTTTTTCTTAGCAAAAATTATTAAAGTTAATACCAATAATCTTTTAATTCCTTTTGGAACATTTTTAGTTTTGATTGTCCTACTTGTTCTGGGATCGTTTTCTTTAAATAAAGCGCAACTTCCGGCCGAAGTTAGTCTTTCTAGAGACGCCTCCTGGGATATTGCTAGGTCTGCTTTAAGGGAAAATCCTATTTTCGGATCAGGACCTTCCACTTTTTATTATAATTTTTCCAAATTTAAAAGTGGGAATTTTAATGCTTCGCCTCTTTGGAATATTCGTTTTGATAGTGCCTCTGGCTCATTATTTGAATTATTATCAACAGTAGGTATTCTAGGAGCTTTAAGTGTTGTAATTCTAGTTTTAATTTCTTTATCAATATCATTTTTGTCTTTAATTAAAAATTCTAATAAAGAAGTTAATGCTTTAATTCTTGGACTTTTTGCCAGTTTTATTTCTCTAATTTTAAGCTCTCTTTTATTTGCACAGAATAATTCAATTATATTAATTTCAATAATTATTTCAATTTTCGGAGTAGCTACGGCTATCACTATGTACCCTGATAAATTTCAGACCTTAAAATTATCATTTCGAGCCTCACCTAAATATGCCCTAGCTTTATCTGCCATCTTTTTATGCGTTAGTGCCGGAGTTGTAGTTTTATTCACCATGGGTCTTAAAATGTATATAGCTGATACTTATGCTAAGCAGGCTATGGCTTCAGAAAATAATGATACAAAAATAGAACTTCTACAAAAATCAGTTCTTAAAACTCCCTATCAAGATTCATATTATTTAAGTTTAGCTAATAACTATATGGCTCGAGCTAACCAACTAGCCTTGGCCGGTAAAGATCAAGTGGAAATAAGCCAGAATTTAAGCTTAGCTATTGAAAGTGGGAAAAAGGCTATAGATATCAATCCTAATCGGGCTAGTAATAACGAATCTTTAGCTCTCATATATGAAAATGCCAGTTTTTATACTAGAGGCGCTTTAGAGTGGTCTGAAAATTTATATAATAAAGTTATTGAGCTTGATCCTAATAATCCTAGTGCTTATCTACGTATTGCTTTAATAAATATGGCAAGGGCCAATACAGAACAAGATGAAGGGGAAAAGAAATATTATATTGAAGAAGCTATTAAAAAATATGATGAGGCTATTAGTAAAAAGGGAGATTTGGCAGCTGCTTATTATGGGAAAGGTATTGCTAATGAAAAATTAAATAACATTGACGGAGCAATTGAAGATTTAAAGCAAGCTAATATAAATTCTAGAAATAATTTTGATTATAGATTTGAATTAGGACGCTTATACTTTAATAGAGGAGTTAGCCAGCCAAAATTAAATCAAAATGCTTCTGGAGAAATTGCAAAAAATGATATTGACCCTAATGCTAGCTCTACCGGAGAAAACTTAAGTGTTAATCCAGCAAGTCCAACCGGAGCAATTATAACTAAAAATTCAGACATAGCTTCCGCTGAACAATTATTTCTTTCTATCCTCCAAAACAACAAAAATCATGCTAATGCACTTTATAGTTTAGCTGTGCTTTATCAAAAAACGGGAGAAACTGATAACATTAAGCTAATGGTACAGACTTTATTGAATGTTGTTCAAGATAATAAGACCAAAGATGCTATTCGCGCTCAATTTGAAGGACTTTATTAGACTCTTAAATATTTTAAAAATGCCCTATTTATAGGGCATTTTTTTATTTTTATTTTTTGACTTTTTACTAATATTATATTAAAATAAGTAAATAAATATAAATTTAATATAATAATATTATGGAAAATAAAAACGAAAATAATATTCATAAAGAAGTAGATGAAAGAACTCTAAAAATAAAAACCCTAAAAGAAAATAAAATTAATCCTTATACTTCTGTTTCTAATCGCAGTCATTTAATTCAGGAAGTTTTAGAAAATTTTGCATTAAATATTGATAAAAAAAGTAAAATTGTTATTTGTGGGCGATTAAAAAGTAAAAGGGGACATGGTAATCTTATTTTTGCTAATTTAGAAGACTCTAGCGGAAATATCCAGATAGCTTTTTCTAAAAAAGAAATGGATAAAAAAACAGGTGAACTTAATTTTAAAAATATTTTAAAATTAATTGATGTCGGTGATTTTGTAGAAATTAGAGGGACTTGTTTTGTTACTAAGAGAGGAGAAAATAGTATTATGGCCGATACTTGCAGAATTCTCTCTAAAGCGCTAAGACCATCAGTAGACAAATGGCATGGCCTTAAAAATGATGATAAAAGACAGCGTTTTAGAGAATTAGAAATGCTTTCTGATAGGGGAGTGCTTGATAAATACAAACGCCGTTTTGAAGCTACTAAAGTAATCAGGGAATTTATGTGGTCTTATAATTTCATTGAAATAGAAACCCCAATCTTACAAAGCGTTTACGGAGGAACTTACGCTCAACCATTCATAACTCATTACAATGAACTGGAACAGGATTTTTATTTACGCATTGCTCCGGAAATTTTTATGAAAAGAGCTATTACTGGAGGATTTGAGCGTATTTTTGAAATTGGTAAAACTTTTAGAAACGAAGGAATGGGGCCAGCTCATTTACAAGAATTTACTATGTTTGAATTTTATTGGCCTTATGCGGATTACAATCAACTAATGGATTTCACGGAGAAATTAATTAAAACCGTAATAGATAAAGTGTATAAAAAATATGAACTTCAATATGGTGAAAATAAAATAAATTTTAAACCCCCCTTCAAAAGAATAAGTTTTAAAAATTTAATTAAAGATTATCTTAATGTTAGCTTAGGAGAAATCGATAATGAAGAAAAATTACAGAATTTTATTAAAAATCGTAAATTAGATAAGACACTAGACTTTAAAAATAAGAAAAGTTGGGCTAGTCAGATGGATGAGGTATATAAAAAGATAATTAGAAACAAAATTATTAATCCTGTTTTTGTGACTGATTATCCCAAAGAATTTATGGCTTTAGCTAAGAAAAAAGATGATGATCCTAAAACGGTCGCTACTTTTCAGCTTGTTGTTAATGGCTGGGAATTAATAAAAGCTTATAACGAATTAAATGATCCGCTTGATCAACGAGAGAGATTTGAGGCCCAGGAAAGATTACAGAAAGAAGGAGATGATGAAGCTATGCCTTATGATCATGATTTTGTGGAATCTATGGAATATGGCATGCCCCCCATGGCTGGCTGGGGAATGGGCTTGGACAGATTTTTTGCCCTATTAGAAGAAGAAGAAAATTTAAGAGACATAGTTCTGTTTCCTACTATGAGGAAGAAAGATAATAATAATAATAATAATAATAATAATAATAATAACTAGAGATATAATTTTGAAATAACTCTTCAAACGAGTTAATATTTAAATGTTTTATAAAACGTTTTAAATTTCTAAATCATAAATTATAATTTCTAAATTTAATTTTGTGTCTAAAAAAATACAAAATAATATGAAATACCCCGAAAGTGCAAAATCCCCTGAGGGTAAGAAACTTAAAATAGCTCTTATATTTGGGGGTCAATCCGGCGAACATGAAGTTTCACTTTCTTCAGCTATTTCAATCATGGACACTTTAAATAAAGAAAAATATGATATTACCTTAATAGCTATTACAAAAAAAGGAAATTGGTTAATTGGTGATTTAGGCATGAAATATATGAAAGAAAATAAGCTTTATGCTGGAAAAGAAGGTGCTATCAGCATTAAACAATCCGAAGCCCTAGTTCAAGAAAAAAATATTGATATTCAAAAAATTAAAGAACAAGATTTAATTTTTCCTATTTTACATGGACCTTATGGTGAAGATGGAAAAATACAAGGCTTTTTTGATACACTCGGAGTACCATATGTTTTTTCAGGTGTTTTGGCTCATGCCATAGCCATGAATAAAAAATATGCTAAAATTTTAGCTAAAGATTCAGGCGTTCCAGTGTGCAATGATCTTGTAAGCCCAAAAGGAAATTATAATATTGGAAAATTAACATACCCTTTAATTATAAAACCACTTGAGCTTGGCTCATCAGTTGGAATCCAAAAAGCAGAAAACGAGAAAGAATTAAAATTAAGTCTTGAAGACGCCTGGCAATATGGTGATGCTTTACTTGAGGAATTTAAAGAAGGAAGAGAATTTACAATAACTGTTATGGAAGATATAAAATCCCATGAAGGGGGAGAAAAAGCAAAGGTTCTTGCTATTACTGAAATTATTCCTTTAATATCAGATTTTTATGATTATAAGGCAAAATATGAAGATGGCGGAAGTCGACATGTGTGTCCCGCAAAGATTGATAAAGATTTAGAAAAAAATTTAAAAGAAAACGCTATAAAAGTATTTAAATCTATGGGTTGTAAAGACTTAGCTAGGATTGATTTTGTGATGGATAAAGATAATAATATTTATTTTATTGATTTAAATACAATACCTGGCATGACCAAAACCAGTCTAGCTCCAGAAGCAGCTCAGGTTTTTGGATTAAGCTTTGAAGAATTTTTAGACAAATTGATTAAGGCTAATATTATTCGTAATTCGTAGAAATAATATGTTTGAACGTACTAAAAATCTACGACTTTCTATAATAAAACAAATTGAGCTTAGGGCTAGCAAGTATCCAGATGCTATTTCTTTGGCACAGGGGATTCCTAATTTTGATACTCCGGAATGTATTAAAGGACGCGTGGAATTAGCCTTGAGGAGGGGGGTGGTTGCAAAATATTCACTTTCACCCGGTCTTTCTGAATTAAGAGAGTTAATAGAAATTCATTTGGCAGAAGAAAATATGTTTTATGATTGGGAAAGTGAAATTATTGTAACAGCTGGAACTATAGAAGGTATTAGCGCTAGTATTTTAGCTATTACTAACCCAGGAGATGAAATAATTATTCCTGATCCCACTTATACGAGTTACCAAGAAGTTATTCGTTTAGCTGGATGTACACCTGTTTTTGTTCCCTTGGTAGAGGAAAATGACTGGGGTTTTGATATTGAAAAATTTAAAAAAGCTATTACTCCAAAGACTAAGGCTATTTTTTATTGTAATCCTAATAATCCGACTGGAACTATTTATACCAAAAAACAACTTCTAGAACTAGCTGAGCTCGCTCAAAAACATAATCTTTTTTTAATTTCCGATGAAGTCTACAAAGATTTTACTTATGATGGAGAAAAAATATTTTCTTTGGCTGAAATTCCAGAGCTAAGAAAAAGAATTATTAGATTATATGGATTTTCTAAAGCTTATGCTATGACTGGTTGGCGTGTAGGATATTTACATACAGATGCAGAAATTGCTAAAGAGATTTTAAAAGTTCATGATTCTTTGGTAACTTGCGCTCCAGTAATTTCTCAATATGCGGCTATGGGAGCTTTAGAAATGGGGGAGAAGGCTATTTTAAAATTTAATAAATCCTACAAAGAAAGAAGAAATTTAGTTTGTGCGCGACTTGATAGGCTTGAGAAAATTTTTTCTTATGTTAAGCCTCAAAGCTCCTATTATGTTTTTCCTAAAATTTTAAATGATAATAATTCTTGGAATTTTGCTCTTAATTTATTAAATAAATCCCAAGTTGCCGTTATTCCAGGAATGGCTTTTGGAAATAACGGTGAGGGACACATTAGAATAAGTTATGGCCGTAGCACTAAAGATATTAATGAGTCCTTTGATAGAATGGAAAAATTATTTTTATCATAAATATGAAAAAAATATCAAAACTAATTTTAAAATATTATTTAAAAGCACTAGCTCGCTTAGCTTTAATTTTACATAAGCCCAAAATTATTGTAGTAGCGGGAAGCGCTAATAAATTTTTTGTTAAAGAAGATATTAAGAAAGAATTAGTTTCTTTAAAAATAAAATCAAAAGCCAATCCTAAAAATTTTAATACAGAGATAGGACTACCTCTTTCCATACTTGATTTACCTAGCGGTTATAATTCTTTGTTAGCCTGGATCCCAGCCATTAAAAAAGCCCCTTGGGCAATTTTTAAAAAAATGCCGGAATTTCTTATTTTAAGTTTAGGAACCTCTAACCCAGGAGATATGAAATATTTAATGTCTATTATTAAGCCGGACATTGCCGTAATTACCGAAATAAACCAAAGATATTTAGAGGGTTTTGAAAATATGGATGCCTTAGTTTTAGAGTATGAATATTTAAGCCAGAATATAAAAAAAGACGGACTTTTAATTTATAATAATGATAATACACGAACTAGAACTTTAAAAAATAAAACTAGAGCTCAATTTTTTTCTTTTGGCGAAAAAGAAGGATCGGATTGGAAAATAATTAAAAAAAATAAAACTTTAAGGGGTGCTAATTTTAAATTAATACATAATAGAAAAACGAAAGATATTACCTTAGAACGTTTTGGACAACACCATATTTATTCAAAAGTGATAAGCCTAATTATTTCCGATTATGTTGTCAGAAATAAAAAAATTTAACAAGCCTTTTATCTTTAAAAATAAAAAAGGTCTAAGATATAGTTCAAAGTCTTATCATAATCCCTTTTTTGCAAAAAAAAGAAAAAACGCTAAAAATATTAGAGGAAAAATAAAACTAAGTTTAAAAACAAAACTTATTTCCTTTGTTTTTATTTTATTAATTTTATTTTTATGCTGGTTTTTGTTTTATTCTAATTTTTTTGTGATTAGTAATTTTGAGATTAAGGGTGGGGGAATGGTACCGGAAGATAATATCCGTAAATATGTTGAAGAACAGCTCAATGAAAATTTTTGGGTATTTATACCTCAAAAAAATATATTTCTTTTTAATAAAAATACCCTCAAAGATAAATTAGAAGAAAAATATTCCTTTAATAAATTAAATATTGCTAAAAATTTTCCAAGAACTATCAAAATTAACTATACTGAAAAACAATATAAAATGATCTGGAAAACAGGGGAAAGTTATGCCTATGCGGACGAAACTGGTTATGTTATTTCTTCTCTTAACATTTTAGATGCTAAGCTAAAAGACTACCCCATAGTCGAAAATTTAGCCAATAAAGATAATCTGCAAAACAAGCTTAATTTTATTTTTTTATTATTTAATAAATTAAAAAAATATAAAGATTTGAGGGTAGAAAAATTTATTTTAGATCATGAAATTGATACTGTAAAAGTTGCTTTAATAGAAGGTCCGAAAATTTATTTTAATATTGATAAAGACATAGATTCACAAATTAAAAAATTATTAATAATCAAAGAAGAAAAAATTAAAGAAGATTTTAATCAAAAAACATACATAGATTTAAGACTTGGAGATAGTGTTTATTTTCGCTAATATTAGTATTAAATTATATAATTTAGCTAATTTTAGATAATTTTATTAAAACTGCAAAACAATAATTTAATTACAAATTTTGTAATTAGGTTTGTGGGTTTGTAGATTAAAAATATTTATGTGGTTAGAAATAGCATTTAAATTTGTATTTTTTTTAGCTGTAATAGTTTTTTGTTTAGCTATTGTGCTAACTTTTTTGTTATTTATAAAATTTCTTTTTTTATTTAATCCGGATTTTACATTCATGGGTATAAGTTTCAGTCCAGCTGCATTATAGATGATACTTCGCTTAATCTACATTATGCGAAGTATTCCTATGATGTATGCTAGTATAGAAAAAGAGCTATATTTTTGCTAGTATTTGCGGTTTTTGTCTTATTTTTATGTTTTTCATATATTGGTAGGGCGGTTCTCTTCTTACAATAAAGATTTCTCATTTTTATCATTCTGGAGGCACAAAGCGCAACCCGGGAGGAACGGAGGAAAAGCTATATGCTACTTAAATTTTCTGAGGTTTAAAAATATTTATATCTCCTTCCTCTGGATCCCTTTCCCTCGCTATCGCTCGCCAGGGATGACAAAGTTTAAATAGACCTCTGTTGAAAAATGACAAAAAGGGGGATTTATTCTTATGAGCTTTACAATAAAACTATAATCCCCCATTTAATAAACCACCATGCAAAAATCAAAAAAACCCATAATTGAATATCTTGTAGACTTTCTTGATTATTTGGAAATTGAGAGGGGACTTAGTTCAAAGACACAGGAAAACTACTCCCGTTTTTTGAATAAGTTTTTTAATTGGTTAATTGATAATAATTTGGATAAACTAAAACCTGATAAACTGAACGATAAGCATATTTGGAAATATCGGGTTTTTTTATCAAGGCATCTTGACCCAAGAACTAAATCCCCTCTCAAAAAGTCCACCCAGAATTACTATTTAATTGCTCTTAGAAGTTTGCTTGAATTTTTTGTGGAAAGAAAAATAAGCTCTCTCTCCCCCACTTCAGTTAAACTCGCCAAAGATAAAACTCAAAAAGAAGTTAAATTTTTAAAACTAGACCAGTTGGAAAAATTACTCCTCTCTCCTGACTTAAAATCTATTTCCGGATTAAGGGATAGGGCAATTTTAGAAACTTTATTTTCAACCGGCTTGCGCGTTGCAGAATTAATTAGCCTAAATACTGAACAAATTAAAATAAAAAACAATACTAAAGAACTAGAATTAAGTATTGTTGGTAAAGGAGAAAAAGTAAGAACTGTTTATTTCTCTCAAAGAGCAACTAAATATTTAAAAAAATATCTGGACAAAAGAAACGATATGGACGAAGCCTTATTCATAAACTATAAAAGAGGGGCAGAAAATTATGGATCCAGACGCCTAAGCTCTAGAAGCATTGAGAATATTGTTAAAAAATATGTAAAAATCGCCGGCCTACCAATCAATTCTACCCCGCACACCTTAAGACATAGCTTTGCTACCGATCTATTATCTCAAGGAGTTGATTTGCGCCTAGTACAAGAATTTTTAGGACACCAGAATATAGCCACGACTCAAATATACACCCATGTTACCAATAAGCAGTTGAAAGATGTACATAAGAAGATGCATGGAGGGAAAGATTTAATCGACACATAACATATAACATAACAAAAAAATAAGAAAACCTCTCCTTTGTCATTCCTTTCCCTCGCTTCGCTCGCCAGGAATGACAAAGGAGAAATTTTATTGTTCTTAATATGTGATGCACATTCTAGGGCAAATAGCTCAAAGGATCAACTGGGATTCCATTTAAACGAACTTCAAAATGAAGATGAGGCCCAGTCGTAAGGCGTCCAGCTCCAGGAGTTCCAGGCATTCCTCCACTTAAACCTATTTTCTGACCCTGAACAACATAATCATCTTCTTTCACATATGCTTTGGAAATATGCCCATATACAGTTGATAAACCGTCTCCATGAATAATCATAATATATCCATAATTAGAACTTCCATTTGATTTCACTCTAGCCACATAACCAGAAGCAGCAGCCTTAAGCGCAGTCCCCTGCCCCGCCCTTATATCAATTCCGGGATGTTCAAAAATATGTCTAAAAGGATAGTCTGGATCATGAAAATAAGCAGTGATTACATTTTTCTTTACCGGCCAAGTAAGACCATTATCATTAAAGTCTAGTTTTTCTCCATCTAAAGCAGCTATTTTAGCCCTAACCAGCCTTTCCATGCTAGCAATTTCCGCAGCGGCATCTTCCTGTTCTTTTTTAGCCTGAGATAAAAGACGTTGATATTCTCTTTCGGACTGACCTACTTGAGCTAAGATATGAACTTTATTTTCTTTTTCTGATTCTAATTTTTGTTTCTTTTCTATTACTTCAATTTTTAAATTACTTAATTCTTCTTTTTTATTATTTAAGATACTTACTTCAGTTTCTAGACCTCTTTTTGATTTTTGTAAAATTTTAAGACTTTTTTCAATACTTTCATTCATATCCTCCAAGTATTTAATCTGATTTAAAAATTCACTCAAAGTATCATTCAAAAGCATTATTTCCAAAGGCGAAACATTTTCTTTTTTATTTATTAAACGAAGTACATTTGCAATATGCTCTTTTTCTTTTTCCATTTTTTGATTCAAATCCTCTATTTCTATATTCGTTTTTTTAATTTCTAATTCAGTCATATCTATGTCTGTTTTTACTAATTCAATATCCAATTCAGATTTTGCCATTTTATTATCAAGCAAAGCTAGCTGATTATTAAGACTAGCTTTTTCATTTTGTTTTTCTCTAATAGTTTCACTAATTTTTTGCTGTTTATTTTGTAATTTTTGAATATCTGATTTTTTATCACCAATATCTTCATTAATTACTTTAATTTCCCGATTAATAATAGTAGCTTCGCTTAAATCATTATTTTGGGCAGCACGAAGAAAACCAGTATTTAAACTTAAAAAACAAATAAAAATTAATATTATAAATTTTAATAATATATTTATTTTCATAAAACCAAAAAATTTAGCCTTTTTCTTTTGAAGGCATATTTTTATTATAGCACATTATATCGTGAAATAAAAAGACGAGGCAGTGCCTCGTCTCTACATATAAATATTTGTGAATTATTTATTTTATTTGATTGCTTTTTTAATTCTTTCTAATGTTTCTTCTTTACCTAAAACCTCCGCTATTTCAAAAGGCCCAGGACTTGCCTTTTTTCCGCTTAGAGCAACCCTCATCGGCCATAAATAATCTCCTATTTTTAATTCCTGAGCTTTTAGCCAAGAAATAATAGCATCTTCCAAGGAATCATTAGTCCAATTTTCTTCCGGAATTTTGTTAAGCAAATCTATTATCTTTTTTAAATTATTTTGAGCATCCTCTAGAGTATTTTTTTTCCAAACTAAAAGATCTTTTTCATAATTTAAATTATCAACAAATAAAAATTCTGTTAATTCCTTGATATCTGATATTTTTTTTAATCTTTCTTGCTCAATCCGTACAAGTGATTTTAAAAATCCAAGCGTTCCTTTATGCGCATCTGAACTTAGCTTGATATTGTCTTCTAGATAAGGTTTTGCCATTAAAGTTAATTCGTCTAAATCCATGCTTCTTATATAATATCCATTAAAATAGTCTAATTTTTCAGTATCAAAAATCGCTGGGCTCACATTTATTTTTCTGTAATTAAATTTTGCAATTAAATTATTTAAACTTAAAATTTCATTATCTCCTTCTGGATGCCATCCAAGTAAAGACACAAAATTAATTAAAGCCTCTTTTAGATAGCCTTGATCACGAAAATCTTCAACAGCAACACTCCCCTGTCTTTTGGAAAGTTTTCCGCCTTCTTTATTTAAAACGACTGGGAAATGAACAAATTTTGGGATTTCCCAACCAAAAGATTTATATAATAAAACATTTTTAGGAAAAGACGGAATCCATTCTTCTGATCTGGTGACATGTGTAATTTCCATTAAATGGTCATCAACCACAACAGCAAATTGATAAGTAGGTATTCCGCTCGATTTAATTAGAACATGATCGTCAAGTTCTTCTGCTTTAAATTTTATTTCTCCTCTTAATTCATCATGAACAATGACTTCCCCATCTAAAGGCATTTTTTGTCGGATTACATAAGGTTCTCCTGCTTTAATTTTTTGCTCTACCTCTTCTTCGCTTAAATCGCGACAAGCGCGATCATATCGTGGTGGTTTTTTATTTTTTTGTTGTTCTTCACGCATTTTCTGTAATCTTTCTGGGGTGCAAAAACAATGATAAGCTTCTTTTTTTTCTAATAAGATATTTTTATATTTATCATAAATATCCTGCCTCTCACTTTGAACGTATGGTCCAAATTTTCCAGGATTTAAGGGAGATTCGTCAAACTTTATTTCCGCCCACTCAAGTGTTTTAACTAAATTTTTTGCAGCACCTTCCACTAATCTTTTCTGATCAGTATCCTCAATTCGTAAAATAAACTCTCCGCCTTGGCTTTTGGCTGTTAAAAAAGCAAAAAGAGCGGTTCTAAGTCCGCCAATATGCAAATATCCTGTTGGCGATGGTGCAAAACGCGTTCGTATTTTAGCCATGTTTTATTTTATATTTTTATAAATATTATCATCGCGCCAAGCAATAATAATTAATTCAAGTTTAGAATTTTTGTAAGAAAAAATAATTCTTATTTTTCCTACTCGCAAACGATAGTACTCTGCTCCTACTATTCTTTTAATATCCAAATCATCTAAGTCACCCTTTTTTAATTTTACAATCTTTTGTAATAATAATTTTCTTTCTTTTTTATTTAATTTTTTAATAAATTTAGTAATTTTATCCATCAACTTCTTTTAAAATTTTTATGAATTTATCTATTTCGATTCCCTTCCCTTTATTATCTCGTTCAGCATCAAAAATAAGTAAATCTGCGTTCTCTTTTTCTCTCTTTATAGCTTCCTTTAAAATAAGTTTATCTGATTTTTCGTTAGATATTTTTATAGGTTCTATGGTTAATTTATTTTTATTATAATTAATTAAAAATTGATCAGTATTAAATCGTTTACGCCAAGATGCCGGAATTGTAATTTGCCCTTTAGAAGTAGCCTTAACTATTTTGTGCATATTGTTTATTTATTACTTACTTACATTCTTACTTTATTATATTCCTACTTTATTGTCAATGTTTTAAATTTTTTAATAAATTTTTTCATAGCCTCTTTCCTGTATTCGGGCATCATATCTAAAATATCTTCTAAATAAACCCACTTCCATCCGACATGATCCCAATAATTAACACTAATATCACTATCATTACCATAAAATTCAACAATAAGTAAACTTTGCTTTTGACCCTTATAGCCCATGAAATTTAAATAAAAACCTCCTCTATTCCGAATAGTATCAATATCAAATTTATATTTATGTAAATTTTTAAATACGGCTATTTTTCTAAAATCACTATTATTTAATTCTTCTCTTAATTCTTTCATTCCGGCTTTCTCTATAGATAAGCCCTCCAATCCTCCTTGAGGAATTTGCCAATGATTTTTTTCATCTTGACGCTCTACTATTAATATTTTTATTCTCGGAACCCCCTGCACTCTCGGGGCACCTTGTGTTTTCCCCTGCTCTTTTTTATAAACTAAACAAGCCACATTAGGCCTATAAAACCAAGGTAAAACAAAGCGCCAAATAATAAATTTATAAGGAAAAATAAACAAGGCATTGGCTATCCGCCTTAAGCGCTCTTTTCGCTTATGTTTGGAAAATTTAAAAATATTAATAATCCTCCAAAAAGTTTCCAAACCCAATTTTCTAAATATTAAAGGTGCTCGTTTTATTTTTTCCAGCAAAAAATCAAAAGCGCCCCCCACGCCTATACCTATTTTTAAAGATTTTATTTTCCCCAAATTCTGCAAAATAAATTTTTCCTGATTTGGCGCTCCAAAATTAACTATTACTGCCTGAGGTTTAAAATTATTAATTTCATGAATGAGCGCACTGTCTTTGATATTTCCCTCTGATTCAAAAACTTTAAATTTTAAATGTTTATATTCTTTTTTCAAATAATTTTCTATTTCTTCAGTTTTACTTAAACCATTTTTTAAATTTAAAACGGCCAAATTAATATTTTTTTCTTCTGCAAATCTTAATAATAAAACGCATAAATCAACTCCGGTAATTCTTTTAATGTTTACACCCATAAAAATTCCGGCAATTTTAGGTCCGAAACCATCCAAGACTGACAGGGAAGATTTATTTAAAGTAAAAAAATATTCTTCATCTTTTTGAGATTTTAATATTATTTCAGCATTTGGGGTAGTAACTAGATGTCCCCTTTTGCTATTTAAAAATTCATTAAATTTAGCTTCAATTTCCTGTAAATTATAATTATCAATATTAATCCCTAAAATATTTATTTTTTTTATTATAGCCATAATAAGAGTATAGAAGAAATTCTTTTTTTTCGCAATATTAATAAAATATGTTATAATAACAAATAGTAATATATTTTAATTTATTTTTTATAAAAATTATGGCAAAATTTACTAAAATATCAAAAAATATAAAACAAATAACTATTAATAATGAAGCTTCTTCGGCTAAAGAAATAAAATGGATTGATGTTAGTGATGCCGGACGAAAAGAAATAGAATATTTAAGGAAAAATTATAATTTTAAGCTTTCTCATCTTCAATCTTCGTCAGCAAAGGCTATTGCCCAAAGAACGGTTATTGACGATAGCGAGGATTATCTTTTTTTAATTATTCATTTCCCTGTTTTTCAAGATGGAACGATTATTGCCGGAGAAATTGATTTTTTTATTTCCAAAGATTATATAGTAACCATCCATAATAAAAATGTAAAAGGAATTAATGATTTTTTTAATTTATGTAAAAAAGATGGAGATTCTCTTTTGGCTTATAAATTTGAATCAACCGCTGTTTTACTTTATGAAATCTTAGAAAAAATTATATTGGAATCATATGGATTACTTGATCAGAATAGTCTAGATATGAATGAATTAGAAAATATTATTTTTGAACAAAAATCAAAAAAATCAGTTTCCAATATTTTAGAACTTCGGCGCAATATTATTAATACTAGAAAAATAATGCTTAATCATAAAAATATTATTAAAAAGTTAACCAGCTCTGAAATCGGACTAGTTTCTGAACCTGAAATTAAAAAATATTATTTCAAATTAGTAGAACATTCTAAAAGATTTTGGGAAATTCTAGAAATTCAAAAAGAAATGATTGAAGTTCTAAATAATACTAATGAATCCTTATTAAACTATAGAACCAATGATATCATGAGAACTTTAACCATTTTTTCAGTGATTGTTTTCCCTTTAACCCTTTTAGCTGCTATTTTTGGTATGAACACTACTAACGGAATGCCCTTTATAAATTCAGCTCATGGCTTTTGGATTGTTATGTCTTTAATGGCTATAGGCTGTACTGTAATGATTATTTATTTTCATAGAAAAAAATGGTTTTAAATTTAACTAACATTAAACATATTTATCAAAAATTCAAAGACCTTGCCAAAATTAAGACAATATGGTAGTATTTTCTAGTAATTTAATTATTTATAAAAATTTTAATGATTAGTAATCAGTAAATATGAAAAAAGATATTCATCCTAGCTATAACACAAAAGTAAAGGTAATTTGCGCCTGTGGAAATATTTTTGAAACAGGATCAACTCAAAATGAAATAAAAACTGAGCTTTGTTCAGCTTGCCATCCTTTCTTTACTGGAAAACAAAGATTAGTAGACTCTGCTCGACGTGTTGAAAAATTTGAAGCTAAAATTGAAGCGACTAAAAAGCTTAGTGGTACTAAAAAAGGAAAAACCGCTAAAAGAGTTGCCAAAAATGCTAAAAACAAGGAAACAAAAAAATAAGATATCTGAAAAACAGTTAGTATTTTCATTTTGAAAAATAAAACTAACTGTTTTTTTATCTTTATTCTCAAAAACACCCCACCGACAAGTGGTGGAAAAAATTCATAAAATATCTTATGTATGATGAAATAGTGCAAAAATTTCAAAATCTAGAAAAAAAACTTGCTGACCCAAGCATTTCTTCTGATACAAAAAAGCTCAAAGACATATCTAAAGAGCATTCTGAATTAAAACCTTTGGTTGAAATGATTAATAGTTTTTATATTTTTAAAAAAAACCTTTCCGAAAATCAAGAAATAATAAAAGACGAAAAAGATGAAGAATTAAAAAAAATGGCTCAGGAAGAAATTCAGGAACTGGAAGAAAAAATAAAAAATATTAAAAAAGATATAAATAAAGACTTGTACCCAAGCGACCCTAATAATAAAAAAAATATTATTATGGAAATTAGAGCCGGAGCAGGAGGCGATGAATCCGCCCTTTTTAGCGCAGACTTATTTAGGATGTATTCTCGTTTTGCCGAAAACAAAAATTGGAAAATTGAAATACTAAATTCCAGCAGAATTGGAATCGGAGGATTTAAAGAAATTATCTTTGAAATCAAAGGAAAAAATGTTTATGAAAAATTAAAATTTGAAGCTGGGACTCATCGAGTTCAAAGAATTCCAGAAACTGAAAAACAAGGACGAGTGCATACTTCCGCCGTTACTGTTGCCGTTATGCCAGAAGTAGAAGAAGTTGATCTTGAACTTAAAACTGAAGAAATTAGAACAGACGTTTATTCCGCCTCTGGTCCGGGAGGACAAAGTGTTAATACCTCAAACTCAGCCGTAAGACTAACCCATATTCCTACTGGAGTAGTGGCTCAATGTCAAGATCAAAAATCACAACAGCAAAACAAAGAAAAAGCCATGCAAGTTTTAAGATCAAGAATATTACAAAAACAAGAAGAAGATAAAAAACAAAAAGAATCTTCGGAAAGAAAAAAACAGATTGGCTCAGGCGACAGATCTGAAAAAATAAGAACTTACAACTTTCCTCAAGATCGAATTACTGACCATAGAATAAAAAAATCATGGAGTAATATTAGCTCAATTTTAGATGGAAATCTTGATCCTATAATTTTAGCCTTAGAAGAAAAACAAGAAAAATTATTTGAGCAAAACTAAACATGACTTACGGCGAAATACTTCAAGAAGCTTTTCAAAAATTAAATACAAGGTACCCCGAGGGTACAAAATACTCCGAAGGCAAAAATAAAATTAGAAATCCGCATTTAGAGGCGGAAATTTTATTATCAAAAATAATTCAAAAACCAAGAGAATATATTTTAACTCATAAAGAAAAAAAAATAGACTTAGTTAATAAATTAAGATATAACTATTTAATTTATAAAAGAATTAACAATTATCCGCTTGCCTATTTAATTAAAGAAAAATATTTCTATGGATATAAATTTAAAGTAAACAAAAACACCCTCATCCCTCGCCCTGAAACTGAAATGATAATTGATGAAATTTTAAATATTATAAAAAACACACCAAAAAAACAATATCTACTTATGGATCTTGGGACCGGAAGCGGATGCATTATAATTTCAGCTTTAAGAGAAATTAAAAAAATAAATTCTCTAAAAAATATCCAAGCTAAGGCGATTGATATTTCCCAAAAAGCGCTTAAAATAGCCTTCCTAAACGCAAAAAATCATAGATTAGAGAAACAAATACAGTTTTTTAAGGCTAATCTTCTAAATTTCTCAGTAAATGACAAAACAGAGAAAAAATCAAATTTAATAATTAGCGCTAATTTGCCTTATCTTAAATTAAACCAATTAAAACACTTTAGCATCAAACATGAGCCATTTCTAGCCTTGTATGGGGGTTCAAACGGCCTTGATTATTATCTTGAACTTTTAAAACAAATAAAAGATATTCAAAATAAATATAAAAAAATTAATCTTTTTATGGAAATTGATCCCAGCCAAAAAAAAGATATAAGTTCTTTAATTTTAGAAATACATCCCCACGCCAAAATAGAAATAAAAAAAGACCTCAGGGGTCTTTTTCGTTTGGTTTGTGTTGAATTTAACAGCTAATAATAATCTGCTTATCTCTTTACTCATAATTAATTTCTATTTCCGGCCTTAAAACTTCTATCCAGGTAACTCCTCTGTTAAATTCAATCTCCTCATCATTAATATAGTATCTAGTTCTAGAACTTTCTGTTTTTTTCTCCCATTGAGCCTCTCGACATGATCCATCTAGACAAACAAGAGCCTCCCCCTCACCAACAACTTTCATGTTAAGACGTAATTTATCATCAATTTCTTCCGCCGGAACATATTCTATAATAATATTTTTAGCGCTAATAATTCCTCCAGATTTTACATAATGGGGTTTTTTATCCTCGGAACACTTTACACCCTCGGGGCACTTCGTATTCTGATATCTAATATAAATGTTATTTTCTTGATCAAAAATCCAATCAACCGCATAAATATCCAGTTTAAATTTAATGGAAATTTTTGAAGAAAGAGGAAGATCTTTTTTCTTTTTATCATTCTTGAATTTCCAGGGGAAAAAGCTTCCTTCCTCTAAATTTTTATTTTGAATATATTTTTTTAATTTTTCACTAGATGTAAAAACATTATGAGGCATATTAAAATGGTCAGCTCTCCAAAAATATGTTTCGTTATAAAATTCATTAATATCAAAAATATTATCCTGTTTTATTTTAACTAGAGCTTCCGGACTTCCTCCGACATGCGCATAAAGAGCTGAAAATTCATGAGCCCAATTAATAAAATAAGGACGGGCACTTCTAATAGGACCTATTTCCGGAATATTTTCTCCAGAAGCAAAAATTGCCAAATAACGAGTAATTCCACCTTCAACTTCGGCCTCAAAAACCAAATTAGCCCTATCAAGCCCAGAAGGAGGACGAGCATCACTATGATTATCAATCATAACAGCGAAAGGAAAAAAATTCTCTCTCCCCTCTTCTACATAAACCCCATCAATAAGCCTAACTTTTTTATTTATATTTTCTTCAAGACCAATCTCTTCTTTGAGCTCTTTTGAATTAAAAACCTTATTAACTTTTGCTTGTTTTAAAAAAAATAAAATTAAAAAAATTAAAAATAAAGAAATTAAAATACAAAAAAAACTAAGCACAATCCAAAAATAAATTTTGCGCTTAGTTCTTTTTTCCGTTGTTATTAATTCTTCTTTGTTTTCTTTTTTCGTTTCAAGGGGATATTGGCTCATTCTAAATTTTAATTATCCAAATAATTAATTTTTATTATTAAGTTATTTTTTTTCTTCAGGATCTTTAGCATTTTCTGTTTTTTCTTCTTCATCCTTTTTCTCTTCTCCCTCTTTTTCTTCTAAAACATTTTCTTCAATTTCTTCTTCCTGTTGCCTAGGTTCTATAACATTAACAATTAAATCATCTAAAGAATCTAAAACCGTAATATTTTCCGGAAGATTAATATCCCTAACTTTAATACTGTCATCAAAAGTTGAAAGACTGGAAATATCAACTTTTGTTTCTGAAATTAAATCATTAGGAAGACATTTCACAAGAATAGTTTCTTTATTTTTAGAAAGAATACCATTAAGCTCTTTTACGGCCTTGGATTCATTGACAAAAATAAGAGGAATTTCAACTTCAATAGGAACATTAATATCAATAATATAAAAATCGGCATGAAGCATAGTCCCTTTAACAACATCTGTTTGAATATCTTTAATGATAACCTTTATTAAATCTCTGTCTTTTAATTTTAGATCAATTAAACTAGATTCCCCTGCTACCTCGTAAGCCTTTTTCATATCTAGTGCTTTAAGCTTAATATTAATATTTTTTTGATTTTTACCGTAAACTACAGCCGGTACAAAACCTTTTTCGCGAATACTTTGATTATTTTCATCTTTGTTTTCACGCAATTCAGCATTTAGAGTAATTTTTTTTATCATATTTTTTTCCATTTTATATTTATAGTTTTTGTTTTACAGACACTACAAATAAATTTAAATTATTTAATATTTAATATTTAATTTTTGATCTAATTATTATACTTTCCGCAACTCCAATAAATATCATATTAGAAATAATAGCGCTTCCTCCATAACTTAAAAAGGGCAATGAAATTCCAATAACTGGAAGTAAACCTATGTTCATACCAATATTAATAAACATTTGAATAAAAATCAAGGATATTGTCCCAATTATAAAATAAATACCAAAATCATTATTAATATATTTTATGGAAATAATTAATCTTGCGAATATTACAGAAAAAAAAGCAATAACTAAACAGACTCCTAAAAATCCTAATTCTTCGGAAATAACTGCAAAAATAAAATCATTTTGAGATTCGGGAAGAAATTTTAATTGTGACTGAGATCCAAAGCCAATACCCCGACCAATAATTCCTCCTGAACCAACAGCAATTATAGCCTGATTTACATTATATCCTTCGTCTAAAGAATTTTCTTTGGGGTTTAAAAAGGTCATGATCCTTTCTTTTTGATAATCTTCAAAGAAAAAAAGCCATCCGCTTGCAAAAATAACAATTAATAATAAAACAATTAATAATAAATGTTTTTTTTTAAACCCAGCAAAAATGACCATAGCGGACCATATGGAAAAAAGCATCATAGCTGAACCGAAGTCAGGTTGCATTAATACTAAAAAAATTAAGATACCGCTAAGCAGTCCCGATATTAAAAGGTGCTTTAATGGTGCTATTCTAATTGAAACTCCGGAAAAATAACGCGCCAAAAACAAAATTAATATAAATTTAATAAATTCTACAGGCTGTAAGCTAAAAGCTCCTATTTGAAACCATCCGGTTGTGCCACTCACTGTTTTTCCAAAAAAAAGAACAGCAATTAAAATTAATACTCCTAAAATATATAAATAAATACTAAAACTGCGCAAATTATAATAATCAAAAAAACTAAAAACTATTAAAGTTAAAATTCCAATTACAACAAAAAGAGCTTGTTTTTTAAAATTAACAAGCCCCAAGCTATCATTACTTAAGGCTATGGAATAAATTTCCGCTAAAGAAAAAATTAATAATAAAAAAACGGAAAAAAATAAAACAAAATCAAGTTTTTTAAAATATATGAAAAATTTGCCAAACATTCAAATATTACAAATTCACAAATTTAATCACAAATTTATAAATAATAGCTTAAATATTTATCACTATAAACATAATATTGAATAAAGATATATTTCAAGTAATAAAAATTTTTAAAATAGAATTTGTAAATTTGTAATTTCTTATTCAAATTTGTGATATTTGTGATTAAATTTGTGAATTTGTAATCTATTTACTTTGTCCGCCTTCTCCATCCATACTAATATATATATCTTTTTGGGTGATGTCAATTTCAGGCATAATTAAAATATTTGTTGATCTAGGAACAATCCCCGGCCAAACAATTTCTCCCTGTATTTTTTCTTCGGACATAAAATTATTAACTTTATATATATTAGCCGCAACTTCCCTATTATTTTCCAATAAAATAATTTTGAAATCAACTCCCCAATAATTATAGGCGGTATCATTTTCAGCTTCAAAATTAAGCTTATTTAAATTTATTTTATCAGATAAATTATTAGACTGTCCGGCTAAAAATTTTTCCTCACTTACTTTAATGTTTAATCTATTTTTACTAAATTCATCCCAATTTGGAAAATTTTTATTATTTATTCTTTCCCATTTAAAATTGTTTAGATCTAAAACAAATTTTTTGTAATTGGAAGGGTTTGAAACACCCAAAGACATAATATATTTTGATTCCCGCGGTAAAATAAAAGACGAATTATGACCAAACTGCTCATCCTTAGCACTAAAAAAATAATTAAAATGAGCAAAATGATTTTCATTAGGATTTGTTACCTTAACCAGAAAATCATATTTTTGGTCACCTGAATTAAAAACTTTTACTTCACTAAATTCTAAATCACGAGCAGACATATTTTGAAGAGTAATATCCGGAATAAAAATTTGGGAAAATGAATTTATTAAATTTTGATCATCTTTCATTCCCTTAAAAATATAAAAACCAAAATTATATAGAAAAAAAGACCAGCTTATAAAAGATATTAATATTAAAAAAGCCAACAGAGCACTTAAAAAATTACGCCTATTACTAATCAGCCATAGTCCAAATTGCATCTTTCCCACACTCAAACCATAGGGATCTTTATATTTTTTAATATTGACTTTTTTAGAATCTATATTTATTGTCTCTTCTGGGATATTGTTATTTTTTTTCTCTTTTAATAAATTTATCATGCTTATATTTTAGCAAAAAAGTCTAATTTTGCCAACTATCCCTATGTTGCCAAAATAGAAAAAATTTGCTAAAATTATAATGGAAAATAACTCCCTTTGTATATGGAGTTTTTTAAATTTTATTGCTAATATTAAATAATAAAATAAGCTAAAATTTCATTAATTACAAACAATTTTAAATAAAAATATTTGCATAATTCGCAATTCGCTATATTAGCATATAATTCGCGAGATTCGCATTATATTAAAACATATGCCAAAAAAAACACCAGAAAATAAAACTAAGCAAAATAAAAATACCTACGGAGCAGACTCGATTACCGTCTTAGAAGGACTTGATCCGGTCAGAAAAAGACCGGGTATGTATATTGGATCAACATCTTCTACTGGACTACATCATTTAATCTGGGAAGTTGTTGATAACGGAATTGACGAAGCTATGGCTGGTTACGCGACTGAAGTAACGGTTACCTTACTTGATGATGGAATGGTTCGGGTAAGTGATAATGGACGCGGTATTCCGGTGGGCATGCATAAAGTAACAGGAGTTTCAGCCCTAGAAACCGTTTTGACTAAACTTCATGCCGGTGGGAAATTTGGAGCGGAGGACGGAGGATATAAAGTTTCCGGCGGTCTTCATGGTGTCGGCGTTTCTGTAGTTAATGCTTTAAGCGATTATTTAAAAGCTGAAGTGCATTCTAATAACGGAAAAATTTATGTTCAAGAATATAAGCAAGGAAAACCTTTGAAAAAAGTTAAAGCTGTCGGAACTACAAAAGAAACCGGAACAATCATTACTTTTAAACCAGACACTAGTATTTTTAAAGAAACTGAATTTAAATGGGGAGAAATTTTGGATCATCTCCGCCAGCAGGTTTATTTGAATAAGGGAATTACTATGATTATTTCTGATGAAAGAAAAAATCATAGAAAGAAAAAATTTAAATTTTATTTTGAAGGAGGAATTAAATCTTACATTAAAACTTTAAATAGAAATAAAACAGTTAAAAATGAAAAGATTTTTTATGTAGAAAAAGAAATTAATGATTCTGTAGTGGAAATTGCTTTGCAATATAATGACGAATTTAATGAATTTGTGCTCCCCTTTGCTAATAATATTCATAATCCAGAAGGAGGAACCCACCTAGCTGGGTTCAGAACGGCACTAACTAGAACAATAAATAATTATGCTCGTAATCAAAAATTATTAAAAGAAAAAGAAGAAAATTTAACGGGTGAAGATGTAAGAGAAGGGCTTACTGCTATTATTAGTGTTAAATTAACTGAACCACAATTTGAAGGACAAACTAAAGGTAAGCTAGGAAATGCTGAAATGAAAACTTATGTAGAACAAGTTTTTAATGAAGCTTTTACTATTTTTTTAGAAGAAAACCCAAAAGAAGCAGAAGCTATTATTGGAAAATGTATTTTATCTAGTCAGGCTCGTATTGCTGCCCGAACTGCCCGAGCTTCTATTTTAAGAAAGGGGGCTTTAGATGGCATGACCTTGCCAGGTAAACTTTCAGACTGCTCGTCTCGCAAACCAGAAGAATCTGAAATATATATTGTAGAGGGAGATTCGGCTGGAGGAAGCGCTAAACAAGGAAGAAATAGAAAATTTCAAGCTATCTTACCTTTGCGTGGAAAAATATTAAATGTAGAAAGAGCTCGTTTAGATAAGATGCTTGCTAATAATGAAATTAAAAACATGGTTATTGCTTTAGGCACTAACATAGATGATCAATTTGATATTGAAAAATTAAGATACCATCGGGTAATAATTATGACTGATGCTGATGTGGATGGAGCTCATATTAGAACTTTGCTTTTAACTTTATTCTTTAGACATTTTACTCCTCTGGTTACTGGTGGATATCTTTATGTAGCCCAACCACCTCTTTATCAACTTAAACAAGGATCAAAAGTTCAATATGCTTATAGTGATGAAGAAAAAGAGAAAATTATTAAAGACATGGGAGGTATTTCTGAAGAAGTAGAAGAATTAGAAGAAGATGAAAAATCATCTGATATTGAAACTACAGAAGATGGGAGTGAGGAAGAAAAAGCCAAAAAAGCTAAAAAAATACATATTCAACGTTATAAAGGTTTAGGTGAAATGAATCCGAATCAATTATGGGAAACTACTATGAATCCGGAAACGAGAATCATGTCTCAAATTACTATTAAAGACGCTGCTCGAGCCGATGAAGTATTTGATATGCTTATGGGCGGTGAAGTTGCTCCCCGAAAAAAGTTTATCCAAACTCACGCTCAAAAAGTTGAAAATTTAGATGTGTAGATAAAAATAAGAAAAATAAGAATAAAAAGAAAAATAAGATAAAAATATCTTATTTTTCTTTTTATTCTTATTTTTCTTATTTTACCTAATTAATATCGATAATGTCCCGGTTTATACGGACCATTTTTATCAACTCCAATATATTTAGCCTGTTCGTCACTTAATTCAGTTAGCTTAACTCCAAGTTTTTTAAGATGTAATCTTGCAACCTCCTCATCAAGTTCCTTAGGGAGCATATAAACTCCAATATCATGTTTTTTTGTCCATAATTCAATTTGAGCTAAAACTTGATTGGAAAAAGAATTACTCATCACAAAGCTAGGATGCCCTGTAGCATTTCCTAAATTAACCAATCGTCCTTTTGATAAAAGAATAATTGAATGTCCATCTGGAAAAACAAATTTATCAACCTGGGGCTTAATATTTATTTCTTTAATACCTGAATATTTTTCTAATTTTTCTACTTGGATTTCATTATCAAAATGTCCGATATTACAAACTATAGCTTGATCCTTCATTTTTTCCATATGTTCAACAGTAATTACATCTGTATTTCCTGTTGTTGTTACATAAATATCACCTTCATCTAAAGCGTCTTCGATTCTTTTGACCTCATAACCCTCCATAACTGCTTGCAAGGCACAAATTGGATCTATTTCTGTAATTATGACTCGTGCTCCAAAACCTTTCATACTTTGAGCGGAACCCTTACCAACATCTCCATAACCACAGACCACTACAGTTTTACCAGCAACCATAACATCCGTTCCTCGTTTAATTCCATCAGCTAAACTTTCCCGACATCCATATAAATTATCAAATTTACTTTTAGTAACTGAGTCATTTACATTAATTGCCGAAAATAATAATTTATTTTCTTCAAGCATCTGATATAAACGATGTACACCAGTAGTAGTTTCTTCTGATACTCCTTTCATATCTTTAATTATAGTAGACCATCTTGTGTTGTTTATTTTATAAATATTTTTTAAAATATCCATCAGCTCTTGTAAGTCCTCAGCTTCTTCTGAAAAATCTTGATCTAAAATTTGAGGCTTATTTTCTATCTCCATTCCTTTATGAAGCATTAAAGTAGCATCTCCCCCATCATCAACTATCAAATTAGGGCCTAAGTTATTCCCAAAATCTAAAGCTTTATCTGTGCACCACCAATAGTCTTTTAAAGTTTCACCTTTCCAAGCAAAAACAGGAATTCCAGCTTTAGCGATTGCAGCTGCAGCATGATCCTGAGTAGAATAAATATTACAAGAGGCCCACCTAACTTCTGCTCCAAGCTCTACTAAAGTTTCTATCAAAACTGCAGTCTGGATAGTCATATGCAAACTTCCGGTAATTCTAGATCCGCTCAAAGGCTTAGATTTTCCATATTTTTCTCGAATAGCCATAAGTCCAGGCATTTCTTTTTCAGCAATATCAATTTCTTTCCGTCCATATTCGGCTAAACTAATATCTTTAATTTTATAATCTTGTGTTTTATCGGTCATGTTTGTTTATTGTTAATTTATATTTTTAAAATTACTTTCTACTTTTAACTTTTCACTTTCAACTCATCTCCCCCAAGGCAAATGACTCAAATCCTCATTCACTCTTGCTCCATCTTTAGCAACGACTAAGGAGGCTACATAACTTGCTAAATTACCAGCTTTTTCTAAAGGCATCCCATTAGCTAGTCCATACAAAACTCCAGCTGCATACATATCCCCTGCTCCATTTGAATTTATAAAGCTTGAATTATGGACAGAAATTTTATGAATATTTTGATGGTCCTTAATTAAACTTCCTCTGCTTCCAAGTTTGACTATAGCTAAATCACATCTTTTATAAATTTCCTCTAAAGCTTTATCTTCCCCTTTTCCAGTAAAAGCTTGAGCCTCATTTTCATTAGCAAAAACAATATTGACATATTTATCTACAAAAAATTTTAAATAATCAATATTTCTCTTAACTAATTCACTGTCTGATAAATCAATAGAAACTTGAGTATTATTATGTTGAGCAATTTCTATGGCATGTTTAATGGTTTCTCGTAATTTATCATCTTCTAAAGTAAAACCCTCAAGATGTAATATTTTACTTGATTTAATAGCATCTTCGTCTATATCATTAATATTGAGATGCAAAGAAGCACCTAGATAGGTAGCAAAAGTTCTCTCTCCGTCTGGCGTGATAAATGTGATGGCGTGTCCTGTGTCAAGATCTTTATGTTTACTTAATTTGCAAACCGTACCAGCTTTTTTTGTTTCAGCATGATAAATTTTTCCATATTCATCAAACCCAATCTTGCCTAAAAGCACTGATTTTCCTCCCAAAGCTGAAACTCCGGCTAAAACATTTGCTACACTTCCTCCAGGGGTTTTTTGAATATCATAAGTTTTAGATGAACCAGAATTACCACTAATTATTTTTAAAATATCTTGAGCTTGATCTAAATCTACCAATTTCATACTCCCCTTTTTAAGAGATAAATCTTGAAGTAATTTTTCCTCAACTTCAAGACTTAAATCAAGAAGCGGGCTTCCTATTCCAGAAACATCATATTTCATATTTTTTTAATTTTAAATTTTGCAAATTTCTTTGAAAAATATATAAACAAAACAATTCCTTTGTACCCCAGAGCATTTTCTCTGGTTATCGCCATACCCCAGGGTAGCCTCTTTTGCTTTGCAATTCACCTCCTTCACCTTGTCATCCTGGAATTTTTCGGAGCGGATGCGCAGA
>CAZDHZ010000003.1:34526-36902 GCA_964505405.1 uncultured Gammaproteobacteria bacterium | reverse complement strand
AGACGAGGCATGCCTCGTCTCTACGGAGCAAATATTAAATGTTTTTATCTTAAAATTTATGTTATAATAAATGAAATAATTAATAATAAATTTAAAATTTTATGAACATCGCGATTAATGGTTTTGGTCGGATTGGCCGGGCCGCTTTTAAGTTAATGCTTGAGAAAAAGGGGGAATTTAATGTTGTGGCTATTAATGATTTGACTGACACAGCTACTTTAGCGCATCTTTTAAAATATGATACTTGTTATGGAAAATTTAAGAAAAGTGTTGATTCTTCTAAGGACACTTTGATTGTCCATGGAAAAAAATATAAAGTTTTAGCGGAAAGAGATCCTTCTCTTTTGCCATGGAAGGAATTAAAAGTTGATATTGTTTTAGAATGTACCGGGAGATTTAGGACTAAAAAGGACGCGGGTCAGCATCTTAAGGCAGGGGCTAAAAAAGTAATTATTAGCGCTCCGGCTAAAAGCGATGGAGTTAAAACTATTGTTTTAGGAGTTAATGAGAATAAGCTAACTAAAAAAGATAATATAATTTCCAATGCTTCTTGTACTACTAATTGCTTAGCACCTGTCACTCAAGTTATTAAAGATAATTTTGGGATTAAAAAGGCGATTATGACAACTATTCATTCTTATACCGCAGATCAGAATTTAGTGGATGGACCACATAAAGACTTAAGAAGAGCACGGGCAGCGGCTGAAAATATTGTTCCAACTACTACTGGAGCAGCAATTGCTACTACAAAAACCATTCCTTCCTTAAAGGGTAAATTTGATGGCATGGCGGTTCGGGTTCCGACTCCGGTTGGATCTTTAGTTGACGTTTGTTTCATTACTAATAAAAAAGTTGATGCTAAGCAGGTTAATCAGGCTTTTAAGAAAGCCTCTCGAAGCGCGGCTTTGAAAAATTATATTGAAGCTTCTGATGAGCCTTTAGTTGTTAGCGATATTGTTGGGAATCCGCATAGTGCTATTGTGGATATGGATTCCACTAAAGTTGTTGACGGTGATTTATTAAAAGTTATTGCTTGGTATGATAATGAGTGGGGCTATTCTAATCGTTTAGTTGACTTGGCGCTTTATATGAAGAGGAAGAGGTTTGTTTAGTTAAAAGTAGAAAGTGAGCCTGAAGGCATCCGATGCCTTAGCTAAGGCATCGGATGCCTTCAGGCGGTTTATTTAAAGTTTTAATGCCAAATAATATAATCCAAAAATTAAAAAAATCTGAATTAACTGGTCGGGGAGGGGCGGGGTTTTCTACTGTGCTTAAGTGGGAAATGGTTAAGAAGGCTCGGGGCGCTAAAAAATATGTTGTTTGTAATGCTTCGGAGGGGGAGCCGGGGGTTAAAAAGGATTGGTATTTATTAGAAAAATATCCAGAAAAAATTATTGATGGGATGATGATTGCGATTAAATATTTAAAAGCTGACGAGGCTTTTTTATATATGAATCCAGATTATTATGATAGCTTGCAAAACAAGTTAAAGCCTTTGATTTTAAATTTACCGATTAAATTATTTAAAAAAGATCATAGTGCTGGCTATGTCGGAGGGACAGAAACCACAGTTTTAAATCATATTGAAGGGCATAAAATTGAACCGAGATTAAGGCCTCCTTTCCCGGTGACGAAGGGGCTTTGGGGGATGCCTACTCTAGTTAATAATGTAGAAACTTTTTATGATGTGAGCTTAATCAATTCTGGAAATTATCGGAATATGCGTTTTTATACAATAGATGGAGATTGTATTCGCGCTGGAGTTTATGAATTTTCAGAAAAAATAAGTATCAAAGAAATATTAAAGAAAACCGACAACTATCCGGATTTTGATTTTTTTGTCCAAGTTGGGGGAGGGGCGAGCGGTGTAATTTTAAATTCTAAACAATTAGACAAAGAAGTTGGAGGATCTGGTTCCATTAGAATCTATAGTTTTTTAAAACATAATCCTTTGGAACTTATGAAGGGCTGGGCAGATTTTTTCCAAAAAGAATCTTGCGGGCAATGTGTTCCCTGCCGAGAAGGAACTTTTAGGCTTAATCAGATTTTAAATTCAGAAAAAAAAGATTGGGGGATTATTAAAGAGCTCTTATTAAATTTAGAACAATCAAGTTTGTGCGGGCTGGGGAGCGCCGTTCCAGTACCATTTTTTTCCTTTGTAAAAAATGTTTTAAATAATCCCTTGGGAAGGAAATTTAAGATGGAGCATGGGTTGAGGAAAGAGATTTGTAAGCAACTTTTAGGATAGGATTGTATATACTAGGATGCTCGAGATTTTTTGGATTGTTGAGATGTTTAGAATTTTTGGGATAATAAATATTAATTTTTAATCTTTAAAAATTTAAATTTAAAAATTATTTATAAAATTATAAAATT
>CAZDHZ010000003.1:9964-34426 GCA_964505405.1 uncultured Gammaproteobacteria bacterium | reverse complement strand
AATTTTTAATCTTTAAAAATTTAAATTTAAAAATTATTTATAAAATTATAAAATTTAAAAATTATAAAATTATGTCTGAAGAAAACAATAGTCATAATCAAGGGCTTCATGTAGATGAGTCTCAAGCAAATCAAAACCCTAGTCAAGCAAAATTATCAATTGGAATGAGCGCCTTTAGTGTTCTTTTTAATAAATCATTAAAGCTTTTTCAGCATGGTCTTTCAAAATTTGTCTCTTTATTACTTATTCCTTTTTTGGCTTATATTGTGGCAATGGTATTTATTGTTCTCTCTGTATTATTTATTTTTAAAGGAGGATTTAATGTTGTAAGTCTTATATTTGGTATTTTAATAGTAGCAGTTATTGTTTTTGCTATAATTTTATCAATTATAGCTAAAGTTGGAATTTATATTTATATTAAAGATTTTCAAAAAAAGCCTCTGGTGATGGATATTTTAAAAATAGCTCAAAAAAAGGCTTGGGGATTTTTTGCAGTTAGTTTTTTGACTGGAATTTTTGTTATGCTTTGGTCTTTTCTTTTTATAATTCCAGGGATAATATTTGGAATTTATTATTCTCTTTCTTTGTGGACTTATATTTATGAAAATAAAACTGGGACAAACGCTTTAAGACGAAGTAAGGAATTAGTTAAAGGTTATTGGTGGTCGGTTTTTGGACGCTATTTTTTGCTTTATGGTGCATTTTATTTATTATTTATTGGAACTAGCATAATAGTTAATTTAATTTTTGGTGATTCAATAATAGCAACATTTTGGGGATTTATAATTCAAATAATTTCTTTTCTTATATATCCTTTATTTATTATTTTTTCATGCTTTATTTATTGGGATTTGAAGAAGATTAAGGGAGAGTTTATCAATAAAATACAAAATGCCGAAGAAAAAAATTAAAATTGAAATAGATGGTCAGGAATTCTGGGGGGAAGAGGGGAAGACTATTATGCAGGTTGCCAAAGATAATGGGATAGAAATTCCCGGGCTTTGTCATCATCCTGATTTTGAAGTGCGGGCTAATTGTCGAGTTTGTGTTGTTGAAATTAAGGGACAAAATAAATTACAAACTTCTTGTTCAACACTCGCTAAAGAAGGCATGGAAATAAAAACTAATTCTCCCAAAGTTAAGAATTCTCGGGATGCTAATTTGGAATTAATTTTTGCCGAGCATGTTGAAAAATGTCCGACTTGTGTTTGGCGTTTTGAATGTCCGCTTTTAAGATATGCAAAAAAATATAATATTTTAGTTTCTCGTTTTCCGGAGAGAAAAGAAAAAAGAAAAATATATAAGTTCGCTAATGCCGTGGAAATTGATGGATCGCAATGTATTGATTGTCGGAATTGTGTTGATGCTTGTGCGGTTTTACAAAACATTAATTATTTAGAAGTAAAAGGGAAAGGTATTAATCAGGAAATTAAGCCGACTGAGAAAAAAGATTTTCATTGTATTTTGTGCGGGCAATGTGCTCTACATTGTCCAGTTAGCGCGGCGCAGGAGCAGACTCAATGGGAAGAAGTTGAAAAGCTTATTTCTGATCCGGAAATTATTACGGTTGCTCAAGTTGCTCCCTCAATTCGGGTTAGTATTGGAGAAAATTTTGATATGCCTTATGGTGAGCTGGTAACAGAAAATATTGTTTCTAGTTTAAAGATGCTTGGCTTTGATTATGTTTTTGATGTTAATTTCGGAGCTGACTTAACTACGGTCATAGAGGCGGAAGAATTATTGAAGCGCATAAAAGAAGGAGGGGAGATGCCGATGTATACTTCTTGCTGTTCGGGCTGGGTTAATTATGTTGAACATTATCATCCGGAGTTAATCCCAAATTTAACTACTTCTCGCTCACCCCAGATTCATAATGGGGGAGCAATTAAAACTTATTGGGCTGATCAAATGAAAATTGATCCGAAGAAAATAAGAGTGGTTTCCGTTATGCCTTGCACGGCAAAAAAATATGAGGCGATCCGCCCTGAAATGAAAATTAACGGTAATTTTCCAGTAGATAATGTAATTACTACGCGCGAGTTTTCATTCATGTTGAAAAAAAATAATATAGACCTAAGGAAAGTTAAAAAAAGGAAAGCAGATAATCCTTTAGGTGAATATAGCGGAGGAGGAGCGATTTTTGGTGGAAGCGGAGGAGTGATGGAATCGGCTTTGCGAACGGCTGATGCTATGCTCTGCGTTGGAGAAAAAAGTAAAATTCGCAAGTCTCGGATTGAATTTAAAGAAGTTCGTGGCTTAGAGAATATAAAAGAAGCGGAAGTGGAAATCGGAGGAATTAAATTAAAAGTAGCGATTGTAAATGGAATTGGGCATGTTGAAAAAGTAATTGAAAACCAGAAAAAATATGATTATATTGAAGTGATGGCTTGCCCTGGGGGATGTATTGGTGGAGGAGGTCAACCTATCCCGACTACGGAAGAAATAAGAAAAAAGCGCATAGCCGCGCTTTATTCCCATGACAAAAATCTCAAGATAAGAAAGTCTAGTGATAATAAAAAAGTTATAGAAGTTATTAAATGGATAAAAGATAAAGGTCTAGGTGACAAAGTGCTTTATACGGAGTATAAGAAGGGGGGAGGGTATTGATTGGGGTTTAGAAACTTAGAGAGTTAGGGAGTTAGAGATGGGGCTTTGTAACCGTATAATAGTTTAGTACTTTTATCACTCAGCGACTCGGATACTACCTGTGTTCTACTCCGGCAGTGGCCAAATCGCCAGAGTAAGATTAATTATTTGTAGATTTGTAATAGATTAGTAATTAGTAACTATGAAAGAAGCGATTTTAAAAAGTTTGAAAAATATATTGGTGTCTATTCCGATTATGTTCGGGATTTTAATGTTGATTAATTTAATTAATCCGATTCTCTCAAATTATTATTCAAAAATTTTTACGGATAATTTTTTTCTGGATCCTTTGATTGGGGCTATTGCTGGAAGTATTTCTTTTGGAATTCCGATTACCGCCTATATTGCCGGAGGGGAATTATTAGAAGACGGAGTTAGTCTTTTAGCGGTGACCGCTTTTGTGATGTCCTGGACTACGGTTGGAGTTGCTATGATTCCCTTAGAATCAAAATTTTTAGGGCGTAGATTTGCGTTAAGCCGTAATTTTGTTAATTTCTTTTTTGCTTTAATTATTTCGGTTTTAACTATTAGTATTTTAAAATTGTTTTAATTATTTGTCATGCTGAACTTGTTTCAGCATCTTGGGAAATAGCTAATATTCTTTTAAATAAAAAAGATCTTGAAACAAGTTCAGGATGACAAGATATGAACAAAAAAAATATAAAAAATAACACGAAATATCCCGAGGGTAAAAAGATTTCTGGAGGAATGAAGTTTTTTTTATTCATGATTTTTATTTATTTTATTGTTTATTTGTTTTCAAAATATTTAATTATTGATGCTTTGGCTAATACTGTGATGACTTTTATAAAAATTTTGCCGACTTTGGGGCTTGTTTTTATAATTATGATAATCAGTAATCTTTATATTAAAAAAGGTAAAATTCAAAAACATTTAGGATACGAATCTGGTTTAAGAGGATGGATTTTTGCTATTTTAGCTGGAATATTTATTGCCGGAGCACCTTATATTTTATTTCCCTTGTTGGGAGACTTAAAAAAGCAAGGTATGAAAGATTCTTTGATGGCAGTTTTTTTGTATAATCGTAATGTAAAAATACCATTTTTCCCAATTTCAATTCTTTATTTTGGTCTCGCTTATACAATAATAATTTCCCTATTAATAGTCATTTTAAGTGTTTTTAATGGGATTTTAGTGGGGAAAATGACTTCTCGGATTAAAACTTAAATTCTGAAGGCATCCGATGCCTTAGCTAAGGCATCGGATGCCTTCAGAATTTAAGTTTTAATCTAATTTTTATATTTATTTGTTAGTATTTTAATGAGAATATAAAACTTGACAAAGGTATTTGACAATTTGTTTTAATATAATTAAGTTATAATGATAAAACTAGGAGGAAGCTTAATGAGGGAAAACTTAAAAAGGGGGATTTAAAATTAATTCTAAAAATATGAACAAAAAAATATTTTTATCTTCACTTGTTTTTGTTTTACTTATAAGTTTTTTGCCCCTAAGTAATGTGAAGGCTTACTCCCCAGGTTATTATACTTATCGTTCTACTGTTTTTGGTTCTAATGTTAATAGAACGGGGGACTATGTTTATGAAATTCAAAATGAAAAAACAAGCTTTAATTATAATGAGAGAGTTTTTTTCCTAACTAGAATTTTTAATATTACGAATATTGATTCATTTCGTTTTAGGCATGTTTTAACAGCGAGCGGAGTAAATCAAGAATATCTTTCTCCGGTTTATTATCCGCATCGGAATTGGTGGTCGGAAATTTATTATTGGAAGGATTTTGGTGATTTGTCTAAGGGGGATTATGATGTTCGGGTTTATATTCAAATTGACGGTGAGCCGGAAAAGTTAGTAGATACAAAACACTTTAGAGTAGGAGTAAGCTCTTATGCGCCAAATTATCAATACAATCAACCCTATAATCAAGCCTATTCTCCGTATCCGGTTAATCAAAATTATTATAATTATGATCAGACAAATTATTATGGCATTAATTATAATTTTAATTGGGCTCAAGTTGGTAAAAATGTCAGAAAAATTGATAATTATAAGTATGAAATTGTAAATCAGTCTTCTAATTTTACGACCAAGGAAGATGTTTATGTCTTAACTTATTTATCCAACATAGAAAATATAGATACTTTTCAGATTAAGTATGATGTTTATTTAAGTGGGAATAAATATTATAAAACTAATGAAGTTCCGGTTCTAAGACCGAATAGAAATTCTTGGTATTATAATTATTCTTGGGCTAATTTAGGTAAGTTGCCTTTCGGTAATCATGAAATTAGAGTTTATATTAAAATTAATAATGGAACATATAGATATTTGGCGGCTAAAAATGTTATAGTAGGGAACGATCGGTCCCGCTATGGTTATTCTCGGGATAGATATAGAGATGATTATCGCCATGAATGTAGAGATAGTTATTGTGATTCTCATTATGATCATGCTTGGACTAGGACTAATACTAATATTCGTCATCTAGGAGGCTATGCATATGATATCGGTGCTCAGAAAACAAGTTTTTGGACAGATGAAAATGTTAAAGTTTTAACTAAAATTTCTGACATTAGGCATATTGATGAATTTAAAATTAAGCATAAATTATATAAGGACAACATTTTTGTTAAACAGATTATTTCAAGTGAGCGAAAACCAGAGGGAAGATACTGGGAATATAATTATACTAAGGCTGATTTTGGGAAATTGAATGCAGATGATTATTATATTAAAGTTTATATTTCTATTAATAATGGTTCTTATAAACTTTTAAATACTGTTAAATTTAATGTAAAAAGAAAATATAATTATTCTCGAGATTATGATAGGTGTCGCGATTCTTATCATCGATACGATCGGAGAAAACCGGAATATAGATATGATAGTACTATATTAGGTTCAGGTAGAGCGGTAACTTATTATGGAACTCAAAGAACTTATCCACAGAGCTATAGATATCCAAGATACTAAATCAATAAAACCGCTTATCTAAGCGGTTTTATTAAGGCCTTGACTTTCGTTTTTTGTTCGTGTATTATAAGTTGTAGATATCAAAATAAAAATTCCCTATTTATTTTTAAATATTTGCTATCTATGTAAATCGTTTTTGAGATTATATCTTGTATAAGATTTTTCTTGAGAATAGATTTGTAGGGATGGCTAAGTTCTTAAAATAAATAGGTCCAAAAATTAAAAATTTAAATAAAAAGTATGGGAGATCAACTTACAAAAAGACAAAGACAAATACTAGATTATATTAGTGATTTTAGTTTGGAAAACGGTTATGCTCCCAGTATCAGAGAAATCGGAGAAAACTTTAATCTTTCTTCTCCTGCTACGGTGCATGTCCATATAGAAAATCTTAAAAGGAAAGGGTTTTTGAAGGCTAATTTTAATGAAGCTCGTTCTATTGAATTAATTCCTAATGATAATTTTTTTGCTCAAGCTATTGAATTACCATTAGTGGGTTTAATTACGGCTGGAGAGCCGATTGAGGCTATTGAAGATAAAGATACTATTGCAGTCCCGGCTGATTTTGTTTCTGATATGGTTAATAGCTATGTTCTGAAAGTTAAGGGAGAGTCTATGATTGAAGAAGGAATTTTAGATGGTGATTTCGTAATTGTAGAAAGAAATCCATCACCAGCTAACGGAGATGTGGTAGTAGCATTACTCAATAATGCCTTTGCTACCTTAAAAAAGTTTTATAGAGAAGCTAATAGAATAAGATTACAACCGGCTAACGCTAGTATGAAACCAATTTATGCTAAAGATCCTCTAATTCAAGGAGTTGTTAAGGGGGTAATTAGAAAATTCGCCTAATTTAGATAATTAATTTACTATGCTCGCTTTAAGCGGAGACAAGAATCAATTCATGGATGTGGGTTGGTTTTTGCTATATTATTTGTAATTATTAATTTAAACTGTTATAATTTACTTATATAAAACATAATTATTTATGGAGAAAATATTTTTAATAGGGGAGGAGATAAATTTATTAAGCTCTTTTGAGGCTAAGTTAAGTCTTGAAAATTATAGTGTATTTATTAATTCAGTTTCTGAGCCGATAAGCGCCATTTCTTTAAATGTAATTTTAAATAAACCGGTATTTTTAATCTTTTTCTTAGATGAAAATAGTATAAATAGTTTAGGGATGCTTAAAAATTTGAAAACTGATATAAATTTCAATATTCCTATTTTTGTAGTTAGCGAGGGTTTGGGAAATGTAATGATCAAAAAAATAGAATTATTAAATATTAAATATTATTTTAATTTAGAAAAAAATACAGAAGAAGAGATTATTCAAAAAATATTAAAAATCAAGAAAAATATTTTTTAGAAATTAGTAAAGAGTTTATCCCTACCAAATTTCTAAAAAACATTAAAATATAAACGTTACGTTTGTCCTGAACGAAGTTGAAGGATGTTACGCGTTCTACGTTACAAGAGTGTATGACTATAAAAAAAGTATTAATAATATTGGGAGCTATCAGCATTGCTGGGGTTGTTATTTTTTTTGTTGCTTTTAATAAAAAAGATACAACAACTTATTCTACGGAAAAAATAGTAAAAGGGTCAATTATAGAAACGGTTAGTGAAACCGGAGCTATTAAGGCTTCTAATAAAATTAATTTAAGTTTTTTAGGTTCGGGTAGGATTTCTAAAATAAATTATAAAATTGGAGACAAAATTAACAAGGGTGATGTGATAGCGGAACTTGATTATGAGGCTTTAAACATTAAAAAAAATGAAGCTGGGGCTAGTGTAGAAGTATCTCAGGCAAGTTTAAATAAGTTAATATCCGGAGCTAGTAAGGAAGATATTGCTATTGCCGAGTCTTCACTTAAGCAGGCTAAAACTTTCTACGAAGCCTCAGTGAAAGAGTATGATAAAAATATTGCTACTCTTCAGGAGTCTATAAGTCAGGCGCAGAAAACTTTAAATGATTTATTGGACGATAGCGCGAGTACTATTACTACCTATGAACAAAGTATTATTAGTTCTCAAAGTAGCTTGGAAAATACAAAATTAACATATCAACAATCAATAGACAATTATAAGGAAAGTTATTTAAGTACTCTTGATGATAAATTAGCAGTATGTAATTCTGCGCTTAATTTAATTGACACTACTGTTAATGATGATGATTTGGAAAATAAAATTAGCATTAAAAATATTGTTTATTTAGAAAATACAAAAAAAACATATAATAAGGGAGTTATTTTATTGACTACGGCAAATTCTAAGTTAAGCGAAGCTAAGATAAATAATTCAAACGAAAATGCTGTTCTTGCGATTAGTGCTGCTTTAGATGCTTTAAATAAAACTTTTGAGTCTTTAACGGAATGTTATTCTGCTCTAGAAAATACAATTACCTCATCATCTTTAACAAGCACGGAATTAGAGGCTTTTAAGACTGCTATCGCAGGCCAACAAACTCTAATGGCTGCGGCTATAAGTTCTGTTCAGGGTGTAAAGCAAAATATGGAAGGAGCTATACTTAATTATAATACGAATGTTTTAAGTGCTGAGAATGTTTTAGCGCAGTCTATTGCTTCTTACGATAACGCTGTTTTAAGCGCGCGGAACGCTTTAAATAGCGCTGAACTTAATAATAGTCAGCAAGTGACTGCTCTGCAGTCTAGAGTTGATAATGCTTTTGAGTCTTGGCAATTAGCCCAGTCTCAGTTAGATAAAGTTAGGGCTCCGGCTAATAAGCATGATATTAGTTTGGCTCAAGCACAATTAAAACAAGCCAAATTAGCTTTAGAATCTATTTTAAATCAAATTGAAGATAGTATTATTTTATCTCCAGTAGACGGAGTAATTGCGGAGATTGCTTATGAGGTAGGTGAGCAAACTCAAATGGGACAGACCGTGATAAGCTTGCTTGTGGAAAATAATTTTGAAATTGAAGTTTTGGTTTCAGAGGCCGATATAGCTAAATTAAAGTTATTAAATTACGCTGAAATTAATCTGGATGCTTTTAGTGATGATATAATTTTTAATGGCGTAGTTAATTTTATAGAGCCGGCGGAAACTGTGATTCAAGATGTTATTTATTATAAAGTAACTATAAATTTCATCAAAAAAGAAGATCAGGTAAATGCTGGATATTTTAATAAGGTAAAGCCGGGAATGACTGCTAATGTTATTATTACTACCGATAAGCGAGATAATGTTTTGATTATGCCATTTAGAGCCATTATTGATAAAAATGGATCTGGTAAATTTACCAGAGTTTTGAAAAATAATTTAGTGGAGGAGAGAAAAATTGTTGTAGGATTAAAAGGAGATGGAGGTTTAGTTGAGGTTTTAGACGGGCTTAAAGAGGGAGAAGAGGTTGTTACTTATGTTAGCGAGAAGAAATAGTTACAAATTACGAATCTTTACAAATTTACAAATATTAATTTATAAAATTTATGACAAATTTTGAGCGAATCCCGGGATTTGATAATTCGGGAAAGAAAGAGAAAGGGGTAGAAAATAGGATTATAGATGATGCTAAAAAAAATGTTAAAAATATATTTAATCGGCTTTTTAATTTAGATAATAATAAAGATGAAGAATAGTATGGAAAATAAATATAAAGATTTGTTAAAAGATAAAATTTCTAAATCCCCAATTGATCTTAAGAGTAAAAAATTGTGGAAATTTTTTTTGGAATTAGGAACCGTAGAAGAATGTGAGGCTATTTATGAGGCGGTTAATGAGAGCGAAGATAATCTTATTCTTTTAAATACACATTTAAAAAATAAATTATTTGATATGAAGAAAAATAATACGGCTGCTTGGGATAAAGCTATTGAAAGAAATACTGAGTTTGCCAGTTTGGTAGTAAATTATTAGTTTTTTATATGTTAATTGAGGTTAGAGATATTAAAAAAGAATTTAAAACCGGTGAGGTCGTGACTAAAGTACTGCACGGCCTTTCTTTTAATATTGAAAAAGGGGAATTTGCTACTATTATGGGTCCTTCCGGATCCGGAAAATCAACTTTAATGAATCTTCTTGGTTTTTTAGATCGTCCATCTTCTGGGGAATATATATTTAATGGTGAAAAAACACGTGATTTTGATGATAATACTTTAGCTAGAATGCGTAATGAGGAAATTGGTTTTGTTTTTCAGTCTTTTAACTTACTTCCTCGAACCACTGTTTTAGATAATGTAAAACTTCCCTTAACTTATTCTAAGAAATTTAAGGATATGGACTTGCGAGCTACAGAAGTTTTGAAAAGTGTGGGGCTTGGGCATCGATTAAATTATTTTACAAATCAAATTTCTGGTGGAGAAAAGCAACGAGTGGCGATTGCGAGAGCTCTAGTTAATAATCCGGCTGTTATTTTTGCTGATGAACCTACAGGTAATTTAGATTCAAAATCAGGAATTCAAATTATGAAAATTTTACAGCACCTAAATGATCTGGGGAACACTATTATTTTAGTAACGCATGAAACTTTTACAGCCGAGCATTCTAAAAGAATTATTAAAATTATTGATGGTCTAATTGTTGAAGATAAAAAAGTGTTAAATAGAAGAATTGCCCAAGACGGAGAGATGCTTAAATAAATTTGGAAAGTAAAATTATATGCTGGAGCAAACCAGACAATCCATAAATACTTCAATTAAAGCACTCCTCTTAAATAAAAGTAGGAGTTTTTTGACTATGCTTGGAATAATTATTGGAGTTGCTTCAGTTATTATTATTATTTCTGTGGGTGCCGGAGCTCAAAGTTTAATTTTGACGCAAGTTAAGAGTTTGGGCACTAATATAATTGGAGTTATGCCAGGTAACAGCGGGGATAAGTCTCCACCTAGTTCTGCTATGGGGATTGTTATTACTACTTTAACTTATGAGGATGCGGAAAGTTTAGTGGATAAACATAAATCTCCCAATATTCTTGATGTTGTTCCTTATACTAAAGGAATTGGGACATTAAAATGGGGTTCTAATTCTTATGATACTAATTTAAGTGGATGTACTAATGGATATCTAGAAGTGGAAGGAGGAGAAGTGTTAAAGGGGCGATTTTTTACAGACGAAGAGGTACGGTCTATGTCCCGAGTTATAGTTTTAGGCTCTTTAGTTAAAAAAGAACTTTTTGGAGAGTCAGAGGCGATTGGGCAAAGAGTAAAATTGAAAAATCATAGCTTTGAAGTAATTGGAGTTATGGCTGAAAGAGGAACTGTGGCTTTCCAAAATTATGATGATCAGATTTTCATTCCGATTAAGACGATGCAAAAATTAATATTAGGGATTAATCATATAAATTTAATTAGGGCTAAAGTTGATAATGCTGAGGATGTAGAACGAGCCATTCATGATGTAAAATTAATTTTGAGAGAAAGGCATGGTATTGAAGATGCTAGTGGTAATGATGATGATTTTATAGTTCGAAGTGCGGCTCAGGCCTTAGATGTAATTACTACCATTACTAATGCTTTAAAATTTTTCTTAGCTGCTATGGCTGCTATATCTTTAGTGGTGGGTGGAATTGGAATTATGAATATTATGCTAGTGAGTGTTTCGGAAAGAACAAGAGAAATTGGACTACGTAAAGCAGTCGGAGCTAATAATTTTAATGTTTTATTACAATTTTTAGAAGAAGCAATCGTCGTAACTTTAATTGGTGGGATTATAGGAATTATTTTAGGTGCTCTTGTTTCTTTTTTAATTTCAGTAATTGCTGTATCCCTAGATTATGATTGGGAATTTAAAGTATCTTTATTTTCCATAATTTTAGCCGTAGGAGTCTCAACTTTAATCGGACTTATTTTTGGAATTTATCCAGCCTGGAAAGCAAGTAAATTAGAGCCGATTGAGGCGCTTAGGTATGAATGATTTTAATTTTTAAATTTTATAATTTTTAATTTTATAAATAAATCTAAAATATTAATTTTTAAAAAAATTAATAAAAAATTATTTTTAAAAATTTAAAAATTAATATTTATTTAAAAATTATAAAATTTAAAAATTAAAAATTAGCCAAGTGTCTCTAATCAATTCTACAAAATCAGCGTTTAAATCAATGATGTCTAATAAGGCTAGGACTTTTTTGACTGTTTTGGGTGTGGTTATTGGAATTTCCAGTGTGATTTTAGTTTATTCGGCTGGAGCTGGAATAGAAAGTTTAATTACTTCTCAGGTTGATTCTTTTGGGGGCTCTGATTTTATTGAAACTGAAATTAAAGTACCTACTACAAAAAAGGGGACTAGTGCAGAAACTCAGGGGGCGATTGCTTCAGTTTCTGGAGTCCAAATAACCAGTTTAGTGTTAGAAGATATGGAAGATTTGCTTCAGCTTTCTAATGTAAAATCAGCTTATGCGGGGGTTATTAGTCAAAATAAAGTTTCTTATCAAGGTAATTCTGAAACAGCAACAATCATGGGCTTGACTGCTAGTTATATAGATATTGATAAAAGCGAAATGGATTATGGACGTTTTTATACTGAGGCAGAAGATAAATCTTTAAGTAAGGTGGTAGTTTTGGGTTATAAAATGAAGGAAAAATTATTTGGAGATAGCGATCCGATTGGTAAATATATTAAAATTCATAATTTAAAATTTAGAGTAATTGGGGTGATGGAAGAAAGAGGAGCTATGATGATTATGGATTTTGATGATTTTGTTTATCTTCCGGTAAGAACTTTACAGAAAAGACTTATGGGTATTGATCATGTTTCATATATGATGCATCAGGTTTATGATACTGATAAAGTTATGGAAACAGCGGAAGAGATGAGAGTGATATTACGCGATAATCATAATATTGAAGCTCCTTCTCTTGATCCTAATCGAGTAAAGGGCATTGGAGAGGATTTGAGTGATACGAGTAAAGACGATTTTAGAGTTGTTACCATGGTTGAGTCTATGGAGATTATGTCCACTATAACGGATGCCATTACATTGCTTTTGCTTGCCATTGTGGCTATATCTTTAGTCGTGGGTGGAGTAGGAATATTAAACATTATGTATGTTGTGGTGAGTGAAAGAACTTCGGAAATTGGATTGCGTAAGGCGGTAGGAGCTAAATATTCGGATATCATGCTTCAATTTTTAATTGAGTCAATTTTTATTACTTTGTTCGGTGGTTTAGTTGGAGTTGTGGTCGGCATCGCTTTGTCTTTTTTAGTTTCTGTTTTAGCCGTATCTTATGGACTTGATTGGCAATTTTCTTTACCCCTAGAATCGTTTTTTGTTTCTATTGGATTTTCTTGTTTTTTTGGTATTGTTTTTGGGCTTTATCCAGCTAGGAAAGCTGCTAAATTAAATCCAATTGAAGCTCTCTCTAAGGAATAAAATTGCTAACATTAAATAATATTGTTCTTGATTTTTTTTATTATTTTTGCTAATATGAAAAATAGTGTTTTGTAAGTATCTTTTTATAAAAAAAGAATTATGTTTTTAAATACTTCAAAAAAGAAAATAAAAAAAAGAATTTTTTTTATATTTATAAAATATATTTTTTATCTTGTTATTATTGCAGCCTTGCTTCTATTCTTTTTATTGATTTTAAATTTTGTAAATATCAAAAATGTTTATGAAAAAGCTTTAAGTGGTAAAAAAAATTTAGAATATACTATTAGTCTTATGAGGGAGGGAGATTTTGATTCTGCTTTGGATTTCAATTCAGTATCTCAAGAAAATTTTAAAGAAGCTCTCGATTATGTCGAAAAAATAAAAAAAAATATTGTAATTAATAATTTGAGCTATTTAAGCCAGCAGATTGAAGATGTGCATTCTTTACTTAGCACAGCTTATTTATTAAGTGAATCTTTAGATGAAGGAATAAAATTCAGTATGTCCCTTAATGATATTATCGGGCCGGAAACTAACTTTAATAATTTAAGTTCTTTTAAAAAAGAGGAACTAATCAAAAAGATTTATGAGTCCGGTCCGGAATTAAATGGACTTAAGGCTAATTTAGATTTAGCACTTTTAAATATTGATAATATTAATTATCAGGGCTTTATCAAATTTTTTAAAAACAAGATTGAGGATTTAAGGATTCAGATTCAGAGTGTTAATCAAACAATGAAAAGCGCGGTTCCTATGTCCGAACTTTTGCCTTTTGTTCTTGGTTATCCCGAAAAATCTTCTTTTTTAGTAGTGCTTCAAAATAGAGATGAACTTAGGCCGACCGGGGGATTTATTGGAACTTATGGAATCCTTGAAATTGAACATGGCGATATATTGCGCTTTGATACTCATGATGTTTACCATCTAGATATGCCGGTTAAGGATAGAATTAATGTAGAGCCGCCTAAACCTTTAAAAGATTATTTAGGCATAGAAAAATGGTATATGCGCGATGCTAATTGGTCTCCTGATTGGCCAGAATCTGCTAAGCAAATTGAATGGTTTTTTAAAGAGGAGGATAAACTTCTCCCTCCCAAAGATCAAATTAATAATTTTAAAGATGAATTTGATGGATTTATTGCTATTACGCCGGATTTAATTATTGATTTGCTTAAAATTATCGGACCGATAATTATTGAGGGGGAGGAGTATAATCAAAATAATTTTGTTGATTTATTGCAATATGAAGTTGAAAAAGGATATGAAGTTTTAGGAGTTCCTTCTTGGCACAGAAAGGAAGTTATTGGAGAGATTGCTAAAGAAATTAAATTTAGAATTTTTGATTTTCAGACTCAAAATTTTTATAAATTAATTGATACTCTTGATGCTAATTTAAAAAGAAAAAATATATTGATTTATTTTAAAGATGAAAATTTAAGTGAGATTGTTTATGAAAGCGGATGGGACGGAAGTTTAAGTGAGGTGGAAGGTGATTATTTAATGGTGGTTGATGCTAATATGGCTGCTTTTAAAACCGATCGAGTGATAGATAGAAAAATAAGCTACCAAATAAATGAGGGGTCTAATGGTATCTTTTCAGATTTGAACATAATATATAAACATAATGGGGAATTTGATTGGAAGACCACGAGATATAGAACTTATACAAGGATTTATGTTCCTTTGGGTTCCGAGCTTATTTCAGCAGAAGGATTTTTTCAAGATAAAGAGCCGGAAATTTATGAAGATTTAAATAAAACTGTTTTTGCTGGATTTATATCAATCGAACCCGGGGAAATAGCTAATATCCACCTCCATTATAAATTATCGGAAACTATTGATTTATTGCTACAAAAAGACTATTATTCTTTTTATATACAAAAACAGCCAGGAAAAAATATTCAAGAAATTAATATTGGTTTTAATTTTAATAAAAACATAAATACTTATTATCCAACTGGATTTTATGCTGAAAAATACGGTAGACAGATAAATTGGGATACTGATTTTTTAATGGACAGAGAATTTATTGTTAATTTCTAGATTAATATAGTTTTTAATATTAATTAAATTTATTTAAGATTTATTTATATTTACAAAAGGAAACAGACAAAGATTATTTTGATTTTTGAATTTTGAATTTTGATTTTTGAATATGTTTATAAAAAGAATAGGAATTGATTTAGGGACAGCTTATACTTTAGTTCATCTTCCTAAAAGAGGAATAGTTATAAATGAACCTTCTGTTGTGGCTGTTTCTATGACCGATAAAAAAATATTGGCTGTGGGAAATGAGGCCAAAGACATGCTCGGGCGAACTCCGGATACTATTATTGCCCTTAAGCCTTTAAAGGACGGGGTAATTGCAGACTATAGAACTACGGAGGCTATGCTTAGATATTTTATCAATAAAGCTGTGGGGAGTGTTAGGCTCTTAAGGCCGGAAGTTATGGTCGCTGTGCCGGCTGGGATTTCTTCTACCGAGAGAAGAGCGGTTATTGATGCTACTATTGCGGCCGGAGCTAAGGCAGCTTATATTATTAAAGAACCGGTAGCGGCTGCTATTGGAGCTGATATTCCGATTGGTTCGGCTTCCGGGCATATGATTATAGATATTGGGGGAGGTACCGCTGAAATGGCTGTTATATCATTAGGTGGAATAGTGGCGTCTACTTCTGCTCGTGTTGGTGGAAATAAGTTTGATAGTGCTATTATGGAATATATTAGGCGTAAATATAATTTGTCTATTGGAGAAAGAACTGCAGAAGACATTAAAATTAATATTGGTTCCGCACTTTTTTTAGAAGATAAATTAACCATGGAAATTAGAGGACGGGATATATTAACTGGGCTTCCGAGAAGTATTACGGTTACATCAAGTGATGTTACTGAAGCTATCCAAAATGAGTTAGAAATGGTAATTAATTCCGTAAAAGAAGTTTTACATAAAACACCGCCGGAATTATCCGCTGATATTATGGATAAGGGGGTTGTTTTGTCTGGAGGAACATCTCTTTTAAGGAATATTGATCAATTAATTTCAAGAACAGTAGGTGTTCCAGCCTATATAGCGAACGAGTCTCTACTTTGTGTTGCTAAAGGAACGGGAATTGCCCTTGAAAATCTAGATAGTTATAAAAGAAGCATATTAGCTACTAAATAGTTAAACTGCAAATTATTAATTAAAAATATTTTTTAATTTTAATAAGCTTATTATCGAAATGCAATAAATTTTTTTATTGCATTTTTTTATTTAATATTAGTTAAATATATTATAACTAGACAAAAATTAAAAATCATGTTTTAAATATTGACTAATAAGATATTTTATGCTATATTATCATTACTTTGATGTTAATTTTTAATATCAGACTTGATTTAATATTTAAAAATCAAGTGCCCATGACTTGTATTATTTAATTTTATGGAAAATTTTTCTATTTTAGACCAAATAATAGATAAGCAAAAAATAGAGGAGGCTACTAATCTTGATGCTGTGGAAATAATTAATAATTTATTCAATGAACTCTCTGAAAGAGAGCGTGATATTGTGATGAGAAGATATGGGCTTCATGGTGAGGGAAAGGAAACTTTAGAGAAAATTGGTTCCGTTCATAATTTAACTAGAGAAAGAATTAGGCAAATTGAAACTTCCAGTATTAGTAAGTTAAGAAAATTAGATAATTTAAATAAATATTTAGATACTTTAAAAAAAGTTATTTCTCAGTTGCTTGAAGAGCATGGCGGAATCATGGAGAAAATTTATTTATTGGATATTTTAGTTAATTATTCCACTAATGGCTATAAGAGTGCGGAAAATAATCAGGAGATACATAAAAGTTATTTAAATTTTTTAATTACTAAGCTTCTTTTTTCAGAATTTGAAGAAATTAATAATTTGAATCATCTCAAGGAAATATATAAATTAAAATTTAAAGAAATAAACCATATTAAAGAAATAATTTCAGAATTGATTGCAAAATTAAATGAAAGCAAAGGTGTTTATACAACAGCTAAAATTATGGAGCTAATGAAAGAATTGGATAATTATAAAAAATATGAGCATAAAATTTCTAGTTCCGGAAGCTTGAATATCTATAATGTTACTAAAAGTGATTATTTTAGCGAAGATCCAGATTTAATCAATGATAAAAAAGCCTTGTATTCAATATTAAGGGCCGCTAAAAAGATAGGGCAGAATAAATTCGGTTTTTGGGGTTTGGCACATTCCAGGGAAGTTAATCCTAAAACTATTAATGATAAAATTTATTTAATTTTGAATAATCATGGTAAACCTATGCATTTTTCAAAAATAGCTGATGAGATTAACAGGGTGGAATTTGATAATAAATTAGCAAACGCTGCTACAGTACATAATGAATTAATTCTAGATAAAAAATATGTTTTAGTCGGACGAGGCTTATATGCTTTAAAGGATTGGGGTTATAAAAAGGGAACAGTTTTAGATGTAATTGAAGAAATTTTTTCAGACGAAAACGATTCTTTAAGCAGAGATGAAATTATAGAAAAAGTTCTGGAAAAAAGAATGGTGAAAAAGGCTACTATAGTTTTAGCTTTAATGAATAAAGATAAATTTTTAAAAAAAGGCAGTAAATATTCTTTAGTATAATTAGATTTTACATAATTTTTTAAATAAGCTCTTCGTGAGCTTATTTTTATTTACTAAAAACTATAAAATGTGTTATAATTATATATAATATTTCAGAAAATAAGAACAAATATTCTTATGGATTTTACTTTGCTTAATCATTTTTTTTCTTTATCAGCTGACGAACAATTATATATTTTTTTAATTAATTTTGGCTGGATTCCAATTGCTTGGGTTATTCTTTGGGGAGCAAAAGAGGTTTGGGTATATTATATTAATGATAAGTGGGGGTCCCAATTTAAAAAAATAGTTTTAGCGATTGATGTGCCTCGAGGGGTAGAGCAGTCCCTAAGATCGGTAGAAAATTTATTTACTTATTTAGGAGGTGCCCATAGTTCTTTTAATTTATTGGAAACTTATTGGGAAGGGCGTTATCAACTTAGTTTTAGTTTTGAAATAGTGAGTATTGGAGGTTATACCCAATTTTTAATTAGAACTCCAAGCCATTTTAGAGATTTAGTTGAATCCGCAGTTTATTCCCAATTTCCAGACGCAGAAATTACGGAAGTGGATGATTATACTAAAGATATGCCTACTCGTTTTCCTAATGATACTTGGGAAATGTGGGGAAGTGAGTTTATTCAGGTTAAAAATTCAGCATATCCAATTCTCACCTATAAAAATTTTGAATCCCCGATCGGGGGTAAGCCGGAAACCCAATTTAAAGATCCAATGGCTTCTTTAATGACTTTATTTTCAAGTTTACGAGAAGGAGAGCAGGCCTGGTATCAAATTTTAGTTAAGCCGATTGATGTAAAAGATTGGACTGAAATTGGAGAAGAAGAAATTTCTAAAATATTAAAAGAAAAAGCGGTTGTAAAAGTGGGTGGTATTTCTAAAATTTTTAAAGAAATTAAAGATTTATTTGACGAATTTACGCATCAGGCCTTTAGTTTTATGATTGGATCTTTTGAAGAAAAAGAAGCTCAGGATGATTCTCTTAAAATGATGAATTTAAAACCCCGGGAAAAAAAACAAATTGAAGCTATCCAGGAAAAAACTTCAAAATTAGGTTTTGAATGTAAGATACGCTATATTTATATTGCTAAAAAAGAGATTATGAATAAACCTAAGGGGGTTGGAGGTTTTGTTGGATATATTAAACAGTTTTTTGATGTAGATATTAACAATTTGAAACCGGATATGGATAAAACTGCAACAACGGCTAATTATTTTAATATTGAAAAAAGAGCTAATGCTAAAAAAAGAAAATTAATGCAAGGTTATAAAGATAGAGATTCAACTCTAGGAAGAAAAACAGGTATTTTTAATGTAGAGGAATTAGCCACACTTTGGCATTTTCCAGTTGAGGCTGTAGTTAAAGCTCCTTTAATTCAAAAAGCACCGGGAAGAAAATCTGAGCCACCTATGACTTTGCCATATGGAGAAACTAAAGTTGATTTAAGTACTTTTGAAGATAACGAAAATATTTTTACTGAAATTGATCTAGATAGAAGTGATAAAAAAACACAAGACGAAAAAAATAAAGGAGGTGAATTGCGAAGTGAGAAAAAATCCTCTGGTCTAGAAAAACAAAAAGAAAAAAGAGGAGAAAAAGAAGATATTTTTCAGGATGAAAATATTTTTGAAAAAGAAGTTTTAGAAAACACAAAGCATTCTGAGGCTAAAAAAACAGTTCAAGAAGGATCACCTCCGGGAAATCTACCCTTTGTTTGAAAAAACAAAATTTTATTCTTATTTATCTTATTTTAAAATATGTTTAATAATGATATTACAACTTTTGCCGAAACAACTTTTAGAAATAGTTTTAGAAAATTTGGCATAAAAAGAGATGACCGGCGACGGCATATGTATTTGATTGGAAAAACAGGAATGGGGAAATCTACCATTTTGGAAAATATGATAGTAGAAGATATTAGAGCTGGAAACGGAGTTGCCGTAGTTGATCCCCACGGTGATTTAGCGGAAAAAGTAATTAAATATATTCCTAGCAATAGGCTTAATGATGTTATTTATTTTAATCCTTCTGATTATGAACATCCTATTGCTTTTAATGTTGTAGAACAAGTAGAACCCCATTTAAGACATCTAGTTGCTTCCGGTTTAGTTGGTGTTTTTCAAAAACTTTGGGCAGATTCCTGGGGTCCACGCCTAGAGTATATTTTAAGAAATACTATTTTAGCTATATTGGATTATCCAGGTTCAACACTACTTGCAGTAATCCGGATGCTTTCTGATAAGCCTTTTCGCAAAAAAGTTATTGCTAAAATCCAGGATCCGGTAGTTAAGGCTTTTTGGGTGAATGAATTTGCGGGGTATGCTGATAAATTTGCTTCTGAAGCTGTTTCTCCGATTCAGAATAAAGTCGGGCAGTTTCTGTCAACATCTCTTATCAGAAATATTGTGGGTCAAGTAAAATCAAGTATTGATATGCGCGAAATTATGGATGAGGGTAAAATTTTGATATTAAATTTAAGTAAGGGAAGGATAGGAGAGGATAGTTCAGCTTTACTTGGAGCTATGATGATTACCAAAATTCAACTGGCTGCTATGAGTCGGGTAGATATTCCGGAAAAAGAGCGCAGAGATTTTTATTTATACATTGATGAGTTTCAAAATTTTACCACTGATAGTTTTGCTAATATTTTATCTGAAGCAAGAAAATATCGTCTCAATCTTATTATGGCTCATCAATACATTGAGCAATTGGGAGAGAAAGTAAGGCCGGCTGTTTTTGGAAATGTAGGTACTATGATTTTGTTTAGAGTGGGTGCGGCTGATGCCGAAGCTTTAGTTCCGGAGTTTATGCCAACTTTTACAGAAGAAGATATTGTGAATTTACCTAAATATGAAATATATTTGAAATTAATGATTGATGGAATAGCGTCTGAACCTTTTTCTGCTAAAGGATTACCTCCTTTGACTGATGATGAAAAAACTGGAAATCTTGAAAAAATAATTAAAATTAGTCGAGAAAGATATGCATCTGAAAGAAGCGTAGTGGAAGATAAAATAATGAGATGGCATTTAAATGATGGTATTGATTCTGATTTACCCATAAGTAAAAAAGATGTTTCTCATAATAATTTAATTAAAAATAGAAATTTTGTAAATAAAACTGACAAAAAGATTGAAAATAAAAAAACATTAGAACAGGAGGAAGTTTATAAATATAAAGTTAATTGTGCTAGATGCTCTAAAGAAACACAGGTTTCTTTTAAACCTGATGGAATTCGTCCGGTTTATTGTAAGGATTGTTTAAAAATAATTAGGGAAGAGAAAAAAAATGAGATTGAACTTAGAAAGAATGCAAAAAAAGATGAATTGCAAAAAATTGAATCTAATCTGGAAGAAAAAGTTAAAAAGTTAGAGCCCATTTCTTTAAAAGATGCTTTTAAGAACCAGGCGGTAGGCTTTAATAAAAAAAACAAAAAACATAAGGAAGAAAACTATAGTCCTTCGCCCCCTATTTTTAAAAAAGAAGCTAAAAAAGACCAAGATCAAACTGCTGTTAAGCCTAATATTCTTGATATTAATTCCGGAGGAACCATAAAATTTTAATTTTACTTTGTTTGACAACAGGCTAGTATAGAGTTATAAATAAAAATGGAATTCTTAATATTAATTCCATTTTTATATTAAAATTAATTTTTCTAAATGGATTATTTAAAAATTGGGAAAGCTGTTCAGCTTGAGGGGGGGGATAGAAAATTATACAGATTTTTAGAAATTTTACCCGGATTTTTATCTTGGGGGACTTTAATATTATTATTGATTTTTTCATATTTTCGTCCGGTTATTGTGGCTTATTTTTTGATTGCCTTTGATGTTTATTGGTTGCTTTTGGTTATTTTTTTAGCTATTCATCTTTATGTAGCTTACAGAAGAATGGAGAAAAGCCTTAATACAGATTGGCATGATCAATGTGAGCTTTTAGGCAAAAGAAAAGTTGAATTAAATTCGGGTGAATTTAAAATAATGAGTTCAGAAGATTTAATTCACCTAATTATTTTTCCAATTTATAATGAGAGTTCGGAAGTCATAGAACATAGTATCCAATCAATTGTTAATTCGAAATATTCGTCAGAAAAAATAATTTTGGTTTTAACTTATGAAGAAAGAGGGGGAGAGGATTTAAAAAGAAGAATTCAAATTATTCAAGAAAAATATAGGAGTAAGTTTAGAACATTATACATCACAATGCATCCAGACGGGATAGAAGGAGAGCTTAAGGGGAAGGGCTCTAACCAGGCTTGGGCTGCGAAACATGTTAAAAGAGATATAGTTGACCGGGAAAATTTAAATTATGATCAAATTTTGGTTAGTGTTTTTGATATTGATACGGTTATTTCTCCTGATTATTTTTATTGCTTAAGCCATAAATTTTTAAGTGTGGAAAGACCATATCGAGCAAGTTTTCAACCAGTTCCTGTTTATAATAATAATTTATGGCAAGCCCCCTTTTTTGCTAGAGTAGCAGCCTCTTCCAATACTTTTTGGCAAATGATGCAACAGGTGCGCAACGAAAAACTGGCAACTTATTCTTCACATTCAATGACCTGGAGAGCTTTGGTGGAAATCGGATTTTGGTCTACGAATATGGTTAGTGAGGACTCTCGGATTTTTTGGCATTGTTTCTGTTATTATAAAGGAGATTATCGAGTAGAACCTTTAGACTATCCAGTTTCTATGGATGTTTGTATGGACGAGAATAGCTGGAAAACTTTTAAAAATTTATATAAACAACAATTAAGATGGGGTTGGGGAGTAGAAAATATTCCTTATTTAATTTTTAATACCATTAAAGAATGGAAGCACATACCTAAAATGAAATTTATTTCAAGAATTTGGGTTCAGCTTTATGGTTTTCATTCTTGGGCAACTAATGCTCTGATAATTGCTGTGATTGGATGGATGCCGATGCTTATTGGAGGAGATAGATTTAATGTGACTGTTTTATCTTCTAATTTACCCTTAGTAACTAGAACGCTTATGATGCTTGCTATGTTCGGCTTGATTTTCTCGGCAATTATATCGACGCTCCTTTTGCCCAAGAGACCGAAAAAATATGGAGTTTTAAAAAATGTGAGTATGGTTATTCAATGGGCAATTTTACCGATTAGTATTATTATTTTTGGTTCTATTCCTGGACTTCATTCTCAGACAAAGCTAATGTTTAAAAAATATATGGGGTTTTGGGTAACGCCGAAGGCGAGATAAAGCTTACTAATTACAAATTCACAAATTTAAACACGAATTCACAAATTAGAATAAAATAATAAATTTACAGATTCTATTTTTTAAATTTTTATTAATTAAAATATATTTATAACAGCACATAATTAATTTATGTGTTGTGTCTTATGTGAAAAAAATGAATAATTTTTGGGAAAAATTGAATAAAGGATTTTTAGCTATGGCGCCTATGGCAGGGATTACGGATTTGCCTTTTAGAAAAATATGCAAAAATTTTGGGGCGGATGTTTTATATTCTGAAATGGCGAGCGCAGCAGCTTTATATTATGACCAAAATATTAAAAAGAAAATAAAAATTTCCCCGACTTTGGATTTACTAAAATTTGAAAAATCGGAAAAGCCTTTTGTGATCCAAATTTTTGGATCAGATCCTAAACATTTTGAAATAGCCACTAAAATTATTACGGAAAAAATTAAGCCAGACGGTATTGATATTAATTTTGGTTGTCCGGTTAAAAAAGTTATTAAGCAAGGAGCGGGTTCCGCTTTGATGCGTGATTTTCAAAAAGCCAAAGAAGTTATTAGGGCGGTTATAGAAAATACCGATTTGCCGGTGTCTATTAAGACCAGAACTCAAGTAGGGGACAAAAATATTTTGGATTTTTTAGATTTTATTTCGGATTTAGATATTAAAGCCCTTATGGTGCATGGCCGTTCTTTTTCTCAGGGATTTAGTGGAAAACTTGATTTTAATATTCTTAAAAATATCAGAAATTATTTTGGAGGGTCTTATATTGTTAATGGTTTTTATTTAGATTCTGCAGAGAATAATAGTTTGGAGATAGCTAAATATTATAAAAATTTATTAATTGAAACGGAGGCGGATGGTTTGGGAATAGGAAGAATAGCTTTGGGCAGACCATGGGTTTTTAAAGAAATAAAAGATTATTTTAATGAGCAGAATATTTTTGAGATAGACAAAAAAACACTAAAAATAATAATTATTCAACATTTAAAAAGCGTGCAGAAATTTTATGGTAAAAAGGGCTTGTTTGAGATAAGAAAACATATTGCCTGGTATACCAAAGGTTTAAAGGGCGGTAGCCTTATTAGGCAGAAAATATTTAAGGCTGAAAATTATCAAGATATGCTTAAAATTATTAATGATACATTTAATTAAAATTTGATATTTTATTTAAATTATACTATTATGAGCATATAATTATAATTAAAAAAATTTATGAAAACTTATATTTGTGAAGTTTGTGGAGACGCTTATATCGGATCCGATAAACCTAAAAATTGTCCTTTTTGCGGGGCAGATGAACAATATATTAAAAATGGCAATGAAGCTGATCCTATTGTTACGGGAGTTTATGACTTAGATGATATTACTAAGAAAAATTTAGAAACTACTTTGGCTTTAGAATTGAACGCCACAGCTCTTTATATTTGTATGGCCGGAAAAGCAAAAACCTATGAAATTAAAGCTATGTATAAGAGATTGTCTAAAGTGGAAAAAGAACATGCTTCTATTTGCAAAAAAATATTAAAACTAGAAGCAATCGAAGTTCCAGAGAGAAATTGCGATGAAGATACAGAAGAAAATTTTAAGAAAACTATTGCTTTAGAGAAAAATGCTTCTGATCTTTATAGTCGTTTTGCCGGTGAAACAGAAAATCCAAGAATTAAAACCATGTTTAT
>CAZDHZ010000003.1:4493-9864 GCA_964505405.1 uncultured Gammaproteobacteria bacterium | reverse complement strand
AATTACGATTGAAGTTTATGATTAATAAAGAATATTTATATGCGGTAGTCGGAGCATCACAGGATGAAAATAAATATGGCTTTAAAGTTTTGAAAGACTTACTAGATGCGAAATATGATGTAATTCCCATTAACCCTCAGGCTCAAGAAATTTTAGGACTAAAAGTTTATCCTAATTTAAAAAGTGTGGCACAAAAAATAGATGTTGTTATTTTTGTTGTTCCGCCGAAAATAACTCTAGAAATTTTAAAAGAAGTTGTAAATTTAAAAATTAAAAAAATTTGGATGCAACCGGGGAGTGAGAGTAAAGAAGCAATAGAATATTGTAAAAATCATAAGATAGATTATGTTGCCGGAGCTTGTATTATGATTCAAAAAAATAATCAGGATTAGTTTATGAATTTAATAGATTTAAAAAAAGGGGAGAGTGCACTTATTAAAGAAATTAGATGTTCTAAATTAGTAAAAGAAAGACTTCATACCATGGCTTTAATTCGTGGAGTTTTAATTAAATATAAAGGCTCAAGCCCATTGTCTTCCCCTCATATTTATTCTTATTTAAATACACAAGTAGCGATTAGAAGTGATATTGCTCAAAAAATTATAGTAGAAAAACAATGAATAAAGATAAAAAAATCAGAGTTGCTTTATTGGGAAATCCAAATGCCGGAAAAACATCTCTTCTTAATGTATTATCGGGGATGCATTTGCATGTTGGAAACTGGCCTGGAAAAACAGTAGAAAGAAAAGAAGCGCATATTAATTTTAATGACTATAATATAGAAATTATTGATTTACCTGGGACTTATAGTCTATCCCCATATAGTGAGGAAGAAAAAATTTCTCGAGATTTTATTCTAGAAGAAGAACCAGATGTAATTGTCCAAATTATTGATGTTAATCGTTTAGAAAAAAGTTTGTTTTTATTCTTTGAGGCTTTGTCCTTAAATACAAAAATTATTTTAGCTTTTAATTTTAATGAAGAGGCTCGCAAGAATTTTTTAAAAATAGATTATGAGAATATTCAAAAAAAATTAGGAGTAGCAATTGTACAGATTGAAGCTAATAGCGGAAAAAATAAAAATGAACTTTTAAAAGCAATTATTAAAACTAGTCAAAATGGTCCTGCAAAAGCAAAATATTTAGATGGTCTACTTAATTTAGAAAAAAAAATAAGTCATGGTAAGGCTATATCTTTTATTAAAAGAAATATTAGTCCTTATCTTTTAAAGATTCAAAATAAAAAAACAAAAAATCTTGATACCTGGTTTTTAAATAGCTTCAGTGCTTTTCCTGTTTTTCTCTTTTCTCTTTTTTTATTGTTTAAAATAACGTTTGTTTTAGCTAATCCAATTATTTCTTTAATTAATAATTTTTTTGATTATTTGGATGGTTTTGTTTCTGGTTTTGATTTAACACCTTGGCTTGTTTCTTTTTTGAGTAAAGGTGTTTTAGGGGGATTAGGCTCTCTTTTGTCATTCGTTCCTTTAATTTTTATTTTATTTTTCTTAATATCAATATTGGAAGATTCCGGATATTTAGCACGAATAGTTGTGCTTCTAGATAGGCCTTTTTCTTGGTTTGGAATATCTGGTCAATCTTTTATTCCGATGATTTTAGGATTTGGATGTAATGTTCCGGCCATACTAGCTACTAGGACAATCAAAAACAAAAAAGAGAGAATGTTGGCTATTTTTGTGAATCCTTTTATCTCCTGTTCAGCTCGATTCGGAATTTACGCTTTATTCGCTAGAATTTTTTTTCCTGATAATTCTGTTTTAGTAATTATGTTTTTATATTTACTAGGTGTTGTCGTAGCACTCATCGCTACTATGATTTTATCTCGGCTAATTAAAAATAAACAAAATGAAATTTTTATTATGGAAATGCCACCTTACCGTCTGCCGAGTATGCGTAATATTTTAAAAACATCTTGGTGGAATACAAAAATGTTTATTAAAAAAGCCGGTACAATAATATTTTTAGCTATTATTTTTATTTGGTTTTTAGCTTTTTTCCCATTAGGAGTTGAGTATGCCTCAGAGTCAAGTTATTTAGGTATGATTGGCCAATTTTTAGTTCCAATTTTTAAACCTCTCGGATTTGGTAATTGGATTTTTTCCATTTCTTTATTATTTGGATTTTTAGCGAAAGAAACAATTATCGGTACTTTAGCTACTTTGAGCGGGGGATTTGATATTAACTCGGCAGATAATTTAAAAAATTTAATTAATCCCTTAGGCGCTTTATCGTTTTTAGTCTTTGTTTCTTTATATGTTCCTTGTTTAGCTAGTATTAGCGTAGTTAAGTCTGAAACGAAAAGTTGGGCTTTTGTTATTGTGCAAATTTCTGTTATTATGATTATAGCCTGGTTGATGTCTGCTTTAGTATATTATTCAGGAATTTTTTTAGGTTTTAATTAATAATTAATAATATAAATATGAAAAATCAACAAACTATTTGCGTTTCGTCTTTAGGCGAAAGTATTGATTCTGATCTTGATCCTCGTTTTGGACGCTGTCAGTATTTTATGATTATAAAAATTGAGGATGGAAAAATTGTAGATTCGCGAGCAATAAAAAATGCTGGACTTGAACAAGGTCATGGAGCTGGTACTGCTGCCGCTGAAACCGTAGGGGAATCCGGAGCTACAACTGCTATTAGTGGGGACTTTGGTCCAAAGGCTAGTGGAGTTTTAGAGCAACTTGGAATTAAGATGATTAAAGACTCCGGAAAAATTAAAGATGCAGTAGAAAAATATATTCAAAATAATAATTAATCTATATTATAATATAGATTAAACTTACACTTAAATTTATGAAATTTAAAATTGCCTGTGGCACAGATGATAGTCAAAATTTTACTACTGAACATTTTGGAGACTCAAAATATTTTTTAATATATGAATGCGATTCTGAAATAGGGAAAATTGTTTTTTTAGAAAAAAGAAAGAATAATTCTGAAGAAGAAGAAAAACATGGAGACCCTAAAAAAGCTAAGGGAATTTCCGAAATTTTAAAAGAAGTTCCAGTTCTTCTAGCTTTCGCTATGGGACCTAATATTGTTCGAATGAGAAAAAAATTTGTGCCAATTATTTCCAAAGAAAAAGACATTAAAAAAACTTTAGAAAAATTTAAGGAAATTATCCCTGAGGTTTTAGAGGAGATAGAAAAAACAGAAGAAGACACAAAAAATTCTGGAGGTAAAAAAGTTTTTGTTATTGATTAATCTTGAAAAAATTCCATTTGTCATTCTTGATATTTCTTTTATATGACAAAGGGCGAGATTTTAAACAAAAATAAAATAAAAAATTATTTAAATAAAATATGAAAATAATAGGAATTACAGGCGGGAAAGGGGGGACGGGAAAGTCTACTGTGGCTACGGCTATTGCCCTAGAATTATCTCGTGAAAATAAAGTTCTTTTAGTTGATGCTGATGTTGATTGCCCTAATGATCATCTTCTTTTGGGTATGGAGAGAAAATTATTTAAAAAAGTTTATCAGAGAATTCCTGTTTGGGATATGGATAAATGCACAAAATGCGGACGATGCGGTCCGGTTTGTCATTCTAATGCTATTGTTTCTATTAAGGGCAAAGAACCAATATTTTCTCCTGAGCAATGCAATGGTTGTGGAGCTTGTGTGATAGAATGTCCAGAAAAAGCAATTTCATGGGGTAAAAAAGAGATTGGTAAAATTTTTAAAGCTTCTCAGAATAATTGTAATTTATTATCAGGTGAACTAAAAACAAATGAACCGGTTTCAGAATTTATTGTAAATGAACTGAATGAAATTATAGAAAGAGAAAAAGAGAATTATGATTATATTATTATAGATACGGCGGCTGGTTTACACTGCGATGTTATTACTGCTTTAGAAAATTGTGATTTGGTTTTTTCTGTTACTGAACCAAGTCCATTAGGTGCACATGATTTAAATTTGATTTTAGAACTTTTAGGAAAACTAAGCATTAATTCTCAAATTATTTTAAACAGATCTGATGTGGGAGACAAAAAATTAATTTCTGATTTAGCTCAGAAATATAATAAAAAAATTATTGCAGAAATTCCATATTCAAAAGATATTGTTAATCAATATGCTCGTGGCGCAGGCATTAAAAATAATAATATTAAAGAAATAATAAATGTATACATCAAATAAAGATGAAATTTTAAAAAAAGGAGAAAAAATAGCTTGGCTGGCTACTTTAGCTACTATTTTATTGGCGGGGTTAAAGGCTTTGGTCGGTTTTTTTTCTGGAAGTATTTTATTAATAGCAGACGCAGTACATAGCGCGGTTGATACTGTTGCTATATTTTCCTCTTGGTTCGGACTTAAAATTTCTCAAAAAAAATATACAGAAAAATTTCCTTATGGCTATTTTAAAGCGGAGAACTTTGCAACTCTAATAGCTTCTATTTTTATTCTTTATGCGTCTTACGGAATTTTTAAAGAAAGCTATCTTAAATTTTTTCATGAAGCAGATTTAAATATTCCTTTTTTAGCTATGTTTGTTCCTTTATTTTCCGCTTTCATTTCTTATATCATTGCTCATTATGAGAAAAAAGTTGGAAAAGAAATAGAATCGCAAAGTTTAATTGCTAACGCTGAGGAGTCTAAGGTTGATGTTTTTTCTTCTTTACTTGTTTTTGGTGGAATAGTTTTAGCTTATTTTAATGTTCAATATATAGAAAGTATTTTAGGAATGGGTCTCGCTTTAATGATTTTAAAAATTGGTTTGGAAAATGCTAAAATTGCCGTTTATTCTTTGATGGATGCCAATTTAGATAAAGAGCTTGAAACACAAGTTTTAAAAAGTATGAGAAATATTAAAGGAGTTCGCAGAGTTGTTAATTTAAAATTAAGACAAGCTGGACTTTTTATATTTGCGGAAGTTAATATCCAATTGGATAAAAATTTAAATGTAGATCAGGCTCATGGCATTGCTCATAATATTGAAGAGAAGATAAAAAATAAATATAAAAAAATAGAAAATTTAACTGTCCATATTGAACCATTTAAAAAGGATGAAATAAAAATTCTTATTCCGGTAGATAGTGATGGTGATGATTTAGAACTAAGAACGGTAAATCATTTTGGGAGAGCGGAATATTTTTTGTTTATTGTTTTAAAAAATAATAAAATCATCTCATCTTATACTAAGAAAAATGCTTTTTTTGAAAAAGAAATAAGAAGTGGTTTAGCTACTGCTAAGGATGTAATTCAGGAAAATATTGACGTTGTTATTACTAAAAGAATAGGAGAAATTTCTTTTCATACTTTGCATGATGCTATGATTGATGTTTATTTAAGTGATGAAGAGAAATCTGGAGAAGTTATCCAAGATTTTATTGAGGGGAAGCTTAAAAA
>CAZDHZ010000003.1:0-4393 GCA_964505405.1 uncultured Gammaproteobacteria bacterium | reverse complement strand
AAAAATATAAAATTATTACAGCTGATTGTGATGTTGATGCTTCTAATCTTGCTTTGGTTTTAGGACGCAAAGAAAAAGATTTTGAGGAATGGGATTTTATTTCTACTAATCAGAAAGCTGTTTTTGATTTAGAAAAATGTACTTCTTGCAAATTATGCCATGATGAATGTTATTTTAAGGCGATTGATTGGGTAAATAATAAACCAAAACTAAAACCTTTTTCTTGTGAAGGTTGTGAAGTATGTAAAATGGTCTGTCCAGTTGGAGCAATCACTATGGAAAAAGTAAATAATGCTAAAATAGGATATGCAAAAACAGACTTTGGTTTTAAAGTCGCTTCAGCCCAACTTGAAGCTGGAGAAAGTGGATCCGGAAAGCTTGTTTTTGAAGTGCGAAGAAAAGCGGAGAGCATAGCAAATGACGCAGATTTTATGTTAATAGATGCGGCGGCTGGTGTGGGGTGCCCAGTTATTGCCTCTGTGTCTGGAGTAGATTTTTGTTTACTAGTAGCAGAACCGACACCTTCTGGTCTTTCGGATGTAAAAAGAGCCCTAGAAATAGTTAAGCATTTTAAAATTAAAGCTGGGCTTATTATTAATAAATTTGATCTTAATGAAGAATATTGTAGAAAACTAGAAGAATTTGCAAAAGAAAATGAAATAGAAATTATTGCCAAATTAGCTTATAATAAAATATTTACCAAAGCTTTGGTGGAGATGAAGCCGGTTATTTTGATGGATGATGATTTGAAGGGGCAATTTGAGAGTATTGCGGAGAAGGTGGTGGAGACTGTTGGTTAATTTTATTGTTTTTAAGGCTTATTTCCATCTTTTGTTATTTTTAACAAATAAAGCATCCCTTCTTTTGTACCCCAGGGCAGCCTCTCTTGCTCCGCAATTTATCTCCTTTACCTTGTCATTCCTGGCGAGCGGAGCGAGGGAAAGGAATCCAGGGGGAAAAGCTATGTGCTACTTAAATCTTCTTAGGTTTAAAATATTTATAGCTATTCCTCCTGGATCCCCGATAGCCTGCGGCTTCGAGGATGACAAAAGTGGGGTATTCTGTATGCTGGGAATAGTAAGATAAATATTACTTCTTTAAATAAAACAAACCTTCTCCAAACTTTAATATAAATTACAGATTTTGTGTTATAATATTGTTTTTATTTACAAAATCTATTTTTTTTGTAATAATAAGTAAATAAATATAAATTTTTATAAATAAAATAAATGGTCCAAAAAAAACAAAAAATAGAAAAAAGCGTGTTTTCTCAGATGGAAGAGGACGTTTTAGAGTTTTGGGATAAAAGTAAAACTTTTGAGAAATCTTTAGAAAGACCGGGATCTGGCAACGATGACCCTGAAAATTATAAAGCAAAAGGAAATTATAATTTTTATGATGGGCCTCCTTTTATTACCGGAATGCCACATTATGCTACTTTACTTCCCAGTATTGCTAAAGATATTATTCCTAGATATTGGACCATGAAAGGTTATCGAGTAGATCGTGTTTGGGGCTGGGATTGTCATGGACTTCCGGCTGAAAATAAAGTTGAGCAACAGCTTGGGCTTAAAAATAAAAAAGACATTGAAAAATTAGGAATGGGTAAATTTATAGACGCTTGTCGAACTTATGTAGATACAGGCACTGACCAATGGCGATGGTATATTGATAGAATTGGTCGTTGGGCAGATATGGATAATGCTTATAAAACCATGGATTTAGAATTTATGGAAAGTGTTATTTGGGCTTTTAAAAAATTATATGAAGATGATCTAATTTATGAGGGATATAGGACTTCTTTACATTGCCCAAGATGTGCTACGCCTTTATCTAAGTTTGAAATTACTATGGACGCTGGATCTTATAAAGACGTGGAAGATGAGACTGTGGTTGTCCGTTTTGCAATTAAGAATGAAGAATTAAGAATTAAGAATTTTGATACATATATTCTTGCTTGGACTACAACTCCTTGGACTTTGCCGGGAAATTTAGCTTTGGCTGTTAATAAAAATATTGATTATGTCCAAGTTGAATTTGATGAATCCACTTATATTTTAGCTCAGGAAAAGTTAGAAGAAGTTTTTGCTGGGAAAGAATATAAAATTATCAAAAATTTAAAAGGAAGTGATTTACTTGGGCTGGAATATGAACCGGTTTTTGATTTAAAAAATGAAACAATTAATAATAATGAAAATACTTTTAAAGTTTATCATGCTGATTTTGTAAGTACGGAGGAGGGGACTGGGGTTGTGCATATTGCTCCAAATTTTGGTGAAGATGATTTTAATTTAGGGAAAGAAGTTGATTTACCGATGATTGAATTAATGGATGAAAATGGAGCTTACACAGAAGAAGCAGGAGAATGGAGTGGTTTTTATTTTAAAAAAGCAAATACTAAATCTTTAAGTGATTTGGGTAATAAATTATTTTTACAAGAAAAACATACTCATTCTTATCCCTTTTGTTATCGATGTAACACTAGACTAATTCATAAAACTCAAAAAGCTTGGTATATGCGCATTGATCGGATTAGAGAAAAAATGATTAAGAATAACAAAACTATTAACTGGGTACCAGAACATTTTAAAGAAGGAAGGTTTGAATACAATCTAGAAAAAGCTCCGGACTGGTGTCTTTCTCGTTCTCGCTATTGGGGTTCTCCGATTCCAGTTTGGAAATGTGAAAGTTGTGGCAAAATTAAAGTTTTAGGGTCTTTAAAAGAAATTGAAGATTTGGGTGGAAAAAAAATTGATGATTTACATCGACCAAAAATTGACGAAGTTGAATTCAAATGTTCTTGTGGTGGAACAATGAAAAGAGTGCCGGAAGTTCTGGATTGCTGGTTTGAGTCTGGCGCTATGCCCTTCGCTCAATTTCATTATCCGATGAAAAAAGAAAAAGATTTTCCAAAACTTTTTCCAGCAGATTTTATTATTGAATACACCGGACAATTGCGTGGTTGGTTTTATTATTTACATGTTTTAGCTTCTGCTCTTTTTGATTCTGTGGCTTTTAAAAATGTAATTGTAACCGGAGTTTTGGCTGGAACGGATGGAAGAAAGATGAGTAAATCCTTTGGAAATTATCCCGATCCAAGAGCTACTTTAGATAAATATGGAAGTGATGCGCTTAGAATGTATTTTATGACTAGCCCGATTATGAGTGGAGGAGACATGACTATGTCTGAAAAAGATATTCAAGATGCTTTTCGAAAAAATGTTATTTTACTTTGGAATGTTGTAAAATTTTATGACCTTTTTGCTCAAGAACATAATTTTTCTATTAGTGAAAATTTAAATAAAGAACCAGAATCTGAAAATATTTTAGATCAATGGATAATGTCTAGATTAAATCAACTCACTAAAGAAATTACAGAAAATTTAGAAGCTTATAATCTGCCCTTGGCTTGTCGTCCTATATCTATTTTCATTGATGATTTATCTACTTGGTATTTAAGAAGATCGCGAGATAGATTCAAAAGTGAAGATAAAAATGATTTGCAAAATGCCCTAAAAACAACTTCTTATGTTCTTTTGCATTTTTCAAAAATCATTGCTCCAATCATGCCTTTTATTTCCGAACAAATATGGCAAAAAATTACAGGAAATAATTTTGAAAATGAAGAAAAATCAGTTCATCTTGAAAAATGGCCAGAAGTTGGAAACATAAATAATAAAATTTTAGAAGAAATGAATGTCATTCGAAAAATTGCAGAGTTGGGACTTGCTAAACGTGACGAAGCTGGAATTAAAGTTAGGCAACCTCTTAATCAATTTTCAATTTTCAATTTTCAATTTTCAATTAATGCTTATATTGGCTTGATTAAAGATGAGCTTAATGTGAAAAATGTTAAAACAGAAAAAGGAGAGGGTGATATTTTTGTAAAAATTGATACGGAAATTACGGAAGAATTAAAATTAGAAGGGTTTAAACGAGAGTTGGTTCGAATTATTAATAATATTAGAAAAAACCAAAGTCTTGTTATCGCTGATGAAATTAAAGTGTATTACAAAACATCTGGAGAAAATATAGAAAAAGTTATTGCGAACAAAAAATTAAAACAGGAATTATTGAAAGATGTTTTAGCGAGTGATATTGTTAAAGGCATTGATAAAGGTTTAGAGGGCAAAAAAACAAAAGTAAATGATGAGGAAGCTGTGTTTGTAGTTGAGAAGATTAATTAAATAATTTAAAAGAATAAACCAGAATATTTATCCTTGTCATCCTGGGGGCGCGAAGCGCAACCCGGGATCCAGGAGGAGAAGCTGTATGCTACTTAAATCTTCTTGGGTTTAAAAATATTTATATCTATTCCTCCTGGATCCCGGATATTTTTCTGCGCATCCGCTCCGAAAAATTCCAGGATGACAAGGTGAAGGAGGTGAATTGC
>CAZDHZ010000002.1:44068-49387 GCA_964505405.1 uncultured Gammaproteobacteria bacterium | reverse complement strand
TTAAAATAAAAAGAGAGCTTTTTAAGGCTCTCTTGGCTTGAGGTTTATTTCTTGATTGCTTTTGGATGAACTTGTTTTTTTCGCGAATTTGTTTCTCCGCGAATAAGACGTTGGTGGAAGGATCTGTTAGCTATAATAACATCCATGCCATCAATGCCATTTGATTTTTTGCTCAAATTTTTTTTGATGCTTTCATTAAAAACACCAGCCACCCGTACTTGTTTTCCTGTTTGACAAGCTTTCATAATTCTTATCTCCTTCTTCTGTTTTTAATTCAAAATTACTTTTAAGAATAATCTGCCATTTTCCTCCTTTCATATTTTGTTTTTCTATAAATTCATATCCTGCTTCCTTGATTGTTTCTATAATTCTTTGTAAAGCTTCTTCGTTTTTTACACTGACGATCGCTCTTAGATAATTTTTTTTTGACATTTCTTATCTCCTTCCCTTTTTAGATTAAAAAGAACAAAAAAAACGGGCCTCCTTATAAAAGAGGCCCGTTTCGTTTCCCTAATGATGTTAAAACTTCTGCTTAGCTAAAACATCAAGAAAAATCGACCTCCGAAGAGCCCAAAAGTAAAAGTTAAAATAAAATTCGATTTTTCTCAATGTTTTAATCATATTATTATACTTGTGGATAATTATAACACATTAAAACAAAAAATCAATAGAATATGTTTAATATTAGATATTTACCTTATATTAAATAAAAAAGGCTTGAAAATTCAAGCCTTTTGTTTGCAAAGAAAATTTTATTGTTCAAAAACGAAAAAATATATTTCATGAATTTCACTTAAATTTAAATCCGGTTTCCTTTGAGCTTCAAAAGAAACCATTAATTCATGCATTTTAGAAAGCAAAATTTCATCAAGAATTCCAGAGCGATCTGGTATTGGACTTAATTTTTTTTCCAATTCAATCATTTTTTTTCTTAGATCTGATTTTCTTTGTTCAAGAGTTTGCAGTTGATTCATTTTTCCCTCCCTCTTCTAAAGTTGTGTAATGAACAATCTAAAAACCGCTTTGGGGCTAGCCTTGAGCGGTTTTTATATTTAAACTTTGGTTTAAATTATACTTTTACCACTCGAAGCTTTGCTATGCTTAAAATCAAGCCTGAAAATAAGCTTGAAATTAAAAACAAAATTGTTCGAATGATTCTTTGCATATCTTAGTATATTAACTGTTTTTTGAAAAAAGTCAATGTACACATTTTTGGCTTATACTAAATAAATTTATTTTTAAAATTTAGATTTTTATCTTTTTATCCACATAAAATTAATTCTAGACTCTTTGTGTAAAACGGAAAATTATTATATAATAAATAACATAAATTATTAATTTTCAGTCAGGGAATTTGAATATTCCCGACTACTGTTTTGCCCTTTGGGCATAACTTGAAAATTGAAGAATAAATTCAAAAACATAAAATTATGAATCAAAAAAATAAATTAAAAATATTTATTTCTTGTTTTTTACTTTTCTTTTTAGCGACTAACGGAGCTTTAGCACTTACCTTTAATCCCGATTTTATTATTTCAGACGAAGAAATGTTAGATAGATCTTCCATGAGTTTATCTGAAATTGAAAATTTTTTAAGAGCTAAAGGAGGTTATATTTCTAATCATACTTTTAAAAATGCGGATGGAATTTATAAAAGTGCGGCGGAAATTATTTATGAAGCGGCTAATAATTTTGATTGTGAGAATATAAATTTAAGTTCTAATCCGACTAGAGAAGAAAAATTAAAAAAATGTAAAATAGTTGGTATTAATCCTAAGGCCTTAATAGTTTTGTTACAAAAAGAGCAAAGTTTAATTGATGAAATTTCTCCTACTCAAAGACAGTTAGACTGGGCGGTTGGATATGGATGTCCGGACGGAGGAGGGTGCAATTCGCGTTGGGAAGGTTTTGGTAAACAGGTAAACTCAGCCAGCCTTCAATTTTATGATTATATGGAAAATCCACAAAATTATTCTTATAAAGCTGGTGGAATTTATACGGTATCAAACACTGGAAGAGACCCTATACTTGTTAAGCCTCAAAATCAAGCTACGGCAGCTTTATATAATTATACTCCGCATGTTTATTATGGAAATTTTAATTTTTTCAAGCTTTGGATGAAATATTTTACAAGAAGCTATCCAAACGGAACGCTTTTACAGGCTAAGGGAGAGGCTGGAGTTTGGTTAATTCAAAATGGAAAAAAACGACCTTTCTTAAGTAAGGGAGCTTTAAGTTCAAGATTTGATCCGAAAAAAATAGTACAAATCAATAAAAGTGATCTGAACATTTTTCCAACTGGAAAACCAATTAAATTTCCTCAATATTCTTTAGTGCGTTCTCCAAGAGGAACCGTTTTTTTATTAATTGACGACAAAAGAAGAGGGTTTGCAAGCAGTGAAGCTTTAAGAAAAATCGGAATTAATCCGGAGGAAATAATTGATGCTAGCTGGGATGATATTAATACCTATGAAGAAGGAACTCCAATTACGGCTACTAGTAGCTATCCGACCGGAGCACTATTGCAGGATACTTCTAGTGGCGGAATTTATTATGTTTCCGATGGAACTAAAGCACCTCTTTGGGATGCAGTTTTGCTAAAAACCAAGTTTAAATGGAAATCTATTACTCCCGTTTCTCCCGAAAAGCTCGCTAGTTTTGAAACGGTAGAACCGGCCATATTTAATGACGGAGAACTACTTAGTTCGGATACCTCTCCGGCAGTGTATGTTATTGATAGTAAGAAAAAAAGGCCGATTATATCAGGAAAAGTCTTTGAAGAGTTGGGTTATAGATGGGATAATATTATTTCCGTGCCTACAAAAATTTTAGATTTATATCCAGAAGGAGAAGTTTTAGCGGAAATATATTCTGAGAAAGATTTTGAGATTATAGATGAATTTGCTTCTTCTACCCCAGAGATGGCTTCAACAAGTCCGGAAAAAATATCCACAAGTTCCGAAGATTTAGATGAAGAAATAAATAATATTCTTAACCCTTAAATAACTATGTCATTAGTTTTATCAAGTATAGTCCCCCACCCTCCTATTCTAATTCCAGAAATTGGAAAGGATAATTTAGAGCATCTCAGCTCTACTTTACGAGCTTATGGAAAGATAAGAAATAAATTAGAAAAAATTAAGCCAGAAACGATTATTATTATTTCTCCACATGGTAATATCCAGGAGAATGTTTTTACTATTAACTCCTATCCCAATTTTATCGGAGATTTTGAAGATTTTGGAAATTTTTCTGTAAAAAAAAATTGGAAAGGAGATGTAGGCTTGATTGGTAAATTGAGTGAATATTTGGAAACTAAAAATATTCTATCTTTAATAAGTAAAGAAAGAATAGATTATGGAGCCTCTATCCCCTTATTTCTTCTTACGAAAAATTTACCAAATGTAAAAATCGTTCCTATGAGTTTCTCAGGATTAAGTATTCAAGATCATTTTGAATTTGGGAAATTACTAAAAAAAGAAATTATAAACTGCCGAAAAAAAATTGCAGTTATTTCTTCCGGAGACTTGTCTCATCGCTTAACCCGTAATGCCCCGGCTGGTTATTCTTCTAAAGGTAAAAAATTTGATAAGAAAATAATTGATTTACTTACAAAAAAGAATTTAGATAAGATTTTAAATATGGATGAAAGCTTGTTGGAAGAAGCTAAGGAATGTGGTTTTCGATCCATTGTTATCCTTTTGGGGATTATGCATAACATTAAATATATCCCAAAATTATTATCTTATGAATTTCCTTTCGGAGTTGGTTATATGGTTATGGATTTTGAATTATAATAAAAATAAGAATAAAAAAACTTAGGGGTCTAACCTCTAACGCGTTAGAGGTTAGACCCCTAAGTTTTTTTATTCTTATTTTATTCTTTTTGAGAAGTTAATTTAAAAAAATACTTCCATTTTTCTCCAGTGGCACAAAGCTCTTTGGTGTCATTAAGACATGATTCCACAAATTGCAAGGGTAATTCTTTACAAATTTTAAATACAGAACTTTTTTTATAAGCAGGAATATTTAATTCTTCTATTACCCGCAAAGCCATTTCTTGCCATTTATAAGCTGTTGGCTTTTTGGTTTGGCTTTTTTTAATAATATCTCTTATATTTTCAAAATCTCTTTTTTTAGATTTCATATTTGTTGCTAAAATTAATTAAATCAGTTAAAATATATTTATAAAGTAAAATTATATGTCGGAAATATTAAATATTATTATTAATCCTAATCCAATTTTAAGAAAAAAATCAGAAGAAATTAAAATTGAAGATTTGAATAATCAGGATTTACAAAAATTAATGCAAGATATGGCTCCTACTATGCTTGAAAAAGATGGGGTAGGTTTAGCCGCACCTCAAATCGGGAAAAATATCCGTTTAATAGTTATAAACACAAAAGATGGTCCTCAATATTTTATTAATCCTAAAATTATTAAGAAATCAATTTTAAAAGAATGGGGCGAAGAAGGATGTCTTTCGGTACCTGATGTTTTCGGTATGGTTAAAAGAAGCAAGAAAGTATATTGTGAATATTTTGATATAAAAGGCGAAAAAAAATCAATAGAAGCTTTAGGTTTAATGGCTAGAATTTTGCAACACGAGATAGATCATCTAGACGGAATTTTATTTATTGATAAAGCTAAAAATTTACGCGAGGAAAAATAAACAGATTATTCATTTTTATTTTTTTCCCCTTTTAAGAAAAAAATTGTTAGTAAATAAATAAAAGCGGCTAGACCCACTACTAAAAAAAGTATTTCAATCTCCTTAAAATATTTTTCTAGGAGATTTTTGTTTGCGCCTAAATAATACCCAAGAAAAGCTAAAATGATAGTCCAAATTCCTGATCCGATTGATGTATAAAATATAAAATTTTTAAGTTTCATTTTGGAAAATCCGGCTGGCAAAGAAATTAACTGTCTAATTATCGGAACTAGTCTTCCAATTAAAGTTGATTCGTTTCCGTATTTCAAGAAAAATTTTTCAGATTTTTCTATTTTTTTACTATTCAACATTACAATTTTAAAGATTTTCTTATCAACAAGGGAATAAACTATCTTTCTTCCTAAGAAGTAAGCTAAATAATAGTTAATTAAAGCGCCGATTAAGCTTCCTAAAATTCCAAAAAAAACAACTAAATAAATATTAAACTCCCCTTTTTGCGCCAAATAAGCTGCTGGGGGAATAATAACTTCAGAAGGAAAAGGAATAAAAGAACTTTCTATAGTCATTAAAAGTAATATACCTAAGTAGCCTATTTTATGACTGATTACTAAAAAGAAATTTATAAAAATTGATAACATGATGTTTC
>CAZDHZ010000002.1:0-43968 GCA_964505405.1 uncultured Gammaproteobacteria bacterium | reverse complement strand
ATTTTATGACTGATTACTAAAAAGAAATTTATAAAAATTGATAACATGATGTTTCGGTTTATATATATTTTTTATATTAAATTTTAGAATTTAAAATTTCGAATTTTGATTGAATAATTAATTTTGAATTTTTAATGCTTAAAAATTAAGTCATTCAAAATTGATTCAAAATTCAAAATTTTAAATTAAAAATTAAATTCCTCTATCCATAGCTAAATTAGCCAGTTTATCCGCCTCTTTATTGAATTCTCTTCTTATATGAGAAAAGCTTACTTTTTTAAAATTTAAAGTTTCATTATAAATTTGCACAAACAAGAGAGCTAATTCTTTATTTTTAACTTTGTATTCTCGGTTTAATTGCTTAACAACCAACTCACTATCTAAATAAAAATCTAAAATTTCTGCTGTAAATTCTCGTGCCTTTTTAATGGCAAAAACAACCGCCTGATATTCGGCTTGATTATTTGTGGCTTTGCCAATAAATTCAGAAATTTCCGCAATAATATTTTTATGTTCATCAAAGATAACTGCTCCGCATCCTGCTGGACCGGGATTTCCCCGAGCACCTCCATCGGTATAAATAATAAGTTTTTTATATTTCATAATTAAGATTTTATGTCAATAATTTTCAACTGCACTTCTCTTTTTCCATTAAAATTATTAATTTCCGCATAATAAGCCATGTCAATTATATCACCAATTTTAATATCTTGCCATTTTTCAGCCTGAGAAAAAGCAAGAGCACTAATGACTTTTGATTTTTCTGATTTAAGTCTTAATTTAAGGTGTTGATTATCCGCGCCCATTGTTACGAAATCAAGTATCAATAAATTTTTAGTCATAAAAATCGGTTTTTCATTTTCTTGTCCAAAAGGTTTTAATTTTTCTAATTCTCCCATTAATTCTAAATCAAAATCTTCTAAGTTCATTTCTTGATCAATAATTATTTTAGGTTTAAAAGTTTTAATATCTATTTCTTGATTACTTATTTCTATAATTTTTTTAGAAAATTTTTCTAAATTTTTTTTCTGAAGACTAAAACCGCAAGCCATGGGATGCCCTCCATATTTTTCTAAAAAGGGAGCACATTTTTCTATAGCCTCAATTAAATTAAATTCTGAAATACTTCTTCCTGAGCCTTTAAATCCATCTTCAGTCTCAGTTAGAACAAGAGCTGGGCGATAATATTTAGAACTTAGTCTTCCAGCCACAAGTCCAATTACGCCTTCATTCCAATTATTTTCACTTTCTCTAGAAGAAGGGCAAATGCCAATTAAAATTGAATTGTTTTTTTGATTTTTCAAACTATCTTCAACATGATCAAGAAGTTCTAGAGTATAAGATTGCCTTTGTGAGTTTCTTTCGTTTAATTTTAAAACTAATTTTTTTATTTTTTTTTCATCATTTTCAACCAATAATTTAAAAGCTGTTTCTGCATGGTCTAAACGTCCGACAGCGTTAAGACGCGGAGCAATTTGAAAACCAATATTCCAAGAGTCGTATTTTAAATTTTCCTTAAAACCAGAAATTTTAGCTAATTCTTTTAAACTTAGTCTTTTAGCCTTATCAAGTTCTTTTAGGCCTTTTTTAACCAAAGAACGATTTTCTCCTCTTAATTTTACACAATCCGCAATAGTACCGACAGCCACAAAATCAAGTTGTTGCTCAATTAATTTTTGTTTATCTTTATCATTTAATTTTGACTTTGAAATAAGAGCAGAGGCTAATTTGAACGCCACACCTACTCCAGCTAAATATTTAAAAGGGTATGTTTCACCTTTGCTTAATGGATTTATAATAATACAATCTGGATAATCATCCTGCAAGCTTGGAGGGATGTGATGATCAGTAATAATTATGTCCATTCCTAAATCTTTAGCTATTTTAACTTCTTCTTTTCCTCTTATTCCTCCGTCAACAGTAATTATTAAATTAGTTCCAGTTTTACTTAAAGATTCAATGGCATTTTTATTAAGCCCATAGCCCTCATAAACACGATGAGGTATATAAACTTCTACTTCCGCTTTAAAAAGATTTAAAACATTAAATAATACCGCCGAAGAAGTAACTCCGTCCGCATCATAATCTCCATAAATTGTTATTTTATTTTTCTTTTTAAGATGACTTATAATAAGATTAATAGCATCATCCATTTCTTTAAATAAAAAAGGATCATGAACCATTCCTACTTCATCAAGAAAATCATAAATTTCCTCTTTATTATTTATTCCATGATTAAAAAGAATTTGCAAAATAAGCGGATTAACATCCGCATATTTTTTTAAACTAGAGTCTTTAATTTTAGATTTTATCTCCCAATTTTTTTGCATGTAAAAAATATTAACTACATAAAAGCTGGAGCTAAAGTCCAGATAAGCATGGTAAAAATTATCATAGAGCTTAAAAAAACCCAAACTATTTTTCTTATTGTTTTCTTCTTCATATTATTTGTGAATTTGTAATTATACTTATTTTTTAAGAATCTTAACAAAAGTTTCCGGAGGAATATCAACACTGCCTTTCCCGGACATCATCATTTTTTTCTTTCCTTTTTTCTGTTTTTCAAGTAATTTCCTTTTCCGGCTTACATCTCCTCCGTAAAGTTTAGCAGTAACATCTTTTCTTAGAGCTGATAAACGTTCTCCAGCAATAATTTTTCCGCCTATAGACGCTTGTAATTTTAAAACAAACATCTGCTTTGGCATACTCTCTTTTAAAGTATTAACAATTTCTTTACCTTCCTTAAAGGCTTCATCCTCATAGACAATAGTAGATAAAGCCTCTATTATTTCTTCAGCCACTAAAATATCCATCTTCACGACTTTAGCCTCTTCATATTTAAAAAATTCATAATTTATAGAAGCATATCCCGAACTTACACTTTTAATTTTATCATAAAAATCGGTTAAAATTGCGCTCATAGGCATTTCATAATGGAGTATTGCCCTAGTTTCATCAATATATTCGGTATTTTTATAAACTCCTCTTTTTTCTTGAGCTAAACTCATAACTCCGCCTACATAATCTTTGGGAGTTATAATATCAAGCTTAACCCAAGGTTCTTCTATTTTTTCTATGCTTTCTCTATTTGGAAATTGCTGAGGAGTGCGCATGATAAATTCTTCACCGTTTTTTAAATAAACTTTATAAGCCACGCTAGGCAAGGTAACAATAAGTTCAAGCCCATATTCCCGTCTTAGTCTTTCCTGAAAAATTTCCAAATGCAATATTCCTAAAAAACCACACCTAAATCCAAAACCCAAAGCATCAGAATGTTCAGCCTCATAGATTAAAGCGGAATCATTTAATTTCAATCTATCAATAGCCTCTCTTAATTCTTTATATTCATTTCCTTCTTTTGGAAAAATTCCGGCAAAAACCATAGGCTTAATATCACTATAACCCTTTAAGGGTTTGCATTCTGTATGTGATTTTAAAAGACAAAGCGTATCCCCTACTCGGCATTCTTCTACATTCCTAAATCCAGTAATAATATATCCTATATCTCCAGCGCTTAATTTATCCGTCTTAAAATAATCCGGTTTAAAAATTCCAACCTCTAAGGCCTCGTTCTCAGCGCCAGTTGCTTTTAGTTTTATTTTATCTCCCTTTTTAATTTCTCCATCAATAAGTCGAACATAAGCTACAACTCCTTTATATTCATCATAATTTGAATCAAAAATTAAAGCTCTTAAATTTTCATTTTCATTTTTAATCGGCGCTGGAATTTTGTCTATAACTGTATTTAATATTTCTTCTACCCCTTCTCCGGTTTTTCCGCTAGCGCTTAAAATCTCATCAGCTGAACATCCCAAAAGCCCTACAATCTCTCTTTTTGTTTTTTCTAAATCCGAAGCTGGTAAATCTATTTTATTAGCAACAGGAATAATAGTTAAATTTTGTTCCATAGCTAAATAAAGATTGGCCAGAGTTTGAGCTTGAATCCCTTGAGTAGCGTCCACTAACAAAACAGCACCTTCTACAGCTGCTAAACTGCGTGATACCTCATAAGAAAAATCTACATGACCGGGGGTGTCTATTAAATTCAAAGAATAATCTTTGTAATTCATAGTAACCGGCTGTAGTTTAATAGTTATACCCCGTTCTCTTTCCAGATCCATCCTATCTAAAATTTGAGATTTCATTTTTCTCTCTTCAACTGTATTGGTTAATTCCAACATCCGATCAGCCAAGGTTGATTTTCCATGATCAATATGGGCAATAATACAAAAATTTCTGATGTTTGACATAAAGATAAATAATTCACATTCCTTGCCACGTAAAGTAGTTTCGCTACCACGTGGCTCACGTCAAAAATGGTATCTAATATTAATGTAAGTGGCTCTCGACACGTCTATGCTGATGTGGCGCGCCACGAGATGGCGCAGCCATTTTTCGTGGCTCGGAGACAGGGATTCGAACCCCGATTCTTTGGACCAGAACCAAATGTCCTACCATTAGACGATCTCCGAAAATTATATTCTATTTTTTAAATATTTTCTTCCAAATCCAGTTTTTAACTGTTTTTCTCTTTTAATAGCTCCTTCTTTACTTAGGCACGCTTCGTAATAAACCAACTTAAAAGGTCTTCTGTTTTTTGTTGATAGCACTAGACCTTTTTGATGTTTAATAAATCTTGAGCTCAAATCATCCGTCCATCCAATATATAATTTTAAATCTCGATAGCTCTTTAAAACATAAGTATAATACACGTTGCAGGCGGGCCATTAGACGATCTCCGAATTATTGTAATATTAAACTTTTGATTTGGGGCATGGCTTTTCTAGTCGCTTTTGCTCCAGATTCTATAATTTTTTCTATATCACGAAATTTGAAACTATCAATTGCACTTCTAATATCAGGCTTGATAATAATTAAATTTTTCTTTTCTTTTATTCTATGTTTGACTGCCTGTTCTCTCATTATTTCGTAGGATTGCATTAAAACTGTAAAAATTCCGGGATTTTTAAATTCTTGTTTACTATTAATAATAAAATCTACAGCTATGGTAATATCTGCTCCCATTTTTTGAACAATATCTGCTGGCGTAGGATTAACTAAACCTCCATCTAATAGGTATTTATTATTAATTTTTATAAGTGGAAATATTCCGGGTAAGGAAATACTTGCTCTAATAGCATCTGATATTTTTCCTTTATCTAAAACAACTTCATCACCACTTGCTAATTCTGTCGCTATAATTTTTAAAGGAATTTTTGTTTCATTAAATTTTTTATCATAAACTAAGCTTTTTATAAAATTAGAAACTTTAAAACCTTTAATCAATGATTTATGAGGTAAATTTAAATCAGCTATTTTATTTAATGACCATCTTTTATTAAAACTAAGAGCAATTTCTTCAAGTTCTTTAATATTTTTGCTTAATGCATAGCTTCCTCCGATTAAGGCTCCCATACTGCAACCAGCTAAATAATCTATTTTGATATTATTTTTTTCTAATTCTTTAAGTACCCCAATATGAGCAATTCCTCTTGCGCCACCGGACCCTAAAGCTAAGCCTATTTTTTTAGACATAAAATTAATTTAAAACTTTTCCCCCAAATGTTTTTAACATACCACCTAAAACATCTTCATTGTTATTATCTTCTTTTTTATTTTTTTCTTTATCAGAAGATTCGGAAACAACATTGTTCTCAACTATAATTTTTTCATCAATAACAGCTTCAATATTTAAATTGGCGCCATGTACTTCATTTAAAACATTTTTAATTATATTAGAAATAGCCACTTCATTAATTCTATCTTTGTGAAATTTATATTTAAAAGCTAAGCGCAAACATCCATTTTCAATACTTCTTGGTTCGCAAACACGCAAAATAAAAGTTAAAGAATGATTATGTTTTTTTATTCTTAGCAGAACTTCATTCCATTTATCTCTAATATTCTGAATATTAATATTATTAGACGATGTCTTTAAATTTTCTTTATCTAATATTGGCGCCTGTGATAATGTTTCTTCTTTTTTATCTTCTTGTTTAAATGGATCTTGAATATTTTGTTTAAAAATATTTTTTTTAACTTCTTCTGATTTTCTTAAAGGAGATTTTGGATTAATCACGGTTTCTCCTGTACAAATTTCAACAACAGCAAGTTCCAAAGGAAGCTGAATAATAAAACTACTCTTAAGAATATCTTTGGCTTTAAGAAATTTTTCAATAAAATAAATAATTTGAGAAATTTCTAATTTTTTGCTTATTTCATTTAATTTTATTTCCAAAGATTCCCCTAGTTCAAGACCCAATTTTTCAGCTAAATTCTTGTTTAATTTGGATAACAATAGTTTTCTTAAAATTTCTATTAAATCAATTGTAAATCTTTTAATATCGACACCTTCATCAAGAGCTTTATTAATAATTCCAATTCCGGCTCCCGCGTCCTTTTTACTTAAAGAATCTATTAAACTAATTACCTCGGATATATCGCTTCTTGGGATTACTAAATCCGCTTCTTTCTGACTAATCTCATTTTCTCCAATAGATATTACTTGTCCTAAAAGACTTTCTGCGTCGCGCATATGACCCTCAGAATGTCGAGCAATAGATTCTAAAATGTTTTTTTCTACCTTGATTCCTTCTTTATCACAAATAAATTGAAGTTTTTTTGTTAATTCGCTAATATTTATTCTTTTAAAATCAAATCTTTGACATCTGGATATAATGGTAGCTGGTATTTTATGAACTTCAGTTGTACAAAGAATAAAAATAACATTTTCAGGAGGCTCCTCTATAACTTTAAGTAAAGCGTTAAAAGCACTAATAGAAAGCATATGGACTTCATCTATAATAAAAACCTTATATTTCCCTTTTTCAGCGGATATTTTAGAAACAGATATAATATTTTCTCGCACATTATCAACACCAGTATGAGAAGCAGCATCTATTTCTATAATATTTAGGCTTCTGCCTTTTGAAATTTCATTACAGGATTGGCATTGATTACAAGGTTCATGTTCTCCTTTTTTTCTGGCATCGCAATTAATCGCTTTAGCAAAAACTCTGGCAATTGTTGTTTTCCCTACTGCTCTAGGCCCACAGAACAAATAAGCATGAGCAATACTACCAGATTCTATTTCATGCTCTAAGGTAATTTTGATGTGGTTTTGATTTACCACTTCCTTAAAATTTTGCGGTCTATATTTTCTATATAAAGTAGCCATATATTAATTCGTGAACAATTCCATTAATAAAGCAGACTTAAAGCTAAAACTCTTGAGTCTGCAATAGCTATCACAATTATTTTAATAAGATTTTTTAACAATATTTTCAACAGCAGCCCACCCACTTTCTCCTGTCTTCGGAATTAAAATTACAACTTCATCACCAACCGATCCTTTATAATAAGTTACGCTAGCAGTTAAAATTTTCCATTTTTTACCGTCGGAAAACGCATAAAAACTTGAAGTTTCATCTTGTTCTAAGGTGGCAATAACCCTAATTCTCTCAATCGGACCAATTTGCTTATAAACAAAAGTCCCACTAGGAGTAATGGTTAATTTTAAAATGTCTCCTTCAATTAACTTTGATTTTGAGGCATAGTTAGCCGGAATGCTATAATGTTTTCCGTCTGGTCCGATCATCTGTTCCCCATCAAATACGCCCTCTATTATTCTTCCACTTCCCAATTCTTCGGTATTAACATTTTCAAAAGAAGCATCACTCAATTGCCCAATACTTATTTTTTCTTCATCTTTCAGAGATAAATAACCGGATAAAAGATTTTTTGCTTTTTTAATGTTTTCTTCAGAATTTAAAAGCAATTCCTTAATTAATTTAATTTTAGAAAAGCTTAAATTTACAGAGTCAGAAGTCTTAATATTATCGTTTTTATTGTCTTGTTTGTTATTCGTTCCTCCCGATAAATCAAGATCATCAATAAATCCGCTATTATCAATTCCCTCCTCATTTTGCATGTTTATTTTAGACATATTTTTTATTTATTTTTATTATTTTGTTATTTTTATATTATATTATTTTGTCTCATTTGTCCATATATGCATTACAAATTCACAAATCTTATCACAAATACCACAAATTTGAATAAAATGTTATAAATATTTTTTCCAATTTGTGAATTTGTGTTTAAATTTGTGAATTTGTAATTAATAGTTAGATCTTTTTCTAATTTCCGCCTCTACAACATTTCTATCCCGTCCATATTTTAAGCGGCTCAAAGTCCTGATTTTAGAAGAAATTCCTTCTCTTTCTGTTCCGGGCAAAGGCCAAGGCATTCTTAGAGAGAAAGGACGGCTGGCTGCATTGTCAATTAATAATTTAACATAAGCGGAGAATTTATCAACATTTAATAAATCATATTGATTAAATACTGGACTCATCTCTTTTTCCAAGGCTTCCGCGTCATCCGCACCGATTTTAAGACTTACCCATGTTCCTACATTACCGAAAACAGCGTCTTTAATAGAGGTGTCCTGGTTTTTAACTAATTGTCCTAAATATTGATGGGCGATAATTAAATTGAGGCCATATTTTCGAGCCTCGGACAAAATAGAAGAAATTGAATCAGTGGTAAAATTTTGAAATTCATCAATATATAAATAAAAATCTTTTCGCTTGTCTTCTGAAATATCCGAGCGAGAAAGCGCGGACATTAAAATTTTTCCAATCAAAATCATGCCGAGTAAAAAAGCGTTCATTTCTCCAATTTGTCCCTTACTTAAATCTATGAGCAGAATTTTTTGTTTGTCCATTATATCACGCAGATTAAAAGCACTGTGTTGCTGTCCAATAATCGGACGCATAGTATCATTTGAAATAAACTGAGTTAATTTTGAAGTAACATAAGGAACTACATTAGCAAGCGCAGCGTCTCCCCCAGCTTTTTCCGCTTCTTCTTTCCAAAAAGCAACTACGGTTGGATCCTTGCATTTTTCTAATTTCATATTTCTGAATTTAGCATCAGCTAAAACTTTCGGAACTTCCATCAAAGTAGAACCTGAATCAGGATCATCCATAATTAAAAGTAAAGCATTACGCATATATTGTTCAAAAATTGGTCCACCAGTAGATTTTAAATCATACAGTTTATCAAAAATTTTAATCATTTCATTAATCAAAAAAGTTTTCTGTTCTGGATAATTTGGATCATATTCAATTAAATTAAGTCCTAGGGGACGCTCTAAATCAGACGGGGAAAAAACAACAACATCTTCAGCTCTTTCCGGCGGAATCTTTTTTAAAATATCCTCAATTAAATCTCCGTGCGGATCCAAAACTCCAACTCCCTCCCCATTTAAAATATCCTGGATAGCCATGTTGGCAATAAATTTTGATTTACCTCCGCCGGATTTTCCGATTACATACATATGCCGTCGCCGATCATCTTTTTTTATTCTTATGTCCTTAACAACGCCTCTATAAACATTATGGCCGAGTATTATTCCTTCATCAGGAATATTATTCGGAGCTGGCGCATGCCGAGCAGTAAGCCAAAGAATATTCGGAGTCTCCATATCCTTTAATGGAAAATGATAAAGACCGGCCAATTCTTCTGTATTTAATAAAAAGGCTATATTTTTATGAAAACGCCGATAAATAAAATCTTCTATTAACTTTTTTTGTTTATTAGTTTTTATCTTATGGCTAAAGCTATTTCCATATTCATAAAAATTATATTGGGAAAAAGCATTATATAAATTTTCTTTATATAAATTAGCCCGCCCTTTATCTTTAGTGCTAACAATTATTCTTAAATTAACGTCTAGTCCGGCTTTAGAATTTTTTTCTTCAAGACCCTTAAGCATTTCTTCTTCCATCTGCGTCATTCTTTGCTGTTGCTGACTTTGAAGTTTTTGCTTTTCTTGCTCAGACATTGGTTTCGCGGCACTTGCTATTTCACTAATGGCCTGCCAGAAAATATTTTTTCCGACTCCTTTAATTGCTTCCTTTAAAGTTTTACCTTCATGAACTTTTTGAGTAACCTGACCCGCATCTCTATGCCAGCCCGCTTTGGCGCTACGGACTAAATATTGGATAGCTAATCCTTCATCTTCATCTAATTTAGACATAACATTAATTAAAGAATTCATCGGATCAGTATCTTGTTTCTTATAAGTTTTTAAAGGAAAGATACGATTACGGCGAGTTTTTAAAAATCCAGCTAAAATTTTTGAATTGGGTTTAAAAATATTATAATCCTCAGTCTCTTCAATAACCGCGTCTGGATAATAAGCATGCACTTCCTGTTCAATATAACGGCTCATCTTAGCGGGCGCTACTATGTAAAAAGCAATTTTTTTATTATTAGCCACAATCTCAAAAGAAAAATGATCGTTTCTTCCAAGAAAAAAGGCCTTAATCCCTCTTTGCGCTCTTAAACCACCAATACTTGAAAATATAGTTTCACCTTTAGCTATTTCTTCATGTAAAGATTGCACTGTAAATTCCTGTTTATTTTCTCCCGGTCTTTCTTTTGGTAATCTAATTAAAAATATGGAATGTTTAAAATAAGTACTGTGATGTATTAAATAATTTATATATTTTTTGATTAAAATAATAATAATAGCAATTAAGAAAACCAAAAAAATCCAAAAAATCCAAGAAAAATCAAATTGTGAACCAAAATTTTCATTAAAAATAATATTATCTTGTATTGCTTCATCCATAATTTATTTTAAACTCGCAGCAAGTGCGTAGTATTTATCAGTTAATAAAATATCTTCCACATTCCATCCTCCGTATTCTGTTTCTACGATAGATGGATAGGACCAGACCGCCTGCATATTTTTAGATAAAATTAATTTAGAACTGAATTTACTTCCCAGCGATCCGGGCTGTTTTTGCACTAAAATAGAGTACGGGATGAGGGGTTTAATATTTGGATTAAAATATTTTTCAATTTTTTCTTTAAAATTATTAGCTTCTGTTTTAAATTCCATTTTAAATGGTAATTTGTATCTGATAATAATTTCGATTGTCTCTCCGGGATCAACCATACACCAATTAGCAAAAACTGTTTTATTTTTTTCTTCATAAATTTTAGTTTTACTTTCCGGATGAGTAAGCGCCTGGCCTTCATTTAATAAAACATCCTCATCTTCCTGCCAACTAATATCAGGATCTTCAAAATAATATTTATCTGGTTTTTGAGCCCCCTTAAAGCTGATTAATTCGGAGCCTAAAGGAACATAAACGCGTAGCCAGTCAACATTGCGCACTCCAATAAAATCGGTTCCCCTAATTGCATTATGAATCCTTTTTATTTTAAGAGTATTAATAATGCTTCCGTCCTCCTGTACTTCGCTTTGATGCATAATTTCTTCTTTTATAGATTTATCGCTTTTAGCTCCGGCGATATTTGAATTAACCACCATCAAATAATCTCCAGAGCTGTCTCTGATTTTACCATCCCATCCATAATCCTCTGCTATATTTTTTAATTCTGAATCTTTAAAATAAAACATTAAATGCTTTTCATCCAAGCTTCGGTTCAAGCTATTAGCTAAACTTAGAATTTTCTCTTTATCAAGTCCATCTTTAAGCTTATAAATAATTTCATGCATCATGTCCCCTATTATTTTTTTAGGTTCATTTTTTATTTCTCCCGAATTTATTTCTGTTTTTTCCTCTCGGGGTTTTTCTTCTACAATTTCCTGTGTAATTTCCCAAAAATTATGAGCATCAATAATTTTTCCATACTCTAAAGACATGTCCAAAGGACCAATAATTTCAAGCATACGCTCTAAAACAGTAGGCGTAAATGCAATTACTCCATCTACGGTTGGTCCTCCGCTTTTTTCATAAAACCACATTAATTTTTCAGCACTCATACTCCAATCTGGCCACCAATTAGCATCCCAAAAATGCCAAAGAGGATTAACTAAATGAAGAGGCTTGGGAGCAATTATTTTTTCATAAAGTCCTCCTTCCGTATCATAACTTCCACCTTTTGGAATTTCCAGATTGATTATTTCTCCATTGCGCAAATCGGCTAAAGCATAACTTCCGATAAACCCTCCGCTTCCTCGCATCTCCGTATTATTTTGAAAAACTAAAAGATAGCGCTCGTCATTATAAAATCCACTAAAAATTTTTAAAGCTTTTATTAATTTGGAAAATTCGCTTATCGTTCCAGACAAAAGCGAAAATTTTTCCTGAATATTTTGAAAATCTTCATAATATTCTTCTGGTATTATTTTAGGATCAATGTCATTTATAATTAAATTTAATTTTAGAATATTTTCCTCTAAACTTTTAGTTTTATCTGATAATGAATTAATTATTTTTTCCGCTTTTATGTCCTTAGAATCAAAATCAGATAATAAATCATTTAAATCTATTCCAATCCGCGCGCTTAGAGATCCGGCCTCCAAAATATTATCTGCTTCTCCTGCTAATTTAATTTCCTTTTTGGGAATAACATTTCCCAGAACGCCAAAGAATAAGCTTAAATTTTTTATCTCATCTTGTGCTTTTAAAAAATTGTCCTCGGCAGTTTTAAATTCTGATTCAGCCTCATTAAAATTCTTATCCTGAATCCCCCGAGAACCTTCTACCATATTTAGAACAGCCTCCTCGCTAGCCTCAAGCACTCTTCCCTTTAATAAATTCAAATCCTTATAATAAGTAAAGGCTTTAAAAGGTAGGGCAAAAATTATTAGAATCATTAAAAATCCAAGCGTCGGACGAAAAGCTAATTTTTTAAATTTAAAGCTATTTTTAATTTTAGGTTTTTGAACTTCATTTTTTCTTAAAATAAAGTATGTAAATTTTTTATATAACTTTTCTTTTTTATTTTTTTCACTTTTAACAACTTTATTTCTCATCTCATTATAATTACCCACTTCACTCTGAACTCCCATCTTGTCATCCTGAATTCCCACCTTGTCATCCTGAACTTGCCCGTCCTCCGAAGTTTCAACGTAGGAGGGTTTCAGGATCTTGCTCGCTTGTATGAACTGTTTTTTATTATCTTTATTGTCTAAAACAAAATTTATTGTAGTTTTTTTATTTTTTCTAAATTTAAAAATATCAAAAAAACCAAGTCTCTGCTTTTGAATTTTTTTGTTATCTATTTTTATAGTGTTTTTCTTAGGCTTGGTTTTTTTTGAAAAAAATATATATTTAAGTATATATTTAAATATTTTAAAAAATAAAATAAAAATAAATCTAAATAAAAAAACCGTAATCCAGCCCATTCCATGAGAAATTTGAGCTAAAAATATTACGATTTTTTTAATCAAAAAATATAAGGTTTTAAATAAAGGGAAGAAAGCTAAACGCTTTATTTTGTAATGATGTTTATTGGTTTTTTGTTTTTTTACTATATTGATTTTTTTTTCATCATCTTGCTTGTCTACACGCTTAACGGTTCTACTTATTAGATCAGAATAATTCCCCACCCTGTCATCCTGAACTTGCCCGCCTACATCGTTATGCGAAGCATTTCGGGCAGGTTTCAGGATCTCCATATTCCCACTTTGTTTTTCTTTTTCCTTTCGTGCTTCTCCCAATAATTTATAATCAGAAAAAATAGGTTTAACTTCTTTTTTCTCCTTTCCCTTAAGCTTTTGTTTCTTAATAAAATCCCCCGCATTTTTAATTAAATTTTTTTTTAAGCTAAGAACTTTAAAAATTTTAGCCTTACTTTTAATTTTATTAAATATTTTCTTTTCTTTCTTTGAGGCTAAATCATGAATTTCTTCATTAAATTTAGCCGGTAAATCCAATAAAAAACGGGATACCTTAATATCCGAGTCCGTATAAATAATCTCAGTTTTTTTATCTTTTTGTGACATGGGGAAAAGTATAAAATCTATCTATATTATACCTTAATTTGGATTAATATTCAAATTAAGGAACTAAAACAAAAAAACGATTTCTGTGTGCGACAAAAACCGTCTTGAGAATAAAATTTAAATATTTAATTAAAAAGCTAATTCATCTTCCGGGATTTTTTTATTATCTGAAGCTAAAAATAATCTATATAAACTAAAATCACTTGTAATCTGCTTAACTTTCTCAATCTGTAAACCAGCTTCGTATAGTCTTTTTTGATTTAAATATTTAATATCTTTTTCTGGCAAACTAAAATTATAATAATAAACAGGCAAAAGTTTAACTAAATTTGCATATTCTTGCACCATATTTTGATCATCAAAAAGTCCGACGATTACTTTTCTTTCCGGAAATAAAAGCTTATCATGATAGCGGGTAATAATAGTTGAATTTCCTTCGGTCAATTTAATAATTTCTTCCCATTCTGCTTTGCTCTGTTTCTGACGTTCAGCTAAAAAAATCAAACCCTCTTCCGAGCCCGCAAGCACAAAATTAATGGAAATATAAAAAAAGAATATAATAATCACCGCCCGCAAAGAATTAAAAACAAATTTCTTATTTTTTCTATTTTGAAAAAATTTTATAGACTTAAATTTAAAAATTAAAGAAGCTATTGCACGAGTTAAACGCATAATAAATAAAGAAGCAAAGGGAAGCGCCCCTAAATAAATCGGTAGCCAATACCTTGTATAAGAATTTCCTATTGTGTGTCTAGAAGCATCTGGATTATCATGAAATTCCCAGCTACCATAATAAATAATTAAAATAAAAGAAATGATAATTAATCCTCCTAAATATACAAAATGTCTTTTCTTATATTTTCTAACTTGAAATAAAAATATTAAGAATCCAAAAAGCGCTGGCCAGAAAATCCAACAAAACATTTTTATGAAATATTCATAAGCCATTTTTAAACTAAATTTGGGATGCAAACCAAAATAAAAAACTATTTCTTTTATTTTTTGGCTAGTCTCCCCTACTACATTTAATCTTGCTTGAGGCACTGCTTTTATAAAATCCATTCCAGCGCTTGTTATCCCAGCTAAAGAAGAATTCATTTCTGAATATCCGCCGTAAAAATATCCGCCATATAAAACTTTATTATAAAGTCCGGCTGGAAGCACAGCGATAAAAACAAAAGCTAAAAAAATTAAAAGTTTTAAAAATCCTATTTTTTTAATATTAAAAAGCCACAAAAAAAGAAATAAAGGCAAAAGCCATAAAAGCTCTGAGCTTCTTGTAATAATAGCTAATCCCAAAAATATTCCTGACAAAGAAATAAAAAAATAACTTAAATAATTTATTTTTTTAAAATCAAAATGCCTATTAATAAATTTATTGGAAGCAAACAATGAAGCTTGTTTTTTTTTACGTTTTAAAAAAATGAAGGCATCCGATGCCTTCATTTTTTTTGATAATAAATATTTTCTCTTCTTCTTATTCTGAAATGCATAAACTAAAAATGTTAAAGCGAAAAGCAATAATACGGTAAATAGTACATTATGGAACATACTTCTCGTTGTATAATAAATATAGGGAGGGAATGACGCTAAAAGAAAAGCCGACAATAAGGCATTGCTCTTATTAAAAATTTTCTTAATTAAAAAATAAAACGCTACAATACCAAGAGAAGCAAAAAACGGTGTTAAAAAAGGTATAATTTTATATGAAAATAATTTAGCCAAAGATCCAAAAATTAAAATAATACCCAAAAAACTTACTGGTTTAATATCGCCGTGATCAGATCTTAAACTTCGAGGGTGCATAATATCGGAAGTATATAAATTATAATTTTCCGTTATTTTCACCTCTCCCGTTTGAGCATAAAGTTTTGTAAAAATATAATTAGCGCTCTCGTCAGGCGCCGCCCATTTTACGAAATCTTTAGATCCATCCGGAGAATAATTCTGCGTATAAAAATTAAAAGAACTTGTTCCCATAAAAAAAACAAGAGCTAAAATAATAACTATAAAAACAGGACTAATTTTTCTAATTTTTAAATTCATATTTTCAAAAATATTTCTCTTAGATTAGCATAAATAAATCTATTTGGCAAGAATTAATAAAAATAAGAATGAAAATAAAAATAAGAGAAATAAGAAATTTATATTCTTATTTCTCTTATTTTTATTTTCATTCTTATTTCCTATATTCCATAAGTTAAGAGACTCACAATTGCAAAAGCGATAGCGATATAAAGAGAGCCAGAAGCGAAAGGTAGAAGTGCTGCCCAATCAAAAATGATAGATAGAAGTAAAATAGCAACTCCGATAACTTGTAAATTCATTTTAATCTTTCCCCAGATATTTGCTTCTACTTTATAACCAAATCTCAACCTAAACCAGGCTGTAATGATAATTACAATTTCAATAGATACAATTAAATATGCAACTAAAGGATCGAGATATTTAAGAACAATTATAAAAACCATACTGCTAATTAAAACCTTGTCCGCAACTGGATCGTAAATTCTTCCCCACTGCGTAATTTGATTTCTAGTTCTCGCCATTGATCCGTCCAAGGCGTCAGTAAAAGCAGTAATTAAAAAAGCGCATAAACCAACGGTATAGCGCTGTGTGGCCATTAAATAAATAACAATCGGCGTTGCCAAAAACCGAAAAACCGTAATATGGTTAGGTTTGATAATTTTTGGAAACAATTTTAAAATACTTGCTTCAAGCAATCTATCATGAAAAAATATTTTATCCGCTTTCTCAAAGCTGTTTTTTGACATAAAATATGCTAATATAAATATATAATTTTCTTTTAATTTATGCCGATTAAAAAATATTTACTTAAAATAATATATTATTTATTAATAAATTTTACCCTATTTAGTATTATAGGGGCTTTTCTATATAAAATTTATAAATTAAATAATTTCACTATCCTCTTGACTATTGCTTTATCACAAATAATTATCTTCATAATACCCTATTTTAGTAAAAAATTCAATATTAATCTAAATAATTATCTAAATTTTGAAACGCAAAAAATAAACGGCTTTAGTTTTGAAAACAAGATAATCCAAAATTTTTTAAAAAAATATGTATTACTATTTGTTTATGTAATAATATTTTTAATAGAAATCATAATATTGATAAATTCTCAAACTAGCGATGCAATTATTTCTCCTTGGGAAAAAATAAATTTTCCATTTCTACTTTTATATACTATATTGGGATTTATTATTATTTTAAATATTTATTTTAAGAAAAAATATTCTTTAATTCTAATAATATTACATGCTTTTCTTTCTTTTACCCTAATTGCAATTATTTATAAAATTGGATACGGTTTTGATTATTTTATTCATAATACCAGTCTTGATCTTATTAAGAAAAAGGGAATTTTAGATCCTAAACCCTTTTATTATTTAGGACATTACGCTTTAATTATTATTTTAAATAAAATAACTTTAATTCCCATAAGTATTTTAAATAAATTTTTAGTACCTGTTTTAGCTTCTCTTTATATTCCTCTGCTTCTTTTTAGGGCAAATAGAGAGTGGTTAAAAAATCAAAAATTATTTTTATTTTCAATTTTGGGGCTTCTTATAATTCCTTTTTCTTTTCTGACGCTATCCAATCCTCAAAATTTAGCATATTTATATTTAATTTTTGCTATTTTGATTGGATTTGTGTCAAAAAATTATTTGGATTTATTTCTACTTTATCTTTTTGCACTAGCTTCTCTCTCCGTTCATCCCCTCGCCGGTATTTCCGCCTTATTCTATGCTTTTTTGATTACCATATATCATTCCGACTTAAAATTTAAAAAGAATCTTTATAGAATTGTTTTAATTTTAAATAGTGCCTCTTTACCTCTGGCTTTTATGTTCTTCGGAAATGGAAATCAGGTAAGCGCTATCGCTGAAACATCCACGCAAAAGCAAAATTTACTGCAAAATTTTTATTCTTTTTTTAAATTCATAAATCCCAACTCGGAAAATTTAATATTAAATTTTTTATATTTATACATATTTAATTTAAAATTTTTATTAATTTTAATTATTGGTCTAGGAATTTTTACAGCCTACAAATACAAAAAAGAATGTTCTTTAATTTTTCTAAATTTTTTCATGGCAATCTCTCTTTTGGCTTCCTTTTTTATTTTAAAAAACATGCAATTTTATTATTTAATAAGTTATGAACAAGATGATTTTAGTAATAGAATTTTAAGTCTAGTCCTTATTTTTCTTCTTCCCTTTTTTATTCTCAGTTTTTATAAATTTACGGAGAAATTATTAAAACAAAATAATATTATTAAATATATATTTTTTATTTTATTAAGCGTTGCTCTTACTTTCTCTCTTTATGCCTCCTATCCTCGCCTTGATCATTATCATAATTCTCATGGATATTCGGTAAGTGAAGCAGACTTAAAGGCAAGCCTTTGGATAAATAATGATAGCGAAAAAGATTATATAGTTCTTGCTAATCAGCAAGTAAGTGCAGCTGCGCTTAGTCAATTCGGATTTAAAAAATATTTTAAAAATAACATTTTTTATTACCCAATTCCAACAGGAGGAGAACTTTATCAGTATTATTTAAAAATGGTCTATGAAAAACCGGACAAAAAAACCGCCTTAGAAGCGGCTAATCTGGTTGGCGTAAAAACGGTTTATTTTGTTATTAATAAATATTGGTGGGCTAGCTCTAAAATTATTGAGGAAGCAAGAATGGAAGCAGATTCATTTCAAAAAATTGATGATGGAGAGATTTATATTTTTAAGTATTTATTTAAATAAAAGAAGAAAAATAAAAAAAATTTAGGGGTGAAACCTCTAACGCGTTAGAGGTTTCACCCCTAAATTTTTTTTATTTTTCTTCTTTCTTGTTTTTATTCCGATCAAGATCAACCTCTATAACTACTGTTTCTCCTTTTTTATTTTCATCAGGAAACTCAACATCAACAGATCTTTTAATAAGATGACGGCCAACAACTATTCCCTTTTTTCCATCTACATTAACTTTTGTTCCCATCTTAGGCATCTCAGAGGATAATTGTTCATACTCGTATTGTTCGTAGGCTAAACAACACATTAATCTTCCACAAATCCCAGAAATTCGGTCTGACCCTCTATGAGAACATTCTTGCAATTCAGCCATATCAGAGCTAATAGAAACTAAGTTAGTTAAATGACCCTGACAACAAAGTGGTCTTCCACAATGTCCACAATCACCCATAATTTTAGCCTCATCTCTAATACCGATTTGCTGCAATCTAATACTTTTTCCAAAATGCCTAGTTAGATCTTTTACTAATTCCCGAAAATCAACTCGCCCATCGGCAATAAAAGCAAAGGTTATTTTTGAACCATCAAAGGAAAAATGAACATCAATAAATTTCATAGAAAGATTATGCCTATCTTTCATCTGACGAGCATAAATCAAAGCTTCTTTTTTTTCATTTTTCACCAGCATTTTCTCTAAATCATGAATATTAGCTTTACGCAATATCTGCTCATAATTTTCTTGCTCATCTTCTTTACTCTCGCGAAAAGAAATAACTGTAGCGATTTCCATTCCGGAATCGGATTTAACAACCACTTTATCGCCTTTGTTAAGATCAATATTTCCTGAGCTAAAATCATAAATCTTATCCCAAGAAGTAAATTGTACTTGAATTATTTTCATTTTTACAGGCTATATCTAAGAAATTTAATTATTTTCGCGTCACCTAAAATATCTTCCACTTTTTTCTTATCATCCTTGATATATTCCTGTTTTAAAAGACAAACATCTTCAAAATATTTATTAATTTTTCCTTTCATAATTTTCTCTATGATATTTTCAGGCTTTCCTTCCTTCAAAAGCTGTTCTTTATAAATTTCTTTTTCTTTATTAATTTCTTCTACTGGTACATCTTCTGGACTTAAATATTTTGGGTCGCTTGCTGCAATTTGCATGGCAATATCATGGGCTAAATCTTCCTCTCCTTTTTTATCAAGTGCAACTAAAGTTCCTTTTTGACCATTCATATGAGAATAAACAGCTACGCTTTCGCCTTTAACAACGGCAAAATTTTTAATAATCATTTTTTCTCCAATAGTTCCGCTCAAGCTATCAAGATTTTCTTGAACGCTTAACCCATCCATGTCCAACTTTAATAGATCTTCCATAGAAGCAGGTTCATTATTTTTAATAAGTTCTAAAATATTATTGGATAAATTTATAAACTTTTCATTACGAGCCACAAAATCAGTTTCAGCATTCATTTCTAAAATAATTCCCCGAGTTTTATCGTCATTAACATCAAAAACAATAATTCCCTCAGAAGTTTCTCTGTCTCCCCGCTTAGCCGCTTTAGCAATACCTTTTTTTCTTAAAATTTCCAAAGATTTATCAAGATCTCCTTTAGCTTCTTCTACTGCTTTTTTACAATCAGCCATACCAGCTCCGGTTTTTTCTCTTAATTTTTTAATATCTTCTAATAATGACATATGTTATTAATATATTAGTTAATTAGTTTCTTGGTTAATTAGGAACCTGAAATTTATTCCTAATAGCATTTTATTTGCTAGTTGTTTCTGCCTTACCTTTATTGGCTTTGGCTTCTAAAATATTTTCTTTTATTGTATTAGTAAGAAGTTTAATTGTTTTAGTGGCATCATCATTAGAGGGAATTGGATAATTAATTCCAGTCGGATTAGTATTCGTATCACATATAGCAATAATTGGAATATTTTTCTTCTTGGCCTCCAACACTGCGGTTTTTTCATTAATAATGTCCCAAATAAATAAAGCATCTGGGGTTTTATTTAAATTAGTAAGTCCACCCACTTTAAGTTCAAGTTTAGTCATTTCTTTTTCAAGATCTGTTCTTTCCTTCTTAGTATATCTATCAAGCTTTCCAGTATTTTTATCCCGAATATAATCATTATATTTTTTAATCATCTTTTTAATAACCAAAAAATTAGTAAGGCAACCACCCATCCATTTTTCAACAACATAAGGCATTTCTGTTTCTTCTGCTAGATTTTTGATGGCTTTTTTAGCCTGCATTTTAGTACCCACAAATAAAATAACCTTGCCTTCCTGCACTAATTTTTGCATAAAATCTAGAGCCTCAGCTAAGAGCTCTCTTGATTTAACAAGATCAATAATATGCACTCCATGCCTTTGGGTAAAAATAAAAGGCGCTGATTTAGGGTGCCATTTACTAGTGCGGTGCCCGAAGTGCATACCCGCTTTGAGCATTTGCTCAATTGTTGGAATTTTTGACATAAATTTCCTTTAATCCTCTACTTTTCTGCATACCCCGCTAGAGGCACAAGGAAATAACGAAAAGTATGAGAGATTTTAATAATAAATAAATAAAAGTGGCCTTAAACCACTGTGCCTATAATATAATTTTTAGTTTTATTTGTCAATGTTGACAAAACATAGTAAAATATGTTTAATTTTTACAATAACAATATTTTATAATTTTTAAATTTTATAATTTTTAATTTTTGAAATAAATTTTAAGCTTAAATTTTTAAACATTAAAAATTAATATTTATTTCAAAAATTAAAAATTATAAAATTGACCAAAGGGAATACTCTTGAGTGTAAAAATTACAAAACTATAATCCCTCCCCCAATCAACTCATCTCCCCTATAAAAAACTGCACTCTGCCCAGGAGAAATTGCTCTTTGAGGCTCATGTAAATTTACAATATATTTCTTTCCAACTTTAGAAAAATTAACACTACACTTAACAGCCTTATGTCGATATCTAATAACTACTTCACAATCAAAAGGAAACTCAGGTTTAAGACCACTAATCCAGTTTACATTATTAATTATAAAATCTTGAGCAAATAGAGCTGAGTCATTAAGATTATTAACAACATAAAGTGTATTATTTTTATAATCTTTTTTTAAGGCATAAAATGGTCCTGTGCCACCAATCTCGATCCCCTTTCTTTGTCCGATTGTATACAATGGCAAGCCTTGATGCTGGCCAATTTCTTTATTGTCTAAAGTTTTAATCGGTCCCGATTTTAATTTAATATTCTTTTTTAAAAAATCATTATGATCAATTATTTTACCATCCTCATTAAGAAAACAAATATCTTGACTTTCTGATTTTAAAAATGGAATTTTATTTTGTTCTGCAATTTTTCTAATTTCTTTTTTTGTATATTCGCCACAAGGGAATAAGGTATTTTTTAAAATTTCTTGATTTAAATTATAAAGGAAATAACTCTGATCTTTTAAAATATCTTTGGCTTTCAGAAGAGCAATTTTATTTTTAGTACTTTCTTTTTTTATGTAATGTCCAGTAGCCATAAAATCAGCACTTAAGTTTTTTGCTATTTTAAATAATTTCCCAAACTTAATAAGCTTATTGCAACGAACACAAGGATTTGGTGTTAAACCCCGAGAATATTCATCAATAAAATAATCAATTATCTCTTTTTTAAATTGGTAAGACAAGTTAATCGGAAAAAAGGGAATATTTAAAAAACGACAAACTTTTCTAGCTGCTTCCTCACCGATTTTATCTTGAACAACACCAATCCTAAAATAAACTCCAATTAAATCATAGCCCTGTTTTTTTAAAATAAAAGCAGCGGCTGAAGAATCAAGACCGCCCGAAATTGCTACTAGCACTTTTTTATTGTTGTTGCTCATTTAATTTTATTTCTACGAAGTATTATTTCTACGAAGTATTATTTGTACTTCGTAGAGCTAAACTATTAAAATCTTAGGGAGAATAGATACTAAAAAATTAAATTTAAGAGAAATAAGTCCGGCTATAAAAATCATTAAAAATATAGTCTGCACAATAACATGCTTATGTTGAACTTCTAGTCTGATAATTATATTAATAATTAAAAAAGCTGAAATTATAAGAAGAATTGCAAAAAGAAAATAATTAAAATATTGTAATTTTACTTCAGTATAAGCCTTAGCTTCGTCTTGATTATTTGTAAAAATTTTAGCTTTATATAATTTATTGCTTTCCACTTCCTCTAAAGCACCACTCGTTTGAGCAACTTGAGCAATTTCTTTTGTTTCTTTCTTAATTTCCGGTTCAACTAATTCACTGGCTAAAACCTGTGCCTTAGACAAGGATAATTCTTCTTTTATAATATTTTGAAGATCTGGAACCTTAGGCAAAGGCGGTATTGATTTAATATCGGGAATATTTTTTTCCTGATTTTTATTATTATTTTTCACATTATTAATTTCTGAAATTACATTTATTTTATTTTCATCTGGTGTAGGTGGACTTAAAGGTATTTCATTTTTAATTTCGACTGTTTTCTCCTCCTGAGTAGGAACCACAGAAGCTAATTTAAAATCTTCTTCTTTTCTTATGGAAAATAATTCAACTAAAACGCTAGTATCTTTCCCATCAATAATCCCATTCAAAACGGCTAAACCAATATCTTTATATTCTTTATTTAATATATTTTTTTTATGGCTTGGAGAGAGCATTAAAGCTTTATGCACAGATTCAGGCGTAGTAAAATTCATAGCCAAATTTTCTCCTACTAATAAATATTTATAATTATCTCGATTAATCCAGTCCCATGGTTTTTTCCCGTCGGGACTTACATGGGCAAAATAATTATTTTGAATTAAATCTTTTGCTTTATTCATTGCGGAAAAATTTAATTCTTCATTAAATTGTACTGTGGAAATATCCTGGCTAATTCTATCTCTATTAATTAAGCTTAAAAGCTGATCATTAAAAAATTCATCCATTCTGCCTTGGTATGGATAAATGAAAAATAAATAACTTGCTAAAATAAATTTCAATCCAGCTAATATTAATCCAGTTGCTATTAAAGTTTTAGTGTGTAAAATTTTCGGCTTATATCCATTTTCTTTAGTGGGAATAAAAAAATCCTTAAAAATACTCCCGGAATCTTCTAGAAATTCCTTAGCATTTTCTTTCCCATCCACAAGTTCTTCTATTTCAACTTCTTCTTTTTTCAAAAATTTAATAAAATTTTCCTTAATTTTTTTATTCTTTTTTTTCTTAGAAAATTTTAAAATTTCCAAAAACGACAAAAATCCCAGAAATATTGTAATCCAGTCTTTTTTGTGATTATTAACATTTTTACGCTTTTTGAACATAAACACATTATATCATAATATTGGGTAATTGTCAAAAAAATGTAAATTAAAAACTTAAGCTTTTTCAAAAATGCCTAAGCTTTTGGTATATTAAAATAATATTACTTTGATTTTAAATTATTTAAAACATAAGTCACCAAAGACAAAATAATACTAAAAAATAAAGCACTTAAAAACCCGTCTACATTAAAACCTTTCACGATAGAAGAAGTAAGTAAAACCATTAAGGCATTAATTACAAAGGTAAAAAGACCTAAAGTTAAAATATTAATCGGCAAAGTAAAAATAATTAAAATTGGCTTAATGACTGCATTAATAATTCCTAAAAATAAAGCAACAAATAAAGCCGACCAAAAACTGGCGACTAAAATACCAGGAACAATATAAGCCGTAATAATTACTGCTAAGGCGGATAATAGCCATTTGATGATTATGTTCATAATAAGATTCTGTTTTATAATTTAATGTTTTAGCGCTAATTATTATATCGGCTATCTCATTTTTTTTGTCATCCCTATAGATTTAACTAATTTAATGACAAAATTACATCAAAACTCACAATAGTAGATTACCCACCTTTGTCATCCTGGAACCCGCCCTTTTGGCGGGTATCCGGGATCCAGGAGGAAAAGCTATACGCTATTTAAACCTTTTAAGATTTAAAAATATTTATATCTTTTTCTCCTGGATCCCGGGTTGCGCTTCGCGCCCCCAGGATGACAAAAGTGAAAGAGATGAATTGCGAAGCAAGAGAAGCTGCCCTGGATATGGCAATAGCTAGACAAGGTGAATTCCGAAGAAAGAGAAAGTGCCCTGGGGTACAAGGTGAATTTTGAAAGAAAATCCCCTAATGAAAAGATTACCCCTAGAGCACCAAATCTAAAATTCACTATTCCACTAAACTAGCACTTTCCACAATAATATTCTCAATCGGCCAGTCTTGATGCCCGCCGTTTCTTCCGGTTTCCACTCCGGCGATTAAATCTACAACGTCCATACCCTCCACAACTTCCCCAAAAACAGCATAACCATAATTAGCCTGATCTTTATAATTCAAAAAATCATTATCTTTTAAATTAATAAAAAATTGTGAACTGGCTGAATCTACTACTTGGGTTCTAGCCATAGCTATTGTCCCCCGATTATTCAAAAGACCGTTGGTGGCTTCATTTTTAATTTCAGCCTCAGTTTCCTTTTGATTCCCGTCTTTATCAAATCCTCCGCCCTGAATCATAAAATCAGGAATTACTCGATGAAAAATTGTTCCATCATAAAATCCCTTAGAAACATAATTCTTAAAATTCTCAACCGAAATCGGAGCTTTTTCCGGATTTAATTTAATTTTAATATCCCCTTTATTCGTTTTTAAAATTACTGTGTTCATATTGTTTGTTATTTCACCCTCAGGGCGCTTTGTATTATTTTCTAAATTATTATTTTTGTTTTGAGAGTTTTGCTTATTTTCTTGCTCTCTTGTTTTACTAACATCATCAAGCGCCTTAGTCTCATTATAATTTTCCATATTTTTTGGAGCAGAATTTTCATCTAATACAGAATTTTGAGTAGCGCATCCGCTCAAAATTAAAGTAAGACCCAAAAAAATAAAAATTGATTTTTTCATAAGCATTTTTCTGATTTTAATTGAATTATTTAATTTTTAATATTAAAAATTAAATAATTCAAAATTCATTCAAAATTAAAAATTTTAAATTCAAAATTAATATTAATTATTTTATAAATATATCATGTTTTTAAAAAAATTCAAAACGGTATTACTTCACCCAATGTTCTTTTTTTATTTTTTGATCATCTTCTTCGCGTTTTTCTTCTATAGCTTCTTTAGCTTTTTTTCTTAAATCTTCAAGATTCATTTTATCTAATTCATAACTACGTTTTTCTAAATATTCTTTATTATTATTCCGAGGATCTTCTATAACTTCGGACAAAAGTACATCTAAAATGGCTCCAATTTTAGGTCCGGGCTTAATATTGAGTATCTTAATTAGCTCATCTCCGTTAATTTTAAGCATTTTTACGGAAACAGGATCATTTTGAACCTTTTCCATCATATATTCTAAATGTCTTAATTTGTATGGTTTAGCTTTAGGCGTTCCCGAACCCAGGCGATCGGCAATACGCACATCCATTAAATCCTTTAAATTTTCTCGGCCGACTTTCCGGATTAAACGTCGGACTGAGCTAGCCGTTACTTCATCCGCATCATAATAAAACATATGGTTTCTGACTAAATTCGCTACTCTTTCCGTATCAGCACTAGAAAATTTAAGTCTTTGCATAATCTTACGCGTTAAACGCTCACCAATATATTCATGATTATAAAAAGTTGTTATGCCATTTTTCTCTCCCCTTGATTTTGGTTTACCGATATCATGCAAAAGAGAGGCAAAACGAACTTGCCAAATTTTACTCGGACAATTTTTTAAAGAAAGAAAACTATGCCTTAAAACCGTATAAATATGATGATGATTTTGCTTCATATTCTCGCCTAAATAAAGTTCGGGAATAATATAGCGTAAAAGCTTGGTCTTATACATGAGAATAAAACCTTCATAGGCTAAATCAGTTTTTAAAATTTTAATTAATTCATCTTTGATTCTTTCTTTAGCAATAAATTTAATGCTTCCGGAAAATTTAAGAATATTTCTTTCAGTTTTCGCTTCAATTTCAAAATTTAATTGAGAAGAAAAACGAATCGCTCTAATCATTCTCAGAGCATCTTCCTTAAATCTATCGCTTGGTTCGCCTACCGCTCTGATTATTTTCTTTTTTATATCTTTTTCCCCACCAAATAAATCAATTAAAAACCAATTTTTAGGAACATTTAAATTTAATTCTTGAGCATTCTTTATCTTAAAGTCTTTAGTATCTTTAAGTGGACCTAAAGCCATCGCGTTAACGGTAAAATCTCGCCTTTCCAGATCCTTATCCAAATCTTTTTCAAAAAAAATTTCATCCGGATGCCTGCGATCAGAATATCCTTTTTCACTTCGGTAAGTAGTGATTTCAATCAAATTTTCGGTTTCTCCTTCTTTATTTTTCAAGGGCAGTAAAACTGTACCAAAATCATTTTCATATTTAGCATCTTTAAAAATTTTCAACATTTCTGCGGGTTTTGCATTTGTTGTTAAATCCCAATCCTTCGGATTTTTATTCATTAATAAATCCCGCACGCATCCACCCACTAAAAAAACCTCAAAATCATTATTATTAATTTTTTCTATAATTTGAAATATAAATTCGGGAATTTGCATAAATTTTATTTACAATTGACCTGTTTTATATCTAAATAATATATTATTGAACTCTTTTTGTCCATTAAAAAACTCTTCAAGAAGAAGAGCTTTTTTATGTGATTCATTAATATTTGGACGGATATTGCTTTTGTTTTCTCGCTTTAAATAATCCTTCATAGGCGCGCTTCAATAACTTCATTTGATTAGGCGAATTTTTAATCAATAAAAGCAATAAGCACTATTCCTATAAATGAATTAAAGGCATCAAAAACTTCAGACAATATCCATTTAGTATTTTAAGAATAGCACTCAATGATTAAAAAAATATGAAAAAATTCTTAAATTATTTAATTAACATTTATTATCTTATATTCCACATCACCTTTAGGAGTATTAACTATTACTTTTTCTCCTTTCTTCTTGTTTAAAAATGCTCGACCTAGGGGAGATTCATTTGATATTTTTCCTTTCAAAGGATCGGCCTCATTAAAACTTACTATAGTAAATTCTTTTTCTTTATTATCATTTTTAGCTAAAACACGAGAGCCCATACCGATTGAGTCTTTTTTAGATTCATTTTGAACAACAGTAAGATTTTTTAACATAGAATTTAATTCAGCAATCCGACCATCATTAAAAGCCTGGGCGTCTTTCGCTTCAGCATATTCAGCATTCTCACTTAAATCACCCATATCTTTAGCCTTTTGAATACGATCAGCAATCTCTCTTCTTTTTATTGTTTTTAAATATTCAAGCTCTTTCTCAAGTTTTTCATAACCCTCTTGAGATATAATTTGATCTTCCATAATTTTTTTTAGATAATTTTTTATTTTATACAACTTTCAATATATATAATTTTTAAACTTTTGGCAAGAGCTTATTGCTTGCTGTGGCCAATAATACTAAATATGCGATACCTAGGGGATGATTTAAATAAGGGCTAAAAAAATGAATAGCTATTATGGAAAATAATCCTATTAAAAAACTTATAAAAAATATTTTATTTTGACTATTTTCTTTAATAATTTCAAATGTTTTTTGAATTATATTAAACAATAATAGTAAATAAGCTATTAAGCCAAAAAATCCCAATTTAAGCCAGATATCAAGCCAACCCCATTCAAAGGCATAAGTTTTATAAATTCCATCTAAATTCTGCTCTCTCACTCTAGGATCATCAGAAATATAAGTAACATTTCGCCCAAAACCTTTTCCAATAATGGGAGAACTTTTAATTTCTTTCCATAAAACCGGTAATAAATTCCATCTAGAAGAAGCTCCAGCTTCAGAACTAACTTGAGACGCTCTATCCCCCACTAAAGATAAAGCGTTTAAATTATTTTTTATATTTGGTAAAGGAAAATTTATAATTAAAGAAATAAAAATTAAAGAAAAAATTCCGCTTAAAATAAAAGTTATTAATAATTTAAAAATATTTTTTAATTTATTTTTTTCATAAAAAAGGAAAATAAAAAATAAAAATAATCCCAATAAAAATCCGAGCCAATTACTACGAGAATAACCAAGAATGATAATACTTAAAAAACAAGTTAAATATGCGAAGTAAATTAAAATATTTCTAAATTTTCCAGATTCTTTAAACTTAATAAATATTCTATAAAAAGCATAAAAGAATGCTGGGATAAAATAAATATGAGATTGGAAAAAAATTCTAACAAATCCAGAATCAAATCTAGTAATCTCCCCCACCCGCGTATCTCTTATCCAGCGATATAATTCCGGTAAAAATGAAAAATTATGAGAAAAAACAAAAAGCAGAATAAAAGTTTTTAAAGCCACCCAAAAAATTCCAGCAGATAATACTTTTATTAAAATATTGATATCTTTTTTTTCATGAAATGCTTCTGAAATAGGAAAAATAAGCAAGAAAAAAATCCAAGCATTAAAATCAAAAAATGTATCTTTTAAATTATTCCCCCGAAAATAAGCATTAACTAATCCTAAAATTATAAAAATAAATAATATGTAAAAATATTTTAAATTTTTATTAAATATATTTTTAAAAGCTGAAAAGTTTTTTTGTTTATATAATTGAAATAATAATTTTAAAAACCAAGCAAACATAAGGGCAAGCCAAAGAGCAATGCGAATTGAAATTTTAAAAGATCCTAAATCCCACCAAAAAAGATATCCGAGAGAACCGATAATTAGCTCTATAAATAATATATACAATCCATATTTAAGATTTTGAAAAGATAAAATTAAAGTTACTAAAAAAATCGTGATAAAAGCAAAGGGCATAAATGCCGGAACCAAAAAAGCAAAGAGCGAAAGCAACTCTATAAGTATGATATATAAAAATATTTGTCTAAAAATATTCTTTTGCATTTTTTGTTGTTTATTTATTTTAATAATTTATTTAAATAATAGACCTTACTTTTTGTACCCCAGGGCACTTTCTCCCCCAGGGGACTCTCTCTTTCTTCGAAATTCACCTTGTCTGGCTGTCGCCATACCCCAGGGTAGCCTCTCTTGCTTCGCAATTCACCTCTTTTATATGACAAGGGGGAGGAAATTCTGTTTAGATGTTTTGTCAACAAATTAGTTAAATCTACAAAAAAGAAAAAATTCAAATTACTCCCCAATATCAATAAAAACATCATCCCCTTTTTTTATTCCAAAAGTATCGGACAAACCGGCGTTTATTTCTAAGACATAATTAGCGGGTCCGTCTGAACTATAACGCCCCTTATAATTTTTTCCTTCGGGTTCTAAATTTTTGTGAATATTAATTATTTTATTATCTCTAATAAAAATTATATCTAAAGGAATAAGCATATTCCGCATTACAAAAGTCCTTTCTCGAGCTTCCGGAAAAATAAAAAGCATAGCACAATCAGAACAAAGTTCTTCCCGAAAACTTAAGCCCCGATAAGTCTCCTCATCAGTTCGCGCCAATTCAACTTTAAATTCTTTATCATTAATTTTAATAATATTCTCATTCTCAGAAGATGTGCAAGCCGTAAACATGCAAAATGCCCCAAGAACAAAAACTAACAAAAACAAAAATAATATCTTTTTAAAATCAAACATAGAATATAATTTTTAATTTTTATAATTTTTAATTTTATAAATAAATTTAAATTTTTGAATTTTTAAACAAAATATTTTATTTTGCGCATTTAAAAATTTGAGTTTTAGATTTATTTAAAAATTACAAAATTATAAAAGTCCGTGTTTCTTCTTAATAATTTCTACAGCTTTTTTATACTTTTTAACTTTTGGCAAAAACGGAAAGAACTTATAAAAAAAACCGGGTATCCATCCACTCATAGTTCCTCCAGTACTTACCTTAAATAATAATTTGTCAATCCAAAATCCAGTATGTCCTTCTTCTAAAAAAGTAAGCCACAAATCCCAGTCTTGTAATCTTTTTAAACTTTCATCCCATCCTGACTTTGGAAAATGTTCCCTTCTCAAAAGAGCGCTAGTATGAATATATGGCATTTTTTTTAATTTTTTTGCATCAAAGGGGAAAAGCCTAAATTTTTTCATGCCAAATTTATGGTTAGGATAAACATAAGAAGCGTTTGTTTGAATTTTAAGCGTATCTAGCATCACTTCTAAAGCATCCTCTCTTAAAACAGAATCAGCATCAAGAAAAAGAACATATTCTCCCTTAGAATATCTAAAGCCCTTATTCCGAGTGTAAGGTGCACCATGATTTTCCTGATTATGATAAAACTCAATCCTATAACCGAATATTTTTTTATATTTGCTAATTATTTTAGATAATCTATCCGTAGACCTATCATTCACCACTATAATTTCATAATTAGAATAAGTCTGACGCTTGATAGATTCTAAACAAGCACTTAATTTATTGGCTTGATTGTAGATTGGGATTATTATGCTGATCATACTCGTATAACTCGTAACGCATAACGCGTAACATATGAAATTATTTTATTAAATTATTCCCTCTTCTCTTTGTCATCCCAAGACATTATCTCTGCCTTTGGTATTCACCTTTGTCATCCTCGAAGCCGCAGGCTATCGGGGATCCAGGAGGAAGAGATATAAATATTTTTAAAGCTAAGAAGATTTAAGTAGCATATAGCTATTCTTCCTGGATCCCTTTCCCTCGCTATCGCTCGCCAGGGATGACAAAGGTGAAGAAAGAATGTCCTGGGAGTACAAAGAGAAAAAACCATTATCGAATTACTTAATTTCCACAAATCTCAAAAAACTTCCCCGCCTGCCCTTTCCAACTAAATGAGCTTATTGCTCTTTTCATGGCATTATCCCCCAGCTCTTGTCTGAGGTCAAAATTTCTATAAAGTTCTTGAATAGCGTCTTCTATACTATCAACATTATCAGGTTCCACTAAAATTCCAGTTTCATAATCCACAACCGCGTCCGAAACTCCTCCGCTTCGCCCAGCTATAACCGGTTTTCCGGCCAGAGCGGCTTCTAAATATACGATCCCAAATCCTTCCACGTCTCCATTAATATCACGCGAAGGCATGATAAATATATCACAATTCTTAAGCCATAAATCTTTTTCCGCATCATCTATGGCACCCAAAAATTTAACATGAGAATTATTTTTTGCTAAATTCTTAAGATACATTTCATCCTCCCCAGCACCCGCAATATAATAATATAAATTAGGGATAATCTCCCTTAAATTCTGCACCGCCTCAATAACCCTGTCCTGCCCCTTCCGCCTCACTAAACGCCCCACAGTAAACAAAATAAATTTCCCCTCTAAATCATGCTTCTTTCTAAAATTAGAAAATTCACCTGCGTTCCACGTTCCACGACCGTCCTGCTTGCTCGCCGTTTTGGAGGGAACGGAGCCGAAGGATTCCACGTTACGCGAGGATACTCCCGGATTAACCACAAAACTTTTATGATCAAATTTAGATCCTAAAAAATTTAACATCTTTTTTTCTACATAAGAATTTGTAGAAATAATAGTTTGGGCATGTTTTAAAATTAATTTTGCTAAATATTTTTTTTGTTTTCGTTTTAAGGCATATTCAAGATCCATGCCATGTAAAACTATACTATATTTAAAATTAAATATCTTGCTTAATAAAAAAGTAACAGTTCCAAGAGGCAAAATATGCCCCACTATTACATGATTAATTTTATTCTTTTTAATGCTTTTGTATAAAGTAAAAAAAGCCGGAATCCACTTCGGATAGATTTTATTAGACAATAATTTATTTTCATTATTATGTAAAACAAAAATTTCATTGTCTTTTGGACAATGCCTAACTAAATTACCATAATAGTTAGCGATCCCCCCTTTAAAGGGCGGATATTCTAATGTAAATAATAATATTTTCATAATTTATCTAATCTCACAGGCATCCGATGCCTTAGCTAAGGCATCGGATGCCTGTGAGATTTTCACCTTATTATTTTCCAAAAGCCGAAGCTAGACTTTTAATATCCTCTTTCCTAATAGCTCTTAAAATTATCATGGACGCAAAATATATAATAGCACCTAAGGAAATTACTAAAACTAAATTTATAGTACTTTTTAAAAAATAAACTGACAAGCTCATGATGAATACTGAGATCAATGCTTTTAAGCCGGGAATAAATATTTTATGAAAATTGACTTTAGTAATTTTAGGAACAACAAGAATTCCTAAGATGAACATTAAAAAATTGCTAACTAATACAGTAATGGCTGCGCCTTGAGTATTAAATTTTGGAATTAAAATTAAATTTAAAATAATACTGCTTATTAAAACAATTCCCATATTGCGCGTATTTACTTTCTGCCGATCACAAGCATTAAGCAAGGCTCCGATTGGAAAATTTATAAATATAAAAGGCATAGCAATCATAATAATTCTTAAGGCATTTAAAGCTTCAATATACTCAGGCTTAAAAATGAGAAGAATTTTATCCGCTAAAACAATAATTCCGAAAGATATTGGCAGAGAAATAAAAACAAGATAATTAATAGCTCTCTCTAAAGTAATTTGCAGTTGCTCTCGATTGTTCTTCCAATAATCGGAGAAGGCTGGATAAAGAGAGGCCACAAAGGCCATGGGTAAAAATTGCAGAGAAAAAATAATCTTAAAAGCAATCTGATAAAGTCCGACAAAATGATCCCCAGCTAGACGAGAAAGAAGAACAGTATCTAAATACATATACATTCTCTGAAAAACCGCATAAGCCGCGAAGGGTAAAGCTATCAAAATAATTTTTTGAATTAAAGGTTTATTTAATTTTAAATTAATCTGAGCCTTTATTTTAAATTTTAAAAAATAAAATGAATATAGAAAATTAAAAATACTAGCAAGTGCCAAAGCTGATAAAACATAATTTAAACTAAAACCAAATTTTAAAGCGCTTAAACCAAAGCTAAAAACTATTAATTGAAAAATTATAGATCCGAAAGATTCATATTTTAAATTATGAAAACCACGGATTAAGGCGTAAAAGCTTAAAGTAAAGGAATCTAGAACCATGGGAATTAAAGCGATATAAACCAGATTTTTCGTAAATGCCGGGTAGCCCAATAAATTAACATATAAAATAACACTTAAAACGGAAAAAAGCATCAAGGGTAGCTTTATCAAAATAATATTCCCCAAATAATTACCCGCATTTTCCCGATCTTTGGCTGTTTCCCGAGTTAAAACATTAGCTAAGCCTAAATCTATAAAAATCGCAAAGATCGTTGTTAAGCTAATCGCAAAATAATAACGCCCTAAATCTTCTGGAGCAAGATTTCGCGCTAAAACCGCAAAATAAGTAAAGCTGATAATTTTTTGCATAACTAAAGCTGCGGTAAAGTAGGAGGTATTACGAGCGATGCTGTTTATTTTATTATTATTTATTGACATAAATATATCTTAGCAAATTTTAATCTTCTGTCTATTTGTTTTATACCCTCACCCTTGCCACCTCGAACGAGCGGAGCGAGGAGAGATCTTTAATATTTGGTTTTACGCTTTAACATCTGATTCTATACTCTAATATTTAATCTTATACTTTAATATTTAATTTTCTAACTTCATATTTATCTTAGCAATACTTATTTTCATACTCATTCACATATTATAGATCCCTCCTCGCTCCGCTCGTCTGTTCTTTATATATCTTTTTTTCCAAGAAGATTTTAAATACTTTTTCATATCTAATAGGGTTGACATTAATATGGATTATGTTATTATATTAGTACCAAACATCTCGGGATTAATTTATTAATCTGCGGGAATAAAGCCCACGCCTTACAGCGTGGGTTTATACTTTTTCAATATATTTTTTTAGTTTTGCTAAATTAATAAATTTAGCACACTTAATTAGCTCAATTGAAATATTATGCTTAGTAGCCATTACTAAGCATTTTTTGTTATACTTCCTTTTCATTAATCTAATTAAAGGTTCAAAATCACTATCACCACTAACTAATATAAATGTTCTATATTTGTGCTTTGTTTCCAAAACATCAATTGTTAATTCCACATCTAAATTACTTTTAAAAAATCCTTTATCTTTTGTTTTCAAATTTCCGTCTTTGATAAATTTAAGTTTTTTGCTTTTTACCTTATAACCTGTTTTTTCTAAAAAATTAATAAACTTTGTTTGTTTTTCTGAACTCTTATCTCGACCGGTATAATAAAAAATATCAATCAAATCACTTTCTTTTTTTAATAAATTCAAAAATTTGACAAAATCAATACGCCATTTTAAACGTCTTTGTGAATAATAAACATTTGAAGCGTCCACAAAAACGCTAACTCTTCCTTTTATATATTTTTTTATCATAAATTTAAAATCACTTAAAATATTCAAAAACACCCTCAAAACATTAAACCAACAAAAAAACCAAAACTAAAAAACAGTCTTGGTTTTGTTTTTATATAATAAAAAATTTCCTGCATGGGATTTTGCAAAACTTAAGGCTTAGATATGGATAAAAAATTATTAAAAAATCAACAAAATCTTATCCACATTTTTATTAAAACTAAATTTATTATACCATATTCAGCTTCTTAAAAACAAATAAACAACAAAACAGAGATAAATTTTGTTATTTAAAGCTATTCTTTTTTATTAAAAACTATCCAATTTTAAATTCACCGAAAAACTTTTATCCTCCCTTAGATAATCTATAATTAATTCATCTCCGGGGAGATAATTATTGATGAGTTCTCGTAAATTTGTGTCTTTCGTTAAATTAATTTTATTAATAGCCATTATAATATCTCCTTCCTTTAAACCGGAAATTTCGGCTGGTGATTTTTTAAAGATAGCAATATCTTTTTCGTCCTTAGAAATTTTCGCTCCAAGTCTCGTCTTATTCTTCTCTAAATCTAAAACATTAAAATAATTAATATAATTAACCCCCAAACTGGGTCTTTTTATGCTTTTGTTTTTTAATAAATTTTTTATAAGCGAGTTAAAACTTTTAATGGCTATAATTTTTGAGTCTTCTTTTATAAAGCCAAGCAAGTCTCCATAGACATTAAACAAAAATGAATTATTTAATTTTGGATCTATTTTATCGGAAACTAATATTTCTTCCATAAAAATATCACTAGATAAAACTTTTGTCTCTTCTTCTTTTCCTAATATTGTTGTGACTAAAATATCTCCTGCCCAATTAACTCCAAAAACTAATTCTCCATTATTTAAAAATCCCTCTAATTTTCTTACCGGCAAATCATAGGCTTTAATTTTCCAAAAGGAAAATCCAGACAGAGAATCATATAAAACATTTTCTACTTCATAATTTTTAAAATCGCTAGAAATAAAAATATAATTTTTAATTACTTTTAAAATCTTTTCTCGAGAGCTAGTAGCGTCTTTATCTTTAATCTGCAAAATTTCTTTCGGTATAAAAGTAGAAACCATCCAACCATCACTCGTAATTACAAAAGCTTGACCATCTTTTTCCCTAAGATTGATATATTTGTCCTCAAGATCCTCTTTTAGAAAAATACCCATAATCCCTCCGCTTACCGCCTGTGCCGTTTCTACGGCCTTTGTTTCTTGCTCTACCACAATTTTCTTAGGATTACTAATAATTAAATTAGCAGAATTATTATCGTCACCAAAACTAATATCACCGAAAAGAGGCATATTAAAATCTTTTTCAAGAAAATAAGCTCTAGAAACAATCTGACCCACAACTCCACTTAATAATCCAAAAATTGTAGCAATAGCAACTAAAATAATAATTTTATTATTCATAATTTTATATCCATCTGGCCGTCAAAAGCACGATAATGATACTTAAAAAACCAAAAACCAAATAAGATCTTATAATTTTTTTATTTATTTTATTTAAAAGGAAAAATCTACTTAAACCAATTATGATATAATAACAAACAGAAAGCAAGAGACCCGATATATAATAACTTAAGCTCATAAAAGATATTACCCAAGACATCTCCAATAAGCAAAAAACAATTAAAAAAATAAAGAAAATATTTTCTTTGGAATAAAGATTATTAATCCAAAAAACTTGATAAATAATCAAAAAAGAAACAAGTAAAAAAAACAGCGAGAGCACTGAAAAATTTATTCCCAAATAAACCTGATAACCATAAATAGCGGAAGACAAAAAATAAAATGAAATAAAATTAGCATAAGATGAAAAATTTTCCAAATGCCCTTTTACATATTTATTAATATTCAAAAGCTTATAATATATGGATCTAAAATATATAAAAATTAAAATAAACTCCAGTAAAAAAATTGAATGAACTAAAAATTTATTAGTCAAAAGAGCACTAAAAGCGACAACTGAAGCAAAAGATACAAGGGGAAATATGAAGAAATTAAATAAATTCTCTTCCTGAGAGCTTTTTTTTATGAACTGTCTAATACTAAAAAAAATGAGAAGATAAAAAAATAAAGAGAAGACAAAAACCATCTTCGGCCAAAAAAAATAAAATTCCAAAAAAATAAAAGCGAAGATTGGGGCAAGCAAAGGTAAAAAACGATTAAATCCCATTTTCTTTTTCTTTAGTTATTTTTAAATATTCTAAATTAGCTTCTTCTAAAAGAGCTAGACTTTTATTTTTTTCATTCTCATCACCCAATTCAAAATATTTTTCTAAATTATTCAGAGCCAAAATTAAATCTAAGTGAACTTTTTCATATTCATTGCTGGGTGATTTAAGTCCTGATATTTTGTTTTTGATTTTTTCCAAATTAAAATTTAATTCGCCTTGAGAATTTTTGCTAGTATCAACACAAGACCTAATTTCTTCTATTAAGTTTTTTAAATTTTGTTCATAATTTTCTTCTATGTCCTTCATATTAACTTTTGAATCTGCAATTTTCAAATTAATATTAACCTCATCCTGAACATCAATTTTATTTAAGGAAAAAAGAACATAAGAAGCAAGACCTAGGGAAATAATAATTAATATTATTAAAATTCTAGAATTATTAAACATACTTTTTATTTAATTATTAGATATTAAAAATTCATTTGAATAAATTATAGAATATTTATTTTAAGAAAATATATCTTGATTAATTTCCTGCCACTCATCGTTATCTTCACCCCATTTATAAGCAGTCATTTTCGCGCTTTTTTCAGTTTCACTATAAATATAATCTACTTTTGTTTCCGAACCAATTCTTTTAGAATAAATTGTTTTTTTATCAAGAATAACTGGTTTTTGAACAAATTCCAAGCGTATTCGCCCCAATGGCCCCTCAAATTCTATATAATGAATATCAACGCCCCCTTCATCGTCAATATGTTCTTTCCCCTCGTCTAAAACACTAAATTTATCTTTAATGTTTCCAATAATTGATTCCCATTTTTCTGGTGCCATATGTTTGTTTAGTTAATAATAAACCGCATGAGTTTCCATGTCTCGTTTTCTATTTTGAGCTACATGCTGAGTGATTTTTCCCTCCTTTAATAAATTATCTATTGATTTATTCATGGTAATCATTCCATCTCCAGCGCTAGTTTGAATAATATTATTTATTTGTTCAATTTGTTTTTGTTGAATTAAGTTGGCTACCGCTCTCGTATTAATGAGTATTTCCCGAGCTACAACTAAATCTCCTTTTTTTGAAGGAAGAAGTTGCTGAGCGATTACCGCCCTTAAAACAGAAGCTAGTTGATCAGCAACTAACTTATGCCTTTCATTTGGAAACATATCTAGAATTCTTTCAATCGTCTCAGCCGCAGTTGAAGTATGTAAAGTTGAAAGAACAAGGTGTCCGGTTGTAGCGGCAGTTAAAGCCGCCGAAACCGTTTCCAAATCCCGCATCTCACCTACCATAATAATATTAGGATCCTGGCGTAAAGCGGACTTTAAAGCCGCAGCAAAGCTTTCCGTATCCCGCCCTAATTGCCTTTGCTCCACTATACTCTGTTTATCTTCAAAAATATATTCAATTGGATCTTCTATGGTAATAATATGAGATCTTCTTTCATTATTAATAATATTTATCATAGAAGCCAGAGTAGTGGATTTTCCTACTCCGGAAGGTCCAGTTACTAAAATCAATCCATCTTTTAGGTGCGTTAAATTATAAATTGTTTCACTAAAATTTATTTTATCCGGTTCGGGTATAAACCTTGGAATCATCCTAGCAGAAAGACCTATTTTACCGCCTTGCAGATGCAAATTAATACGAAATCTATTATCAAACAATTCCAAAGAAATATCAATATCTTTTTTGCGTTCAAATCTTTCCTGGATATTTTTGTCTAGAAGGTTAAAAACAGAATGGCGCAATTCACCAAAAGGTATAGGGCTCTCCTTAAAACGCACTAACTCCCCATTAATTCTTAAAGCCGGAATACTGCCTTCCACTAAATGAATATCAGAAGCCTTATTCTCTATAGCTTGCTTAAAATAATAAGATATATCCATGTTGCTATTATAACACTTTATAGTTACTAATTACAAATATACAGATTACGAATTCACAAATTAGAATAAAATAATAAATTTATAAATTCTAATTTTAAAATTTTTATTAATCAAAATGTATTTATTATAATTTTTTATTTATTGCTGTGAATATTTAAATTAATATTTGTAAATTTGTAAAGATTTGTAATTAGTAACGGCTAAATTCACAACCACAATAATTCTGCCTATATAATCCTAGCTCTTTAGAAAGCGCGGAGGCTTTTTTAAATCCGTCTTTCTTTTTAAAATCTTGAGCTAAAAACTCTATATTATATTTTTTTGATAAATTATCACCTATTCTTAAAATATTTTTAGCGAGTTTATGAGGAGAAACTGTTAAGGTAGTCGTAAAAATATCAAAATTATTCTCTTGAGCGTAAAGAACTGTTTTTTCCATTCGATCAAAATAACAAATCATACATCGTGCTCCTTTTTCTTTTTCTTTTTCCAGACCCCTAACTTTTTTTAACCATGCACCATGATCATAATCACCCACAATAAGCTTTAAATTAAATCGATCAGCTAGTTTTTTTACTTCTTCTTCTCGTTTTAAATATTCTTCTTTCGGATAAATACTGGGATTATAAAAAAAGAGGCTTAAATCATAATCCTCCTTTAAAACTTGGCTAACATAAACTCCACATCCGGCACAGCAAATATGAAGAAGCATTTTCTTTTTACTCTCGGGGCGACTTGTACCCTCGGGGCACTTCGTATTTTCTAAATTGGACATAAGTTATGATTGAAGTTAAAAATATCCCAGCCACTCCGGCAAAAAAATCATATTCCGAAACAGTTCGACCCGGAACATAGTTTTGAATAAATTCACCAAAAGCTGAGTATAGCACAGAAACAGCAAAACTTATTAAAAAAATTTTATAATAAACCAATTTCTTATTTTCTCTTAAAAAAATAAAAAGTAAATAATAAAAAGTTCCGAACAATAAGGCATGAACAATTTTATCATAAAAAGTGATCACATCGCCCTTGTAGTTTTGCATGGGCCAAGCAATTAAAACAAAAACAAAAATTGTCCACGATACAAGTAAATATTTATTTTTAAAATAAAGATTCTTAAATTTAAACATTCTTTTTCTTTTGATCTAAATAATAAAATAAAATTAAAATTAAAATCATGAATAAAACAAGCGTTCCTAATGCTAAAATCTTTCCCAAGCTCTGTAAAAATAATGCTGACAAACCAAAAATACCAGCTATCACATAATATATTAAAACTGCTTTTTTTTGGCTTAACCCTAGATCGAGAAGTCTGAAATGAAGATGTTTCCTATCGCCCGCTTTAAAAGGATTTTTTCCGGCAATAAGCCTTCTGATAATTGACCATAAAACATCTAAAATTGGAATACCCATAATCAATAAAGCAATAGCAATTTTTCCGCCAGATATAATAGCCAAAACCCCAAGAGAAAATCCTAAAAAAACTGACCCGCCTTCACCTAAAAATATTTTAGCCGGATGCCAATTTAAAATTAAAAAACCAAGACAAGCTCCAAATAAAATAATACTAGCAATAGCTATATCTCCCTGATAATATTGCTCGCTAATTGTAAAAAGAAAAATTATAAAAGCGCCTATCGCGATAATTCCGCTAACTAATCCGTCCAAACCGTCTAAAATTTTAGTAGTATAGATCATACCCATTAACCATAAAAAAATTAATAAATCAGAAAAAACAGTAAAATAGAAAACAGTATCCCCAATATGTCCTAAATTAATTTTAATCGTATCCAAATATAAATATCCACCCAAGGGATTAGTTATTTTTTCTATTCCTACCCCTCCTAAAATAACTGCTAGAGAAGCGAGCGCTGGAAAAATAATTTGTTTCCCCGGAGATAATTTATATTTATCATCTAAAAATCCTCCAATCATCAATATAAGCCCGCCGATAAAAAATCCAATCCAATGACTAGGATTTAAATTCCCAGATAAAATATAATCACGCGCTAAAAACAAAACAATAAAAAAACTAAGAAAAATTGCGACTCCACCTAAAAGCGGAATTTTTTCTTGATGAATTTTCCTTTTTTTATCCGGAATATCTAAAATTTTAAAATAAATAGCTATTTTTCTAATAAAAATACTAAAAATATAAGCTAATATTAAGGAAAATAATAAAAATTTAATTACTAACAAAAAATTCATCTTGATTATTTCTAAAGAATATGATATATTTCTAAGTGGTAAAATAAATGAACTATAGCAAAAAAAGGAGGTAGAATATGACAGAGAGCTTATTAACAGAGAAAGAAGAGCTATCAACAAATGACCAAAACCATCAGGTTATGCTGATGGCTTATACAGAAGAATGTAAAAAAATAGCAGAAAAACATGATTCTCCCAAGGAGATGCAAATAGCACTCTCCATAACACATAGGAGATATTTTCCCACTAAGGGAAATGAATAAAAGAACAAAGATATAAAGCGCAACCAGAAGCAACAAAAAACTTCGATTGCGCCTTTTTTTATTTTATCTACAATATTTCATTTATATTTCTATCCCCTTCTTAACCTGCACATTTCCCTTCTCATCAATCACAACCGTATCCCTTCTTTTTAAAGATCCTTCTAATATTTTATTAGCTATAGAGTCTTCTACTCGGTCTTGCAATAATCTTCTTAAAGGCCGAGCTCCGAATTTCGGATCAAATCCGAGTTGAGCTAAAATTCTTACCCCTTCTTCTTCAGTTTCAAAATTAATTCCTTTTTCTTCTAATAACTTAGCAATTCCCTTTAGCATCAATTTACAAATATCAACTACATTTTCCCGACTTAATGGTGAAAAAACAATCACTCCATCAAAACGGTTGATTAATTCCGGACGCATTATCTGATTAAGATGCTCGTTTATTAAACTAGTTTTAATAAATTCAATATCACTACCTTTTAAAATTTCATCCTGTATAAAATGAGCACCAGCATTAGAAGTAGCAATAATAATACTGTTTGTAAAATCTATAGTCCGGCCCTGCCCGTCAGTTAAACGACCATCATCCATAACCTGCAAAAATAAATTTAAAATATCCGGATGAGCCTTTTCAACTTCGTCTAACAAAATCAAAGAAAAAGGAGACTTTCTAACTTTCTCAGTTAAATATCCTTTTGAGCCAGAAGCATCTCCAATCATTTTTTTAATACTGTCTGGATGCTGATATTCACTCATATCAACTCTAATCATATAATCCTCATCTCCAAAATAAATTTGGGAAACAGCCTTGGCTAATTCCGTCTTACCAACTCCAGTCGGACCCAAAAATAAAAAATTAGAAATCGGTCGATCCCCTTTCCTAAGTTCGGTCCTAGCTCGCCTTAAGCTAGCCGCCACCATTTTCACGGCTTCTTTTTGGTTAACCATGCGTTCATGAATTCTCTCTTCTAATTTTAATAACTGTTGACCTTCAGTTTCGCTTATTTTTGTAGCCGGAATTCCGGTCATCTCACCAATTACTTTAGCAATATCTTCTTTAGACACAATAGCGTTTTCCCCTTTCTCCTTTTCAACCTGAACCGCCACCATTTCCAAAATTTTAACGGCCTTTGATGGTAAATATTTATCATGAATAAATTTCTCGCTTAGCTCAACAACCATCTCAATCGCATTATATGAAAAATAAACCTTATATTTTCCTTCAAAATGACCAATTTTACTTTCTATAATTTGAATAGCTTGATTATCTTTTGGCTCTTCTACTTCTAATTTAGCCATAGCACTTCCTAAAGATTTTCCTTCTATATACTTAATATAATTTTCATTCGTAGCAGACGCAAAACAATAAATACTTCTGCGTTCTAAAGCCGAAGATAGCACTTCAGACAAATCAAGACTTTCTTCTTCTCCCGAAGATATCCCAATTAAATTTTCCACATCTTTAATATATAAAATTATATTACCAGCTCTAATTACTTCATTAATAACAGACATCATTCTTCCCTGGGCCTGTGCAGGCGTTGCTCCGCTAATTAAACGAGCGGCGTCCAACTCTACTAATCGTTTGTCTTGTAAAAATTTAGGCACATCCTCCCTAACCATTAACTGTGCTATTCCGCTAATCAAAGTATTCTTTCCAACCCCTTCGGAGCCGACTAATAAAATGCCATTTTCTCCGCTTTCCAGGTACTGCCAAATTTTTTCAATTTCTTTTTCACGAGCTACACAATATTCTAAACGCCCCCATTTAGCAGCTACGGTTAAATCATAGCCTAAACTGTTTAAAATCGGAGTAGCTACAGAAGTATAAGCACGATCCATATTAGTTCCGGGTTTAAAACGAGCCTGTTTTTTAAAAGTTTTATAACTTTCTATTTGTTTTTCATTAATTACAAACCATAAAATAACATTAAAAATTTTATCAATATCAACTTCAAAATCATACAATATTTCCTTAAGTATTCCCTTAGTTTCCAGAATAGGAATAATAAAATTTTTAGGGCTTACTTTTTTCTGCCCGAAATTATAAGCGCCTGTATAAGCCTTAATAAGCATCTCTTTGGATTCTAGAGAAAAATCTATTTTAGATTCGCCTTGAGGAAGTAAAGAAATATGTTTTTTTACTTTTGTAATTAATTTTTCTGAATTAATATTAAGACGAGAAAAACAAGCCGCCACTTCTCTATCCTTAAAAGAGGAAAAAAATATATGAAAAGGGTCTATTTTATCATGCCCTAATTTTTTAGCCAATTCAAAACTTTCTTCTAAAACACTTAAAGCTGAATCAGAATAGCCTCCCACAACATCAATTTTTTTAAATTTTGATAAATTTAAAGATTTCCAATCTTTCGGAATTTTTATAGACTTATTTTTCAAGGAATAAGTTAAGGGGCTTATTTTATGCTTTAATCTTTCCTCTTCGCTAATCCGATAATAAATAAACATATCGGCTATTAAACTTAACCAAAATATTAAAATAAAAATAT
>CAZDHZ010000001.1:41095-49532 GCA_964505405.1 uncultured Gammaproteobacteria bacterium | reverse complement strand
TTTTTATTCTTATTTTTATATGTGTTATAATATTTGTATAATAAAAATTTTTATGAAAATACTGATTGTAGAAGATGAAAAAGAAATTTTAGATTTTTTAGAAAAGAGTTTGAAGACTCAGGGTTTTATTGTAGATACGGCTGAAGACGGGGAGCGCGGTTTGTTTTTGGCGCAAACAGGGGATTATGATTTAATAGTTTTAGATAATATGATGCCTAAGAAAAGCGGACTGGAGGTTTGTGAAAATTTAAGGGGAAAGGGGAATAACATTCCGATTATTGTTTTGTCTGTTAAGGCGGATACGGATATGAAAATAAAAATGCTAAATGCTGGAGCGGATGATTATTTAACAAAACCTTTTTCCTTAGAAGAACTTTTAGCGAGAATTAATGCTCTTTTGAGAAGACCGGAGAAAATAGAGGGAGATATTCTTGGGATGGATAATCTTATTATAGATTTAAAGAAACATAAAGTAGAGAGAGCTGGGAAAGATATTTATTTAAGAAAAAAAGAATTTTTACTTTTGGAATATTTTTTAAAAAATCCTGGAACGGTTTTGTCCCGTTCTATGATTATGGATCATGTCTGGGATGCGGGTGTCGATTTATTTTCCAATACGGTTGAGGCGCATATTAGAAGTTTAAGAAAAAAAATTGACTTCAAGAACCAAAAAAAATTAATCCACAATATTTCTGGATGGGGTTATAAGATTGATTTGAAGAAATAATAATAAATAAAAAAATAAGAATAAAAAAACCACAGTAGAGACGAGGCATGCCTCGTCTCTACTGTGGTTTTTTTATTCTTATTTTTTATTTCATAAAATTCTTATTTTTATTTTATTTTTATTTCATTTAAATAATCTATACTTAAATTAAGTGATTGTTCTTTTTAAAAAATAAAAACTATTTCAATTAAGGAGACGAAATAATTTTTTATATATTAGGCTATAATCTAAAATCTAAAAAAAAGGAGGACTTATAATGGTGAGCATGAAAAAAAGAATGTTTTTTGTTTTCTCAGGTGGCCTTGCTTATTTTCTTTTATTTATTTTTAAAATTATTGAAAAAATCGGTTTGGATTTTATTTTGAAAATTTTTTGTCGAATTTTTATTAAGTGTTTGGGAGAAAAGATAATTAATGAAAGAACTGAGTTTGATGCCCTGAAGGGTAGAAAAATAAATAAATTTATTTTAGCTTTACCTAGTTTCGGTTGTGAACATTATTTTTCCCAAGGTGGTTGTGCTATGTGTGGTTTTAATCGTGAAATTGTGAAATATGGTTTTAGAAATTTGCATCCTCTGGCGATTACTGCATTGGTCAAAATTTTTTTGAATTATTTTTATTATGAAACTGAAAAGAAAAAAATTGATACAATGTGTGTTTTTATGGCTGGAAGTTTTTTAAATGATATTGAATTTCCACTTCAAGCACAAAAGTTGGTTCTACATTATTTTATACAAAGCAAGGCACAAAAGCTTATAATAGAATCAAGACCGGAATATATTGATTTATATAAAGAAAAGTTATATTTTTGGTCAAAAAAAGTAGGGAAAAAGGAAATAAAAATAAATTTAGGATTAGAATCTGTTAATGAAATTATCAGAAATAAATATATTAAGAAAAATCTAAAAATATCTGATTATAAAAAAGCTATTCAGATTATCAAAAAAAATAATTTTTTAGTTGGAACCTATGTTCTGTTGGGGTGTCCGTTTTTAACAGAGAGAGAAATAATCAAAGAAACAATTGAAACCCTTAAGTTTGCTTGGGATCAGGGATCAGACATTGTTAATATAGAAGTTTATTGTGTCCATCCTGGGACTATGTGGTATGTTTTGTACAAAAAAAAATGCTTGATAATTCCTAGTCTATGGCTCATTGTTGATTTTATTAAAAAAATTGACCTTATTTCCAACAAATGGCATTTGGGAGAATTTTTTGATTGGCCACTTCCAACCGCTTATCCAATGTCTTGTCCCAAGTGTCAAAATAAGATATTAGAAGCATTGGAAGATTTAAGACTAAACCATAATATTAAAGTTTTAAATGAACTTGAGATTTGCTCTTGCTATCAATCTTAGGAAATGGAGGGAAAGATGGAAAAGAATGTTATTTATCGCAATGCTGTTTTATCAGATGTTCCGCAATTGGTTATTTTGGAGCAAAAAGTTTGGGGAGAAGATATGGGTGCTGGATCTGATATCTGGGAAAAGAGAATAAATGTTTTTTCAGATGGTATATTTATTGCTGAGCAAAATAATGTTATTATGGGGGTAGTTGTAATCCATAGAATTAAATGGAATTATCCGGTTGGTTATTACCCTATTTGGTTAGAAGTAAGTGGAAACGGACAATTGGACAATTATGATCCTAGAGGAGACACTTTTTATGGGGACGATATGACAGTTTTGCCTGGTATGCCTGGGATAGCAAGTGAATTGATTAAAATGTCTATATCCTTGAAATATGAAAAAAAATTATCTCGTGGATTTTTAGGTTGTCGGATACCGTCTTTGCGAACCTATGTTAAAAAAAACAATATAAAACCGGAAGAAGTTAACGAAAAGCTGGTTATGGAGAGAGCAAAAAAGGATTTGGAAGTAAGATTTTTTAAACAGAACGGTTTTAAGATTGTAGCCGTTCGCCGTAATTATTTTCCTCCTGACGAAGAAAGCTTGGGCTGGGGGGTCATTGTTGAATCTCCTTAAAATATCAAAGCGGCACTATTGTTTTTTGTGTCGCTTTTAATTATTTAATTATAAAAAATAAAATATGTTTATTAATTTAGTATTTTTTTGTATTATTATTTCTTTTCTTTATTTGGGTGTTTTGGTATATAAAAAAAGTCCGCAGGAGAGAGATAATAGGCAATTTTTTATGATGACCTTTTGGGCGATTATGTGGCTTTTGGCGAATTTTTTAGAAAATGAGCAGAATTTAGGTGGATTTCGTGCTTTATTTTTAAGAGTTGATTTTATCGTGGCGCCTTTTTTAGGTTTTTTTTGGTTTTTGTTTTGTTATTCTTTTTTAGAAAACAAAAAATTAAAAAAAATTTACATCTTTATTTTGTCTTTAGTTTTATTATTGCTTTCTATTTTGGCAAGTGGTGATTTGATTATTAGAAATTTTGTTTATAGCGAGCTGATTAGTTTTGAAAAAGGTCCATTTTTTATTTTTTATGTTTTTTGGGTATTTGTTTTTTTAGGTGGAGGCGTTTTTATTTTATTTTTAAAATATAGAAGACTAAAAGGAGTTCGAAGGGTTCAATCACTTTATGTTTTATGGGGGTTTTTATTAGGTGCTTCTATCGGGCTTGGTATTAATATTTTCTTTCAGAATAATTCTTCTCTTTTGTTTTTTCGTTTCGGAAATTTTAGCGTTATTTTTTTAATAGTTTTAACGGCTTATTCAATTATTAAGCATCGTTTGTTTGATATTAGGATAATTTTACAAAGAAGTGCTATTTATTTGGGGTCTTTTTCTATAATTTTATCTTTCTATTTTATATTATTATTTATATTAAATTTTATTTTTCAAGAATCTCTTAAGTTGAATATGTTTGTTGGGACAATTGTGACAATTATACTTGGAATTTATGGTGTCCCGATTATTGAAAAATATTTTCGTCGTATTACAGACAAAATATTTTTTAAAGATAAATATGATTTTAAAGATGCGGTTTATTCTTTAAGCGAGGTTTTAAATAGAAATATTTCATTGAAAAAGTTGTCCGCAGAAGTGAGTCATAAAATTAAAGAAATTTTAAAAATTAAAAATATTAATGTTGTTTTACCAAAAGAGTTTTTGATTTTTGATGGAGAAGAAGGATTTTCTAAGTGTCCTAAGGAATTTTGCAGGAAAATATCTGAGAAAAGCTTAAAATATAATCGTAAAATAATACTTAAAGAAGATTTTAATGATTCTTTTCTGGATCAATACGATGAGGATGAGAAAAGCGTTATTAAAAAAATTATTAAAAAAAACAATGTTGAATTAATGGTGTTTTCTTTTTTGGGTGACAAAGTTAACGGTATTTTTCTTTTGGGAGAAAAATTATCTGGAGATATTTATAGTCGGGATGATATTAAGCTTCTGGGAACATTTTCTTATCAAGTCGCTTCCGCCTTGGAAAAAGCTCGACTTTATGAAGAGGTTAAAGATTATTCGGAAAACTTGGAAAAAAAGGTTAAAGAAAGAACTAGACAAATTAAGGAATTGCAGGAAGAGCAGAAGCAGATGATGCTGGAAATATCGCATGGACTGCAAACGCCCTTAACGGTTATTAAAGGCAAGCTTGAGGATTTAAAGATTAAATATTCCAACCATGAAGATTTTAAAATTTTTGAAAAATCTTTAAATAGAATTTCCCATCTTATTTATGATATGCTTAATTTAGCTCGTCTTGAAGCCATTGACGACAGTTTTCAAAAAGAAAAAATCAATTTAAGCGATTTGCTTTTGGACCAGATTGAATATTTTGAAGTTTCCTTAGAAGACAAAAAAATAAAGATTGATTATGAAATTTCGCCTGGGATTTATATTATGGGTAAAAGGGAAAAATTGGAAGAGCTTTTTAGTAATTTAGTAAGTAATGCGGCTAAATATATGGAAAAGTCAAGCGAGAAAATTATTATGATTAAGGCGATTCAAGAAGATGGTGAAGCTTTGCTAAGCGTTAGCGACACAGGTTCGGGCATAGAGCCGGAATCTTTACCGCATATGTTTGAAAAATTTTATCGGGCTAAAAATAATATGCCTGGTACGGGTTTGGGGCTGGCGATTTGCAAGAAAATAATGGAAAAGCACGGAGGAAAAATCTGGCTTAAGAGCAAGCTGGGTGAGGGCACTGAATTTCGCATGAGTTTTCCGGAGATTTAAATAATAAAATGATTTATATTAGATAGTATGGCAGTATTTCATAAAATAAATGCTCATCTTTGCCATCTCGAACGAGCGATAGCGAGGAGAGATCTGTAATATATTGTTAAAGTAAAAATGAATTTAAATTAATAATTTACATCCTCAAAGTGAGTTATCCACCGCACTTAATGTTGTATAGTCGTTAAAATTTGTATTTTAATAAGTTTTTATGGTATAATAAATAAAGAAATTAATTTGTTTTCCATGTTCTTAATTAAAGGAGGAAAATTTAGGCAATAATATTCCATAGTTTTTAGCTATGGTTTTTATTTTATAAAATATGCTAGTTAAAAAAAATAATTTAACAGAAGCAAAAGCTTACAAGATGGTTTTTAATTCTATAGATTCTGGGGTGGTTGTCTATCGTCCTGTTGATGAAAATGCAAGTGATTTTATTTTTGTTGATTTCAATAAGGCAGTTGAAAAAATAGAGAAGATTAAAAGAAAAGATTTGTTGGGTAAAAATTTATTAAAAATATTTCCGGGAGTTGAAAAATTAGGTTTATTTGAGGTGATGCAAAAAGTTTTTCAAGATGGGAAAAGAAGAAATCATCCAACAAAATTTTACAAAGATAAGCGTATTCAGGGTTGGAGAGAAAATAATATTCAACGTCTGACTAATGGCGATTTATTAGTTATTTATAAAGATTTAAGCGAGCAAAAAAAGCAAGAAGAAGATTTAAAAGAAAAAAATAAATCTTTACGCGCGGTTTTAAATAATGCTCCTTTTGGAATTTATATTATAAATAAAAAGGGAGGAGTCGATTATGTAAATGATGCTATGCTTGAGATTTCTGCGGCTGACCGAAATCGTTTTATGAAGATTAATTTTTTTAAACATATTAATTATCAAAAACATAAAATTGTTCCTAAAATAAAAAAAGTTTTTGAGGGGAAAAGATTTGTTTTAAAAAACATTAATTACAAGTCTTCGGTGGGTAAAAAAACTACAATTAGAAATTTTGGCGGTGTACCAATTTATGAAGGGAAAGAGAAAAAAGCTTTAATTTTTGTGGAAGATATAAGTGAAATAAAGTTAAAAGAAAAAGAAGCCGCAGAACTCGCTCTAGAATGGTCAGAAACTTTTAACGCTATATCTGATGGAATCTCAATTCATGCTCCTGATTTTACGGTTTTAAATGTTAATAAGACTCTTTGTGATATTTTAAAAATCAATAAAGAAGATATTGTTGGCCAAAAATGCTTTAAGTTTTTCCATAAGACAGATGAGCCGATAAAGGAATGTCCAATGAAAGAGGCGCTAGAAACTGGGAAACGATCCTATGCGGAGATATATGAAAAAACTTTAAATGCCTGGATTTCAATATCTATTTCTCCTGTTTTGAAAAATGGAAAAATAGAAAAAGTTATTCATTCAGTGAGAAATATTACAGAAAGAAAAAATGCCGAAAATGAGATTTTAAAATCTAAGGAAAAAATAAGTACTATCTTGCATTCAATTAAATTAGGGATTATTATGGTTGACGCAGAAAAACATGAAATAATAGATGTAAATGAAACAGCTGCTACTTTAATCGGTTTACCAATAAAGAAGATTGTAGGACATGTTTGTCATAAATTTATTTGTCCAGTGCAAGTTGGTGCTTGCCCCATTACTGATTTGGGGCAAAAAGTTGATAATTCAGAGAAAATTTTAATAAATTCTAAAGGCGAAAATATACCAATTTACAAAACTGTTACGAAAACTATTTTAGACGGACGAAAAGTTTTAGTAGAGAGTTTCGTTGATATTACTGAGCAAAAAAAGGCAAGTCGGCTCATAGAGATTAAAAATAAAGAGTTGGAAAAATTTAATAAATTTGTAGTTGATCGAGAGCTTAAGATGATTGAGCTTAAAAAGAAAATTAAAAAATTAGAAAAAATAAATGAATCTTAAGAAAATACAAGGTGCCCTGAGGGTGCAAGGTGCCCTGAGGGTAAAAAATTTAATATTTATTTTGTTTGTGTTTATTACTTTTTCTTTTGCCCAAACTGCTTTAGCTGATAAAAATGTAAATATTGAAGAATTATCAATTAAGCTAAAGGCTTTACAGGTAGCAGAACAGGTTGATAATTATTTAAAAGAGCACCCAGATTTAAGTCTTCAGGATTTACAAAATGATATAGATTTTAAAAGCATTGCTGTGCAGAAAGTTGGTGAGACTGGTTATACTGGTGTGATAGATTCAGAAAGTGGATATTTTTATTTTCATCCCCAGGAAGCTTTAATTAATACTGATTCACATCTTTTAAAAGATAAATTGTCTGATTTTTGGAAAATTTTTTCTGAAACTATTGGTGAAAAATGCAAAGAGGCAAATGGTTATTATAAATGGCAAGAAGCTGATAAGGAAGAAACAGAAAAATATTTATATACGGCTTGTGTAAATTCTACAACTGCAGATGGCAAGAAATTGTTTGTTGGTGCTACTACTTATATTAATGAGATGGCAGCGGAAAAATATTTAGAAAAATATAAAATTAAAAATAATTTTTCTTATTCTAAAGATGCAATTAAACAGAAGGCTTTTGATATAGCTAAGCAAATTGAGATTTATATTAAAGCAAATCCAGAAAAAAGTTTAGATGATTTTAAAGAAGATTCATTATTTCAGGAATTAACAGTTCAGCAGGTTGGGGAAACTGGATATACCTATCTTGTAACACGTGAAACAGGCTTTCTCGATTTTCACCCAGATCCAAAAATAAGAGAAACGTCTTATAATGATTTTAAGGATAAGTTTCCAGCGATATGGAAAATATTTAATAAAAGTGTGCAGCCTAATTTCTGTAAAGATTCTGACGGTTTTTATAAGTGGGCTGATATTAATGGGAAGATAAGAGATAAATATACTTATCATCACTGTGTTGACGCTAAAACTGCGGATGCTTATTCATTCTTTTTAGGAGCTTCAACTTATTTAGATGAATATGAGATATCTGATAAATCAAGTGATAGTAAAAAGGAGAACCAAATTGGAGTAGCAGAAAAAGATTTATTGCGTTCCGCTCAAGATGGAGCGGACAAAATTAAAATTATTATTGATAGCTTTAGTCGGGATATTAAATCCCTGTCCCAGACAATAGGTTTAAAAGATTTACTTAAACAAGTTGATGAGGAGGGAATATTAGTTAATAATGAAAATGAAAAAAAGTTTTATCCGAAAGATAAAGAAAAATATTGGAATGATGTTTATGAGTATTTTTTACGATTTTATAATCAAAATCCTGATGAAGTTGTGATGGTTAGAATGTTTTATAAAAATGGCTTTGTAGTTAATGGAGTTATTAATGGAGAGGAAGATACAAATGACTATAAAGGAGATAAATCATGGTTCCAGGATGCTATTAATCCTGAGATTGTTGCTAGTGATGAGGTTTATATTTCGCCAATCAGTATTGCGCGTTTAACTAATGAGCCTGTTATTAGGTATATTATGCCTATTGAGGTTGATGGAGAAAGACTTGGTTTAATTATGATTAATTTTAGAGCTAGTGCAATTTATAAAGCTTT
>CAZDHZ010000001.1:28615-40995 GCA_964505405.1 uncultured Gammaproteobacteria bacterium | reverse complement strand
AAAGACTTGGTTTAATTATGATTAATTTTAGAGCTAGTGCAATTTATAAAGCTTTTAATAATAATAATAATAATAATCTTTTTCTGGATAAAGCTTATGAAAATGCCGAGGGAGAAATAAGTTCTGATTGGGTGACAACTTTGTATGATTCTCGTAATCCAGAATTTATTTTAAGCGAGAGTGAAAAAGATGCTTCACCAATTTTATCTAGTCAGCTAAAAGGTAATTCTGGTTTTGTTGAATTTATGGATAAGGGTGAGAACTTAGTGGCAGCTTATCAAAAAATTAATATTTCTGATAGAGAGTGGTATATAGCTACTGTTGTTTCTGCGGATAGTTTAATTATAGATTCTCCGAAGATGAGTAATTTAGAGAATAAAGAAAGTGATATTCATGATTTAGATTTGATTAAAGTAGTTTATTGGTTTATAGCTTTAATTTTACTAGTTTCTTTAGTTTTATTTATTTTATACCGTTTTAAAGTGATCCCATTTGAAGGAAGAGTCATAATGGTTTTATTAGTAATTGCAGCTTTAGCCATTATCATTTTGTTTGTTTTTAATACTTACCAAGTTACTGAAAGCATAAAAAAGAGCACAATGAGCGCTTATCAGGATCAACAGATGCTTTTAGTTAAACAGACCGTGAGGGAAATTGAGGCTAGTTTGGATGCTGTGGTTAATAATGTCATAATAACTAGTAATGATTTAGATTTTTTAGCGGGAAATAAAATTGAAGATCATGTTCGTTTAAAACGTTTATTTAAGAGAATTTCTAAATATAGTCAAAGCATAAACTTATTAGATTCTAGGGGTATGTTTTTGGATAGAGTTTCTTTTGAGGAAGAAACAGAAAATAATTGCATTGATTTTAGTAAAAAGCCAGGAGTAATAGAAGTTTTAAAAACTGGTAAATTTAAAATTTCTAATATTTTTGAAAATACTGCAGGTAAAGGAATTTTTTCTATTGTTGTTCCCGTTAATCGTTCTAATAAATTAGAAGGTATTTTAAGAATTAATATCTATCTGGATACTATATTTGATAATTACTTGAGTAATATAAAGGGTAGCAAGATTAAGATGATTCGTTTAGTAACAGAAAAAAAATCTTATGGTTTTGATGGTAGTATTGTTAAAACTCCAGAGGATGTATCTAAGGCCATAAAGTTGAGAAAACCTTATCATGCTCAATTACCGTCTTTGCTTTCTTCAAACAAAGATTCAAATATTTTTTTAAAAACACATTATCCACTTAAGGTGGGGGAAAATAATTGGGAAATAGTTTTGGTCACACCGCTAGATAGTATTTATGCTTCATCAAATAGTAATATAAATAGAATTTGGTATTTTACAATTAGTATTATACTTTCCATTTTAGTAATTGCTTTATTTTTTAATTTTTTATTATCTAGTTCTCTAAAAAAACAAATTGCAAATAAAACAGGAGAGCTAAAAAAGAGCAGTGAACTACTTTTAGAGCAATTAAAAAAAGAAGAGCAGTCTAGTTTAGAAAAAGAAAGTTTAATTAAACAACAAATTAAGACGCAAGAGGCCCTTGGTAATAAGGTGGAAGAATTGGAAAAATTTCAAAAAGTTACTATGAATAGAGAATTAAAAATGATTGAACTTAAGGAGGAAATTAAAAAACTTAAAAAGAAATAAATGAATATTAGTGTTTATTCCATATCTACATTTTTTATTTTAATTGCTACTTTTGCTTTGTTCGCTTTGCTTGTTCCAAAAAGAAAAAACAAACAAGTTAGAGCTTTTTTGCTTTTGCTTCATGTGTTTGTTATTTGGCAAGTAATTGAGCTTATTTTTAGGCTTTTTAGCTTAGGGGATTCTTTTATAATTTTATGGCGGATTGTTATTTCAGCTACGGTTTTTTATGGTCCATTGTTATATAGATTTTCTTCGGCGATTATAGAAGAGGAGATGAACAAAAAAACATGGATTAGCTTAAATGTAATAGCTGTTGTGATTTCTATTTTAAGTTTAACTACAGATTTATTTGCAAGTAAGCTTAGTGAACCAGAGGCTTGGGGGAGAGATCTTATGAATGGTCCTTTATATTTTATTTTTGCTATTTTTTTAATAGCAACTTTTATTTTGGTATTTTTTAAATTTTACCAAGCTTATAGGCAAAAAAATGAACAAAGAAAAATAATTAGTTCAATCGCTTTAGGTTTTTTCTTAATCATAATGGCTGTTGTTTTAACTAATTTTATTCCAGTTTTATTTGCTTTTAATATTCCTTCTTTGGGGGGAGTTTTTGTTTTATTTTTATTTTTGATAATGATTAGAACTATGTATATTCATCAGCTCTTTGAAATTAATATAAAACAAATTGGATTAGGTAAAAAGTTGCTTTTAGCATTTTTATTTGTATCAATTTCTTCTTCATTTATTTTTGGATTTTCAGCTTATTTTCGAGAAAAGAAAAACATTGAGCAGTCAATATATTCTGAAATTGAAATACTTGTTAATGAAAAAGGCAAGTGGTTAGAACACTATTTAGAAGAGAGGAAGACTGATATGCGTATTTTGGGAAAAAATGTTGTTATTAGAAATATGTTTAATAAAAAAATAAAAGATGACATAAATTATGCTAAGCTTGAAATTAAAAATAAAGCGCTTGAAGTATCTGGTCAAATAGAGTTGTTTTTAAAAGAACATCCTGATATGAGTGTAGCTGATTTACAAGAAGACCCTGAGTTTCAAAAAATAGCAGTTCAATCAGTAGGGACTACGGGCTATACGGCTCTTACTAATTATAATTCTTTGGTTTGTAGATTTCATAAAAATCCAGACATTGTAGATATGAATTTAGAAAATTTAGCAGAAAAGTTACCTGATTTTTGGCAGATTATGAAAGCTTCTCAGAACGGAAAAGTGGCAAGTGGTTTTTACGATTGGCGAGAGCAAGACGGATCTATTAAACAAAAATATATGTATATAGCTCCACTTAAAATTAGCACTAGTGACGGGGTATATTTTAGTGTGGCGGCGACTACCTATTTAGATGATTTTGATTCTTCGTTTCAGCTAATGGGAGAAGCTGAGAGTTTTCTAGAGGAGTATAGAAAAGCTTATGGTTTTGAAAATTTATTTTTAATTGGGGCTGATGATCGTGTTTGGTGGGAGGCAGAAAAGGTTTTTGGTATTGGAACTAATATTAGTAATTTGGGATTCGATAGAAAAAAATTTGCTATAAATTATGAGAAATCAAAATCAAGCCAAGATGTAGTAATTTTTAATTGTGCTTGTAGAAGTGATGAAAAATTAAAAATTTTTGCAGCTATACCAATATATAATCGTTTTACTGGAGAGTTTATTGGAGTTATAATAGAGCAGTTTGCTTATGAGCAATTTTCTGAGCTTATGAATACCGGTAAGGATACAAATAAAAAAGAAGTTGTTTATTTGGTGGATGATGGAGGTGATATTATGAATAATTTTGATTCAGGAAGAACTTTTTTCTATTCTAATGTGAAAGAATTAAATAATTTTAAAAATTGTTTTAAATATCGTGATCTTAAAGGTTATGGATCGCTTGAACATTATGTAGAAACACAGTATTATTATGGTATTTTAGGCGAGGAAGTTTTGGGGGCACATTTTTATATTAAAGAACTTAATTGGTGTCTTTTACTTGAGACTTCGCTCAAAGAAGCTAGAGCGCCTTTAGCATATCTAAGAATATTTTTTATTGGAATTGGAATTTTAATAACCCTTTTGGCAATCTTGTTGAGTTATTTATTTTCGCGTAGTCTTGTTTCTCCAATTTTAAAATTAACTAAAGGTGCGAAAGAATTAGCGCGCAAAAATTTTAAGTATAAAATTAATATTAATACTCGAGACGAGTTAGAACTTTTAGGTAAAACTATAAATCAGGCCGGAGAAGACATAGAGAAAGCAGAAAAAGATCAGAAGAAATATCAGAGTAATCTTGAAGGTGAAATAGAAGCTAAAACTAATCAATTGAAAATAATTTTAAATAATATTCAAAAAGATAAAGATAATTTGGAAAATCAACAAAAAGCTATGTTGAATATTTTAGAAGATGCTAGTATATCTCAGGCTGATTTAAGTAATTCTAAAAATATTTTAGAGAAAAAACAAAAAGAATTGGAATTTATTGTTTCTTTGAGCAGAGATCTTTCAAGGGCAAATGATTTTGAACAGATTGCAGACATCTTATATAAGCATTTAAATAATATTTTTGATTTTAAAGCGACTGCTTTTTTTGTTTTTTCACAAGCAGAAAAGAAAGTAAATATTTTCCGTATTTATTGTAATGAAAAAATGGAAAATGAAATAATTTTTGAAACAAAAAATAGAATTAAGAAATTTTTGCTTGAAGAATTTAAAATAAGAAAAAAAGAAGTAGATTCTCTCATTTCTTTAGATCCTAGAATTTTTGGGAAGAAGCCAGGTATTTTAAAAATTAACAAAAAGTATAAGAAAAGATGTTTTGTTTTGCGCCACGGATCGGAAAATCTTGGTATTATTTGTTTTCGCACAAAAGATAAAATTAGCAGTGAAAATATAGATTTACTTAATGCTTCTATGCTTACTGTTGGTGTATTTGTGTCTGGAATTATGTCTTCTTTGAAATCTCAACATTCAAAAACAAAATCTTTGGTTAATAGTACTAGTAATGGTATTATTATGTTTGATGAAAAAGGGGAAATAAATTTAATTAATCCAGCGGCGCTTAATTTAGCTCAAAGTGACGATAAAAATAATGATTTAAGTAAAATTTTTGAAGCAGTTAAAGAAACAGGGGAAAATCTAGAGGATAAATTAAACCTTTGTATTAAGAAGGGGGAAGTTATAAATCTAAAAGAAATAAAGATTGGGGACAAATTTGTGGAAATTTTAATTAACCCAGTTAAAGATGACACAGGAAAGATTATGGGTTCAGCTATGGTGATGCATGATATTACGCAGATAAAACAAATTGATAACATGAAAACTGAATTTGTGTCTGTAGCTTCACATCAATTACGTACTCCGCTTACTGCTATAAAGCTTTTTACGGAAATGCTTATGAATGAGCAAGTTGGTAAACTTAAAAAAGATCAGAAAAATTATTTAGATAATATCTATCAATCAACGGATAGGATGGTGAGACTTGTTAATGATCTTTTGAATGTTAGTCGGATTGAATCTGGACGATTAAGTATTGTGCCGGAGCCAGTTTTCATGGAAAATTTTATTTCCACAATAATGTCCGAAGCCCAACCTTTAGCTCAGGCTAAAAAATGTAAAATTGAATTTTTGAAACCCAAGAAGAAATTGGCAGAAATTTCTATTGATAAAAATTTAGTGAGACAGGTAGTTCATAATTTAATCACGAATGCTATTAAATATTCTCGTGAGAAAGGTGGATTTGTTAAAGTTGAATTAAGTGAATATAATAAAAGTGATATTTTAATAAAAGTAAGCGATAATGGTATTGGTATTCCTCGTAAATTACAAGATAGAATGTTTCAGAAATTTTTTAGAGCTGATAATGCTGTTAAAACGGAAACTGAGGGGACTGGATTAGGACTTTATGTCGCCAAAATGATAGTAGAAACTTCGGGTGGTAAGATTTGGTTTGAGTCTCAAGAAAATAAGGGAACGACTTTTTATGTAACTTTACCGAAGAAGGGAATGAAGGAGAAGAAGGGGGAGAAGGGGCTGTCTTTGTCTTAATTTTTAAATTTTATAATTTTTAAATTTTTGAAATAATATTTAATTTTTAAACAAAATAATTTTAATAAATTTATTTAAAAATTAAGATTTAAAATTTATTTATAAAATTTAAAAATTTAAAAATTTAAAAATTAAATTAAAAATATGACTAATGAAGAAAAAAAAAGTAAAAAAATTCTTTTAGCTGAAGATGATAAATTTATTTCTTTGGCTTATTTAGATGGTTTAAAACGAGCTGGTTATGATGTAGAGCATGCTAAAGATGGGAAGGAGGCTTTAGAAAAAATTAAGTCTTATAATCCGGATTTAGTGTTCTTAGACATTATTATGCCCGAGATGAATGGTTTTGAAGTTTTAGAGGAAATTAAAAAAGATGAAAAATTTAAAAATCTTCCAGTGATTATTCTTTCTAATTTAGGGCAAGACACAGACATCACAAAAGGTAAAGAGCTCGGAGCGGTTGATTATTTAATTAAAGCTAATTTTTCCATGGCTGAGGTTATCGAAAAAATTGAATTTTATTTAAAATAAAATGTTTTTAGAAATTTCTAAACTTAAAGAAATTCTAATTAAACCTGGTTATATTAAGGAGGTTGATTTTTTGTTGGCCTTAAAAAACTCTAAGTCTAAAAACATAAAGATTAATAAATCTTTAGTAGATTTAGGATTTATAAAAGACGAGGAGCTTGGGCAGTTAATAGCGCAAGAATTAAAACTTTCTTTTATAAATTTAAGAAATGAAAAAATAAATGAAAAAACTTTTAAAAAAATTCCTGAACTTGTAGCTAGGTCTAAAAAAGTTATTGCTTTTTCGGAAGATAAAGATAGCGTTAAGGTCGCTTTTGTTGATCCTTACGATGATCTAGAGTTAGAAAATTTTTTAAAAACAAAGTTTCAGAAAAAAATAAAAATTTATTTAATGACTAATAATGATTTTCTTGGTGTTTTAAAATTTTATAAAGGGAGTTTGAAAGAGGAGATCAAGGATGTGTTCCAGTCTGAAGACAGTAATCTTGATGAAAGCGAAATTATAAAGCTGGTAGATATTATTATTGAGCATGCATTTTTGAGCGCAGCTAGTGATATTCATATTGAGCCTCATTTAAAAATGTATGTTATTAGATTTAGAATAGATGGACTTATGCATGTTATGTCTGAAATTCCAAAGGAAAAGGCTGAATTAATTATTTCTAGAATTAAAATACTCTCAAAAATGCGGATTGATGAGCATCAGCGAGCTCAGGATGGGAAGTTTAGATATAAGATAGAGGATAATAGTATAGATATTCGTGTTTCTATTATTCCTGTTAATGAGGGAGAAAATATTGTAATGCGTTTGTTGACTGATGTTTCAGGGGCTTTAGATCTAGATAGTATTGGTTTGTCAAGGAAAAATTATGAGAAAATTCAAAAAATAATTAAAGACCCGCATGGTTTAGTGGTTAGTTCTGGTCCTACCGGATCAGGCAAAACTACTACTATTTATGAAATATTAAAAATATTAAATACGGAGCAGGTTCATATTTCTTCAATTGAGGATCCAGTGGAATATAATTTGGAAGGAGTGAGCCAAATTCAAGTAAATCCAAAAGTTGATTTAACTTTTGCCAAAGGTTTAAGGGCTATTGTTCGTCAGGATCCAGATATTATTATGGTGGGAGAAATTAGAGATATAGAAACCGCTAAAATAGCTGTTAATTCTGCCATGACTGGTCATTTAGTTTTGTCTACTATGCATGCTAATGATGCCGCTACTACCATAAATCGTTTGCTTGATATGGGGATTGAAGCTTATCTAGTAAGTTCAACAGTAAACGCTATTGTTGCTCAGCGTTTAGTACGAAGATTGTGTGAGAAATGCCGATATTCTTATCACTTGAATGACGATGAATTATTTGCCATGAAAAGTGATAATGTAATTAGATCTTATTTTGAGAAAAAAAATAAAAAAATAGAAGACATTACTTTTTATAAATCTAAGGGATGTAAAATTTGTGCTGGGAGTGGTTATAAGGGAAGAGTTGGTGTTTATGAAATTATGGAATTGAGCTCTGCCATAAAAGAATTAATTGTTAGTCATGCCTCGGCTGATGAAATTAATAGAAAAGCTTTGAGTGAGGGAATGATTAGTATTTTGGAAGATGGATTAGATAAAGCTGTAAATGGGGTTACTAGTATTGATGAGGTTTTGAGGGTTACTAAGACTTAGATTTTTGATTCTTTTTATATTATTTATTGTTATGAGTTTGAACAGCTTATTGATAGCACTCCCCCCTTTTTGTCATTCCCGGCGAGCGGAGCGAGGGAGGGGAATCTCGGGAGAAGAAATAGACGTGACTATTGGAGAGATGATGTTGCTTCGTACATCAATCGGGAATTACACCATTAATTTTTTATTATCATTTATTGTTTTTCCAGAGATTCCCTTCCCTCGCTCCGCTCGCCGGGAATGACAAGGGGGGTGTTAGTAATTTAATTTACAATTCATAACATGTTCCACAAAACTCTAAATAAATCTATATTTAACCGCATCAGCCTTAAGGAGAAAGAGGTTTTTTTTCGTAATTTATTTTTGATGCTTAAATCTGGTTTAAGTATTAGTGAGATTTTAGATATTCTGTCTCGGCAATCAAAAGTTAGAATGAGAAATGTGGTTTTAGAAATAGCTAAGTCAATTAATTCCGGGCGATCTCTTTCTTCTTCTTTTTCTGATTTTCCTGATATATTTTCGGAATTTATGATTTCATCTGTTCGTGCTGGAGAAGAATCGGGAAATCTAGAAAATTCTTTAGAAAGAATCGCTGAGCAAGTTAATCGGGATAGGGAATTAATATCAAAAATCCGTTCGGCGCTTGCCTATCCAATTATTGTTATTACTCTAAGTCTTGTTGTTGGCTTAGGAATTGCTTTTGTAATTTTACCTAAAATTACACCAATTTTCAAAGGACTTAAAATAGATTTACCAATAACCACAAGAGCCTTGATTGCATTTTCCTCTTTTATAGAAAATCACGGTTTCTTATTTTTCTTTTCATTCTTATTTTTCTTTTTATTTTTAGCATGGCTTTTAAAAAGAAAGTTTGTGAGACCTTTTTCTCATCTTTTAATTTTAAATATTCCAATTATTGGGAAAATTATAAAATTTAAGAATTTATCACAATTTTCTTCTATGCTCTCTCTTTTGATAAAAAGTGGAATTAGCTTTAATAAGTCTTTAGGAATATGCTCAAGGACTTCTAAGAATTATTATTATCAAAATATTTTAAATGACGCTAGAAGAAAAATAGTTCAAGGAGAAAAATTATCTGATCATCTTCTTGATTATCCTCGTTATTTTCCAGAAATTGCAGTAAGTATGATCCGGGTTGGGGAAAAATCTGGAACACTTGAAGAAGAGCTTTTTAATATTTCGGAAGTATATGAAAAAGAAGCGGACAATATGATTAAAGTTCTTTCTGCTACAATTGAGCCGATTTTATTAATTGTTATTGGTTTATTTGTAGGCCTTTTAGCCGTTTCTGTTATTTCTCCAATCTATAAGATTACGGGGAATATTTATAGGTAGTCCATAAAGTTAAAAGTGAAAAGTAAAAAGTTTTATGAAAAAAAATGGTTTCAGTTTAATTGAAATTTTAATAACTATTAGTATATCAGCGCTTATTGCTTCTTTTTCTTTTCCTTTTTATAGTGCTTGGCAAAATTCAAGCAGTATTAATAATTATCAGGCTCAGCTGATAGAAATTTTAGAATTAGCGAAATTACGATCTGAAGCTGGTTTAAATAATATGTCACATGGAATTTATTTTGATGTATCTGAAGATGGTGCTGATAGTTTTATTTTATTTCAAGGTGAAAGTTATGTTTCACGCGCGAATCAGTATGACCGAGAATTTGAAATGCCAGGGAATATTATTTTAAGCACAACTTTGGTGGGATCGGAAATAGTTTTTTCAAAATATTCAGCTCTGCCTAGTTCAAGTGGAATTTTAAATTTAACAGAAAAAGTAAATTCGGAAAATCATGAAATTTTAATTAATCAACTGGGCTTAGCTCTTTATGATTAATTGTATGTTTGAAAAAAAAATTAAAAACAAAGGTGCTTCAATTATAGAAATTGTGATTGTTTTGGGAATTTTTGCTATTATGGCTTCGTCTTTTGCTGTTGTTTTGCTTGGATCATTTGCTGGAATGTTAAGAGGAGGAGAATTTTTACAAGTAGAAAATTTAATACAGGAGGCAGAAGAAGCGATTATTTCCATAAAAAAGCGTGATTTTAATGAATTAATTTATAATGAATCTTCTGTTGTTAATAGTAATGGGTATTGGGAATTATCGGGCGAGGGTGATAATTATGAAGAAGATGGTTTTTTAAGGCAGATATATTTTTATGATGTTTTTAGGGACGCAAACGGAGCTTATGTAGAAGAGGGTGATGCCGGAGCTTCTAATGATTCTTTAAGTAAGAAAATATTAATTAAAATAAGCTGGCAAAGCGGGAATAAAAATTTATCAATTGAGAGGGAAATTTTAATTAGTTCTTGGGAATATGTATGGTGATTTTTAAGAAAAAACACAACAGAGGCTTTACCCTAGTAGAAACTATTATTTATGTTCTTTTGTTTGTTATTGTGATGGGGGGTATGGTGAGTTTTGGTCTTTTGCTGAGCTCTCTAAACGCTAAAAATTTATGTATCAGAGAAGCCCAGGCTAATGCTCGGACAGTTTTTAATTTTATTTCCTCTGAAATTAGAAGTGCAGAAGATATAGTTTCTCCCGAATTTGGAACAAGCTCTACAACACTTGTTTATCTTGATCAAGATCTAAACTTAAAAACAATTAAACTTAATGATGGAATTTTATTATTAATTTTAAATGGAGAGGAAATTATTATTACACGAGATAGTGTTTTAATTTCAGATCTTTTATTTGAAAATTTGTCAGTTGATAATAATTCGGATAGTATCCAGTTTTCATTTGATTTCGCTTATCGTGATGCGAGCTCTAAAGAGTTTTATTATGAAAATAGTCTCAGAAGTGTCGTAACAAGAAGATTTTAAATTAACTAATTTGTGAGTTTATGTATAATCAAAAAGGAATTTCAGCTTTGTTGCTTGTTGTCTTGATTGGCGCGGTGGCTTTGATTTTTATTAATACAACGGCTATAATGAGTATAGATGAGGTAGAAAGTGCTTTTATATCTGAGCGAGGTTCTAGTGTAAAATCATTATCTCTTTCATGCGCTGAAGAAGCTTTACGACGAATTCAAATAGATAATTCTCTTGAGATGAGTGATTATGTCTTAGATTTTAATGACGGGGATTGTGTTATTAATTCTAGTATTTCCGGTAATGATTTTAGTTTAAATATTATTGCTAATTTGGGGGATTATTATCATGAGTTGAATGTTGATGGGGAGATAGTTGATGATGTAATAAATATTGTTAGTTGGAATAATTAATTTTTTATATATGAGCGTAAATGAAAAAAAATCAATAGGGATAAGTATATCTGACAGAAATATTGAGGTTCTTGAACTTGTTAAAAAAGGAGATGATTTTGATATAAGTCATATAGGGCGGAAAGAATTTTCTTTTAATATTGTGGAGTCTGGAAGAGTGATTAATCCTAAACTTTTAAAGTCTAGTTTGTTATCTTGTTTGGATGATGCATCTATTATAATCAAGGAAGCCAGTAATATTAATTTTGCCATACCTGAAGCACAAATTTATACACATGTTTTTAAGACAGAATTAAAAAATAAAGATGAAAAAAGTATTGTAGAAAATGAACTTTTGAATATTATTCCCTTGCAAAGGAAAAATTTATTATTTAAATATAAAAAAAATAAGATTAATCATAGCTCTAATCAATTTGACTTTTTAAGTATTAGTATAGATAAGAAAGTGTTTTCGGAATGGATCAATTTTTTTAAGAGTTCTGGAATTAAAATTAATAATTTTTATCTTGAATCTCTAGCTTCTTTTTATGGTTTGTTTTTAGATTCACCTGAGGCACCTTGTGTTTTATTGGATATAGGTTCTCGAACAAGCAATTTGTCGGTTTTTATGAATAAAGAATTAAAATATTCTTATGCGATTAGAATTGGAGGAGACTATTTTACAAAGAAAATTTCAGAGGGTTTGAAAATAAATTTGGAGAAAGCGGAAGAATTAAAATTTAATTATGGTTTAAGACATCCTGCTAATAAATCATATAATGAAATTTTTTTAAAAGCTTTAGAGCATTTAAAAATAGAAGTTCAGAGAAATTTAGATTACTTTAAAAAAACTTATCTAGATAACAACAATACTATTGGTAATTTATTTTTGTTAGGTGGCTCTAGTAAAATTTTAGGGATTAAAGATTATTTTGAGTATTTAGATATTTTTGAAAATGTAAAAATTGGAGAAGCCTTTGTTGATTTAGATGGAAAGACAGAGTTTATAGAAGCTTTAGGGCTTGCTATGAGTTTTTTTAGTTCAAAAGAAAAGGATTTTGTTTTTAAATTGGGTGAGGGAAAAAGAAAATTAAATATTAGTAGCGATATTAAAAAAAATATTAAAAATAAACTTATTAGAGGTGAAACTTCTAAATTTTTAGAGGTTTCACCTCTAATAAGTTTATTTTTGAAATATTTTTTAGTTTTTTGTTTGTCTTTTTTATTTTTCTTTTTAATAA
>CAZDHZ010000001.1:19987-28515 GCA_964505405.1 uncultured Gammaproteobacteria bacterium | reverse complement strand
TTTTTGAAATATTTTTTAGTTTTTTGTTTGTCTTTTTTATTTTTCTTTTTAATAACAACTTCTTTTTCTAATAATAATAAAATATCTGAAAATAATATTCAAGAACTAGAACTATCTGTTCCGGAAATTATTGAGCCGGAGATTGAAGAAATAAAAGTTAATAAAATTAGAATAAGAAGCACAGTTAGTTTTTTAAATATTAGAGAAGGTGCGGGAACAAACTATGCTGTAATTGGAAAAGCAAAGGCTAATGAAGAATATATCCTTCTTTTAGAAGAAGGGGATTGGCAAAAAATAGAATTAAAAGATAAATTATGGGGATGGGTTAATAAGAATTTTACGGAAATTATAGAATAATTTATTTTTCTTCCCATTGGATAAAAGTATATTGTCCAGTTGTTGGGTAATGGGGTGGGGGATTGTATTTTGTATTATGATCAAAATTATATTCTCTTTGGGCATAATCCCCGGTATAGGGACGTAAATAAGAGGATTGAGAGCCATTAATAGTAAGTTTTGTTTTATCAGCTCCGCAGAACGAACTATAATTTTCTCTTGCTTTTTTCCCTTTAACAGCAATAATAGAAGCAGATATAGTTAAATAATCATCACTATCAATACCAATTCTAAAATCATGTTGAGCAATTAAGCCGATGGAATCCGTTCCATCGGTATTTGTATATAGAATACTATGGTTTACATAAATATCAGCACTTCCTGAAGAAAATGGATCTTCAAAAGCAACAATAGTAGCTCGAGTTCCGGAAGCACCATTGTTAACCGTTCCATCTACCCAGACATTATGTTTTACAAAAATGATTCCGTTAGGAGGAATATCGTATGTATTGGAATAGCTTTCGCTTTGAATACTATAGCTAGGTTTTCCTCCACAAGACGCTTGAACTGAGCTTACTTTATAAAATTCAAAACGGTCATTGTTTATAAAATGAATATGATATCCTTCATCACAAGTGTCTCCTGAGTTTTTGCAACTTCTTTCAGCTGGGACAGACCACTGTCCGTAATCGCCGGCATATCTTGGATCAAAAATTATTCCGGAGCTGGTTGCTAAAATGTATGCATTTTGAGCATAATTATCCATCATGGTAAAACTAACATCATTAACTTCAATCCCCATTTTTCGTCCTCCCTGAAAGCTTGAACTTACAGGAACGTTTTCAGGGGGGTCATTCCCGTCCCAATTAGGATCACTAGGTTCACTTACTCCCAGATCAGATCCATAATTAGGTTGGGAACAAGTTACCAATCCATAAGCAGTTCCATAATGTAAGACTCCCGTATTGGAATGTACCGGACCAGTCGTAATAGAGGCACTACCGTAAACAACATAATCATGAGTTAAGTTTGAGTAAGTTGTCCAGGAAGGAATCCCACATTGAACTTCTATAGTTTTTTTTATATTTGGAAATTTTGAAGTCCATCCTACTGATTTTATGGTAACAATTGTAGATCCGTTTAGTTTTGGAGGGGTGATATATAATTCATATTCTCCGGTGGTTTCCCCAGAGAAGTCTGTATATGGGTAAGGTCCGTATGGCCCATAATTTGGGCTTCCTATGCATGTTTCTTTATTGCAATATTCTTTATTATCATGATAAAGAACCCAGCGGTAATAGTTTGCGCCAGCTTCTGCTATTTGCATAGCTTGAGCGCCAGCGATTCTTCTTATATTTAATTTTTGTTGGAGAAGGGCTAAAGAGATAGTCCCCATGAGCATAAGTGAAAAAATAAAAGTTGCCACCATAATTATAACTAGCATGGATCCTTTTTGATTGTTTTTTAATTTTTTTTTATTTGAGGAAAACATTTATAAATTATCTTTTAAATTTCTTAATGAAACATCAGTAATAATAATATAATCATTAGGCATTATTGTCGGGGTTACATTTACTTTTAAATAAGCTCTAATTAAGCGAACATCATAAGCTTCTGTTGCTGTGGCCATATTAGAATCAAAATAATAAAAAATAGGTTCATTTTCATTATTTATATATTTAGATAAAGTACTTGTAGAAACTGCACCCGTATAATCGTTTAATGTTCCTGGTTCTGTAATTATTTTTATTAAATCTTTATCATCTACGGTATATCTTATTTGTTCTGTTTTACCATCATTATCATAATCAGCGTAATAGATAAGATCTTGATCTTCCATTTTTTTAATAGCGCTATCAGTTCCTTCGGAATGTTTTGCTTCTTTTAATTCGGACACCATTTGATTAACAGCGTTTCTAGCGTTTTCTACGGCAGTCCCTTGTTCGTCACTAAAACGAATGCTTTTTGATCCAGTTATAACAAAATTAACAACAATAGTTGAAACTATGCCAAAAATAAAAATACTAATCATTAATTCTAAAATTGTAAATCCTTTTTTATTCATAATTATTCTATGGTTAATTCAAGAATTATAGTATCTCCTGGTTCTGCAATGAGCGGGTCGGCTGATGGATTTCTGAGAATAATAGTTTTTGCTGGGTTAGTGGGCTCTATCGTATATCCATTTGGAGCATATTCTAAACTTATATTTGCTAGTCCCGAAGCATTAGTAGTTGTTTCTATATCTAAATTTTCAGAAACGCTTATTCCAATCTCTTTTGTCCAGGAGATATTTAGTCCTACATTAGGAGCGCTAGCAATTACTCCTGGATTTTCAAATTTAGCAGCGTATATTTCGGAATTTCCATCTCTTTCATCTTCCCAGAAAGAAAAATATTCTTGAGAAGAATTTACAATAAGTTTTGAATAATTTTGGTTATGGGCTGAAGTTTCTATACTTATTCTTTGATCTTTAGTCCAAAGTATATTTCCGTCTAAGTCTAACTTTTGACTATAAATATCATTATTTCCGTTATTATCATCAGTCCATGAAATTAATAATTCATTATTATAAATCATAATATCTGAGTAAAATTGATTTTTTGAAAGATTATCTTTGTTTCCCTGTGTTTTCCATATTTCATTTCCGTCTAAATCATATTTAGCAACATAAATATTATAAATTCCCCCAGACTCTTCTGTCCAACTAAGATAAAAATTATCAGAATCATCAATTGTAAGTGAAGAAAAATATTCATTATTTGAAGAATTAATTAAATTTTTAGGAGAGCTCCATAATAAATTCCCATCAAAATCTATTTTTTGAGTATAAATTGTTGATTTAGATGAAAAATTTTCAGACCAAACAATAATAATTTTAGAACTGGAGCTTATTATTAAATCAGCATATTGTTCATCGGAAGAAGAAGATGTTATCTGTAAATCACTAGCCCAAAGTCTATTATTAGAACTATCAAGAGTTTGAGCATAAATATCATAATTTCCATTTCTATCATCTTCCCAAATAACAGTTGTTGTTGAATAAGTTCCATTTTCTTTTATTTTTATCTTAGGATTAATTTGATTAGCGCTAGAACTGTCTGCGTTTACTCTTTTTGTTGATCCTAATGTTCCCGAAGAGCTAAGATCACTTATAAATATATTATTGTCTCCTACAACTGTAATTTCAGGATATTCATCATATGTAAAATCTGGAGATCCGGCGTTTGTAAGACGAAAGCAATAACTATCATTTAAAACGTTAGATGTTGAATTAATTGAATATTCAATTTCTGTAAAGTTATTTTCTTCTAAATTAATAGCTGAAGTTTGGTTATTTGTATTTTTTACAACACCAGCAACAAAAGTTCCTGCATCAGTTATTCCAGGAGAAATATTAGTTGTTGTCTCTTCTTCAGTTAAAAAACTAGATGATTCAATGCGCCAATGTTTAGTATTATCATTAGGCAGAGCTTCCCAATTAGCATCAGCTATAGTAGAGCAAGAACTTGTTTTTTGGGTGTATTCAATTTGATAATTGATATCTCCAGATGATAAATTTCCAATATTATTTACTAAAAATCTAAGACGAAGTTGTTCACTAGCTGAAATAGTTGTAGGAGTATCTTCATTTTCTTTCCAGCTAGCATTTATTTCATTGCCATCATCATTTCTAAAACGATAATGAGTTTGTTTTATTTCTGCTGGAGTTAATAGCTCGGTACTTCCATTTAGAGTGACTATGACTGAAGGAGAAATTACTCCAATATCAATATTAATATCACTAGGAGGATCATTTATTTCAATATCTAATGTATCGTTAGAATTTACGTTTGAATCTATATCCAAAACAGTGTAAAGACAGAGACTTTGGGTTTCACTAATATTAACTCCACCAGCATCACCAAAATCAGCTTGACCATCAGCAGAATCAAAACTAGTCAGAGTAGTGCCAAATTGAGCTTCTGTCCCATCATATGTTTCACCAGAACAATCATATGGCGATGTTGTATCTAAATCATAAAAAAGTTTAATATTACTTAAATTATTTAAAGCATCTACTGTTCCGGTTTCTTTAATGCTAATATCATTAATATTCCCAACACTTCCTTGTTTAGTTATCACAAAACTTCCTCCTAGCTCAAAGTTGCTAACTGCTACTGAAGTGGTAGCAGTTTGAGTACCAATACTAGAAACGGTAGTTATCTCCGGAGTTGATAAGTTAAAAACAGCGATTACACTATTTCTTTCTTCAGCTCCAGCCCCAGATAGAGTTAGGCTTGCTTGTTGGGCGGAAGCGCTAGTAATGTTTAGAGTAGCGATAGCAAGAGAATCATCATTACCTGGCCCCCAATTATCCCATAGAATTTGAGACCAAGGGTCTGGCGATATGGATGACCAATCGGAGCTATTTGATGTTCCAAAATTATTATCTCCAAAAACTGAGGCAGCGACTGCAAATCCGGAAGAATTAGATATTGCTGTTGATCCTGTGTTTGCGGTTAATCCCGTACTTGATGTTTGATCATTTTTTGAGCTAGTTTGTAAAAGGCTAGAAGTGTCTAGCCCAGAAACCTCCAAAAGTATTAAAACTCCTCCATAAACCCAACTACTAGCGTCAATTGAAATTTGAGATGATTCTGAACTTCCAACTATTTTATGCCACATACCAATTTCAGGGCGATAAGAGCTAGCGCTATAAGAAGATTCTGTGAAAGAACCACTAGAATTGTAGGGAGTTGAAAAACTAGCACTACTATTACTAAGAACTGCAATGGCAATAATAACATTTCCTTCGGTTGGGGGGGCATCAAAAGTAGCAGACATAGAAGAGCTCCATTTATAATGTGGACTTATTTTTGTTTGAACAATAGAACTGGCCGCTTTAGTTTCTAGGGGGAAAAATATATTTTTGATTTTTTGATTTTTTATTATATTTATGAATTGTTTTTTATTGTTAAATATTGAATTAAAATTAGGCAGATAGCTAATAAAGTTTTTTATTGGATTATAATTATTAATTTTATATTTAGAATTCATTTTTTCTAAATTATTTTTTTGATAGGCATAATGATTTTTTTGGCTTAAAGCTACCTTAAGAGCGCTAGAATTGTCATGCCAAACGACATAAGATTTACCAGAGGCAGTAGTATCAATATCCGGCTTATATTGAAAATCTGTTGTAGCATTTATAGCGACCGCTGACCCCCATTGAGCGTTGAGAGAAGAATTATATTTTTGAACATATACAAAGGAAGATGTGGCGGATGAATTTTCCCATGTTAGGTACATGCTGTCATCAGCGCTTAAGGCAACTCTTGGTTTTTTTTGATCTCTTGGTTTGAATTCTGTGCTCAATAAAAAATTTTCTGGGAGATCTTGAGCTAAAGTTTCTAAGTTAATATTTACTAGTTTATTTATTTCAATATTATTCTCAACTAATTGTCCTTCAGCTACAGTCCAATGTTCTGGTGTTGGTGTTGGATTTGTAGAGGATGCGGCGTAGGTTGTTGAAGTTCCGTAGCCAGTTTTAGTTGCTGATAATTCATAGTTTGACCCATAAGGGACAGGGTAAAGAAGAATTCCATCGGTATTAGTCGGCATATTTTTTACATCAATAGTAGTAGTCCCAGTATCATTATAAATACTAACTAAAGCGTTGGGAACAGGACTTCCGTCTTTATCATTAACCAATATTTTCATTATTCCATAGCCATCCATCGTCTCCATACTATTAGGAATTACTTTAGTGAACATGGATATTTTTTTATCACCATACTTTCCCTTCCAACTAACAATCACAGTCGCTATTTTATAATCTAATCCACAATTATTTTCATCAGGTTTAGTAGTAGATCCAATTAATCCGTCATAAGGGTCATCCTCAAATTTTATATAAGTATTTATTTTATATGTTCCTTCTCTTTCTATGTATTCTTCTTGGGGTATATTCCCCGGAGGAGATCCAAGCAGTACACCAACTTGATCATAAGGTAGATTTCTAATTTGCTCCATTTTTTGGTTAGCGATTTCAGTAGCTTCTACATAGGCTTTATTTTCACTAGTAATTCTTATGGATAATACAATCAAATTATAAAGCCCAAGAACAAGAATAGTAATTATGGAAATAGATACCATAAGCTCAATTAAAGTGAAGCCTTTGAAATTTATTTTCTTTGATTTTTTCATTCTAGGATAATAAATAATATTCATTATTATAACATATTTTGCTTATAAAATAAAATAATTTTTATGGGTTATGCAATTTTTTTTAAATATGGTATAATATTAATAGCTTTTAAAAATAATTTTACAAACATTTTTTGTAATTTAAAATTCTATGAATAAAAAAAATTTCAAAGGTTTTACTTTAATTGAATTGCTTATTGTTATTGCTGTGATAGCAGTGCTTAGTTCGCTTGTTTTTGTTGCTTTAAATCCTTTGGCGCGTTTTCAGGATTCGAGGAATACCAAGAGATGGACTGATGTTAATTCTATTCTTTCCGCTATTAAATTAAATCAAATTGATAATGGCGGAACTTATTTTGAGGATGTTGATGAGCTAACAGCTGGTCTTTATTATCAAATTGGTAATGAAGATTCTTGTGCGCAGGCATGTTCTTACCCTACGATAGTTTTGCAGAGTGACTGTGTTGATTTGGAAGGATTAGTTGATGAAGGTTATATGCCTTCTGTTCCGGTAGATCCTAATGATTCTGGGTCAGATGAAAGTCATACAGGATATTTTTTAGTAAAGAGCGCAACTGGATCAATTACGGTTGGTGCTTGTCATGAAGAAGCTGGTTCTTCCGAGTCGCCAAATCCAATCAGTGTAGTCAGATAATGTATTTTTTAAAAATATTTTTAGCTTATATTTTTTAATTAATCTTAGTAAAATTTACAATGTTTATTAAAAAAAGAAAAAATAAAATAGGATTTACTTTGATAGAGCTCCTAATAGTTATTGCCGTTATTGCGGTTTTAAGTTCTCTTGTTTTTGTAGCGCTTAATCCTTTAGCTCGTTTTCAGGATTCGCGTAACGCAAAAAGATGGAGTGATGTTAACGCGATATTATCTGCTATAAAATTACACCAGATTGATCATGGCGGATTATATGATGAAACTATTTCTGATTTAAGTCCAAATTTATATTATCAAATTGGAGAAGACGATGAAGGTAATTGTGCTGATGCTTGTACGGATTCGAATGTAAGTCTTCAGGATGACTGTGTTGATTTAGATAATTTTGTGTCTGGAGAATATTTGCTTGATATTCCAATTGATCCAAATGCTACGGGAGCTAGTTATAATGAAACTAGATATTATATAATGAAAAATGAGAATAATATAATTACGGTTGGTGCTTGTTCGGTAGAGCTTGGTTCAGCGTCGTCTATTCAGAATATTTCAGTTAGTAAATAATCTAATTTAGATCATCATAAAATAGTTTGTTTAATAAAACAGGTATTAATAGCTTTTTACTTGTTTTATTTTTATTAATAAACATTTGTCTTTGAATGTCAAATTTGTTATTTAAGGATGGAGTTTTCTGAATAATTTTTAAAAATTGTATTTAAAAACATATTATGTCATAATATGTTTTATTTTTTCTAAAAAATATGTTAAAATGTAAGTATATTAAAACTTATTAACAGATTGAATTTTTATTTAATCTTAGTCTTTATTTTTTTCTAAATTTCCCCATGCTTAAAATTTTTAGAAAATATTTTAAATTTGTCTCTTTTCGTTTGCTTATTTTGCTTTTAATTTTATTATTTGTCTTTGGATATTATAGGAAAGAGAGTAAAGTAGCTCGGGCTTTTAATAATAGAATTAATATTTTTCCAAGTGCTTATAAATTGGAAAATAGTAATGGTGTTTGGAATAATCCAGATAATTCTTTTTCTCAAGATTTAGACCAAGAAAGCGGACTAGAAGATTTTAATCAAAGTAATTCAACCTATATTTTAATTGGCACAGATTTATCTGAAGTGGATGATGAATCTGTGTTTTTTAATGAAGAAAAAATTGATGCTGAAGATAAAGAAGAATCTGAAGATGCGGAAGCTGGAGAGTCGGGAAACTTTGGAATTGAAAATAATGAAGAGCAAGAAGCAGAAACAGAACAAGAAGCAGAAATAGAACAGGCGCAAGAAATAGAGCAAGAAGCAGAAATAGAACAAGAACAAGAA
>CAZDHZ010000001.1:0-19887 GCA_964505405.1 uncultured Gammaproteobacteria bacterium | reverse complement strand
AGAACAAGAACAAGAAGCAGAAACAGAACAGGTGCAAGAAACAGAGCAAGAACAAGAGCAAGAAGAAATACAGCAAGAAGAACAATGGCAGGGAGAAAATCTGACAGAGACAGAAAAAAATAGCGATAATTCTATAGATGAAGATTCTGGTTCCCCATCTTTAGAATCCAGCTTTAATTTCTTAAAAAACATTTTTAAGTTAAAATCTGCTCAAGCTGATGATATGGAGGAAGGAAATGAAGGAATTGTAAAAGATGGCGATTTGCAAGAATTAGGAGAAAGTATAATTTTTAGTGATTTTAGTATTCCTCTTATTTTTGAAGAGAATGAAGTTGTTAATGTTATGTTGCGGTCTTCAATGGCTGGAATTAGTAATTTGTCTAATACAAAATTACAAATTAAATATAGTTTTGGTGATGATTGGCAGTCGCTTATTTCTTTTAATTTGCAAGATGGTATTTCTAATTCGAAGGTAGAAGATTATTTTAATTTAAATATTCCTTTTAATAGTGATGTAAATGATTTTTCTAATCTTAAAGTAAAAGTTACTTATTTAAGTAAAGATTTTGAAGCAGAAATTGGACAATTTTTTCTAGATGCAATTTGGTTAGAAGTCGGTTATGATGAGTCTGAAATTGAAGATGGTATTGAGAAAAATGAAGAAAAATTATTAGAAGATGATGATGACGAAGAGGAATTAGACAATAGTGAAGATTTAAATAATTTTTATTTAGAAACAATCACTAATAAAAAAATATTTAAGACTGATGAACTGCCAGAAATTGAGTTTGTATTAAAAAAGAAAAGAAAATTGTTAGCTAAAATTGGAGCAGGTCTAAAAGGTTTAATAATAGATGAATATAAAGATACTGTTTTTAAAACAAAATTAATTAGTCCGGATGGTAATTTTGTTGATGAAAAAATACAAATATCAACTAAATATTTAAAAAATGGAAAATTTAGGGTTAATGTAGATAAACTTCCGCGTCGATTTAGTCCAGGAGTACATCATTTGAAAATTGAGCTTCGGGATGTAGCAATTAATAATGGTCGGCCGATTTATTTTTCTCAAGATTTTATTTGGGGAGTATTAGCTTTAAATACAAGTAAATCAATTTATTCTCCAGAAGAGAAAGCTTATTTGCAGATGGCTGTACTTAATGATAAAGGGGATACTATTTGTGACGCTGATTTAAAATTAGAAATTACGGCACCGGATGGAGGAGTAGCAATATTAAGTTCTAAAAATGGTTTAATAATTTATAATGAAGAGTGTGGTCCTAATAATGTAATTAATAGTCCTGATTATTATAGTTATTATAATTTGGCTGGAGTCGGAACTTATAATATAAAATTAACTGCTTTGACTGAGAATGGTGAATATGAGATAAGTGATTCTTTTGAGGTTCGTGATAATATTCCTTTTGATATAGAAAGGATTGGGCCTACTAGAATTTATCCTTGGGCAGACTATGACATGCAGTTTAGAATTATTCCTAAATATGATTTCAGGGGAATATTTACGGAATATTTACCAGATGATTTTATGGTTGTGGAGCAAAAAAATAGTGGTGCGAATGTTAATCTAAAAAAGGGAAAAAATTTACGAGATGGGGATGGAGAACAAAAAATCATTTGGAAAGTTAATTGGAAAGCGGGAGAAGAATATATTTTAAGTTATAGTTTTGATGCTCCTAATATTTCTCCAGAATTTTATTTATTAGGTCCCTCTGACTTGAAAGGTTATAATCATTATTTTGACGAAGAAGGGGAATTTTTGAAGCGGGAAATGGTAAATTTTGCTGAAATTAGAAAATGGCAGATTGCGAGTGATGCTCTCCAGGAGTTTTCTAGTTCTGGTACTTTTGATGTTCCAGCCGGAGTAACAGAAATTACTGTAAAAGCTTGGGGTGCTGGTGGTGGTGGTGGTGGTTGTGATCGAGGTACGCCTGTGGTTGGCGGTGATGGTGGTGGCGGAGGTTTTATTACTGGAACAATATCTGTAACTCCTTTGGAAACTCTAACCATTGATGTGGGAACAGGTGGTTCTGGCGGAACGGGGGGTAGTAATCAAGGCGGTGATGGTGGCGGTGGCGGTGGATATTCTGCTCTTAGGCGTGGATCTAATTATTTGTTTGTAGCTGGAGCCGGAGGAGGAGGGGGAGGTAGTGATGATAATAGTTCTGGTGCTGGTGATGCTGGTGGAGCTGGTGGTGCTGGTGGTGGAACAATCGGTGCTGATGGGATTGATTCCGGTAATGGTGACGCAGCCCCGGGCGGAGCTGGTGGTACACAATTAGCTGGTGGAGCGGGCGGTGATGGTCCCGATGATGATGGTAGCGATGGTTCTTCTTTGACTGGTGGTGATGGTGGTGGTGATGGTGGTGCAGGGACGGCTGGTGGTAGTCCCGGTGGAGGTGATGGCGGTGATAATAATGGTGCAGGTGATGATATGGGTGGTGGTGGCGGTGGTGGAGCTGGTTGGTATGGTGGTGGTGGCGGTGCTAATTATAATGATGCTGATCCTGATGGAGCTGCTGGTGGTGGTGGAGGATCATCTTGGGCTACTACATCAGCAACATCTGTAAGTAATATAGCTGGTAGTGGAACTACGGCTGCTAGTTCTACTGATTCTAATTATGCTGATAGTGCTGGGGCGGGTGGAACTGGCGGACAGAATAATAACGATGCTGGAAATGCTGGAAATTCAGGGAGAGTAGTTATTCTTTATGATATTCCCCCGAAAGATATTACGGTTAGCGCTACTGGAACTCAAAAATCTACTTTAAATGTAAATAGTGATGATAATTATTTGGGGGCTACTTTTGTATTTACTGAAAATAATGGTACAAGTACAGTTAGTAGTATTAGTATTAATGAATTAGGGACAGTAGATGCTCAAAATGATTTATCTAATATTAGACTTTATTATGATTTAGATAATACAGCTCCGTATAATTGTTTGAGTGAGTCTTATGGATCTGGAGATAATCAATTTGGAGCTACTTCAAGTTCCTTTGATGCCGTTAATGGTACCTCTACTTTTTCTGATTTGGTAGATGTTAGTACTACTTCTAGTATGTGTGTTTATGTTGTTTTGGATATTGGATCAGGAGCTGAGAAAGATGAAACTATTGAAATAGAAATTACTAATCCTTCTACTAGTGTTGTTTTAAGTTCGGGGACTGTTGAACCGGCTACTTCCGTTGCTTTAAGTGGGACTACTAATCTTTATTCTCCGGATGCTTTAGCGATTGCGAATGAGCAGAGGGAAAGTGATGATTTTACTACTATTGCTAATCATGGTTGGACGAATGAAGATCAGATTGTTTTGTCAGCTTTAGCACAAGAGATGGGAGCTACAACTTCAAAATTTGATTATTATTTTGAACTTTTAGATGATAGTGGTTCTTTTATTTCGGCTACTTCAGCTCCTTCATCCTCTTGTGTTTCTGGCACTGCGTATGGAGATTGTAGCTCAAAAATATGGTTTGCTTCTGCTAGCACGACTGAATGGTATGATAATAATTGGAAGTATAGAAAAAAAATTACTGTTAATGCTAATCAAACTTATGTTTCAGCAACAAATTTTGTTATATTAGCGACGACAACTGATAGTGATTTAATGGGTACTTCTAGTGGAGGACATGTAGAATTTTCAGATGGTGATGATATTTTACTTATTGATGATGATGGAAGTTCGGTTCTTGACTATGAACGAGAATATTATGATGAGACAAGTGGTGAATTAGTATTTTGGGTCGAAACTGATATCTCTTCGACTACAAATAAAACTTTTTATTTATATTATGGGAATGCAAATATTGCTTCTGACCAGCAAAATGTAAGCGGAACATGGGATGGAGATTATACTTTAGTTAATCATTTAAATGATGATCCTGGGCCAGGTGGGTCAGGTGATATTGAGGATTCAACATCTAATTCGAATGATGCTACTGCGGCGAGTGGTATGACTTCTGATGATTTAGTTAACGCGAAGCTTGGTTTAGGAATTGATTTTGATGGTGTTTCCGATACCTTAACGGTTCCTGATAGTACTAGTATGGATGGTGCTACCGGGAATGGGCAAGCGAGAACTTATTCGTACTGGTTAAATTTTACAACTGTGGTAGAAAATACTTTAATTACTGATAAATCAAATTTTGCGGGCAATGGTCTTTGGAGCGAGGCTCATGCTAGTCCAAATAAAATTAGGGGTGGAACGGATTCTGGTAATCAACTAGTATCAGAAACAACTTTTGCTACTGGTGAATGGTATTATATTGTTTTTGAGCATGATGGTAGTTATGATCGGCTTTATGTGAATGGAGTTTTAGATGATGGTCCTAATGCTCAAACAGCCGATAATGATAATAATAATAGTTGGCAGATTATGGGTAGTGGTAATAATTATGAGGTTAATGGAGTTTTAGATGAGTTACGAATAACAAATGTATCTCATTCTGCTGATTGGATTAAGACGGAATATAGTAATCAAAATAATGTAAAAGATTTTTTAAGTTTTGGAGTTGAAGAAAATATTGATGGAGCAAGTTATGAAGCTATAACTAATATTATTTCAATTCCTGATAGAGGGTCAATATCAAATTCTAGTTTAGGATATAAATGGCAGGTTTTAGTTTGTAATGATAGTGATAATTGTTCTTTTTGGGATAATTTTAATAGTTCTTTCCCAAATTTTAAAATTGATACTGCTAGTCCTAGTGCTCCTGGTAATTTGAGTTTAGCTACTTCTACTCATACGAGTATTACTATAAATTTTGGGGCGGAGAGCAGTGATACTAATTTTTATCATTATAAGATTTTTTATAAGGCTGGTATATCTGGTGTAGATACTATAGATACAGAACACACTGATAACAATCTAAATTATATTGATTATAATAGTTCATCTACAACAACTATTAGTTCTTTAGTTCCTGGAACTCAGTATGTAATAAATATTTGGGCTTATGATATGGCTGGGAATAAAACTGGCGCAACAGAATTAATTGTTACTACTAAAACTGCTCCACATGCTCGTGCTAGAAGCGTTCAATTTTTAGCAGGTGATTATTCTGCCAATGGTTCTAGTGGACAGCTAAGCGATACTGATCAAACTTTTTCTAGCTTTAATTTTAGTTTAGCTGAAACTGATGTAGAAATTAAGAATGCTTATATTTTATTTGAAGCGCAATTTGCGGCTTATTATGAAAGTTCCGGAGATTATATTGGATATAATTTAGCTTTTGATTCTTGTCCTGGATCTTGTACAGCTGACGCTTTTTCTGGTTCTGGGCGGATATTGAAAGATGATAATAATATTTTAGTTTATGATGAAACCGAAAGTAATCAAGTTAGGTTATTACTTGATGTGACAGATGAAGTTCAGTTAGCTTCTTATGCTGGAGATGGATCTAATATAGAAGCACAAGTTGGCTATCGTTTAGAAACCGGGGTAGCTACTACTTCTATTGCGAGTGCTAAAGCTATTTTGATTATTAATTATTCATTTAATGATGATGATTCTAGTTCTATAACAAATACTGTAATTTATCCTTTAGAGTCAACGGATAGCGGAGATAGTGGTTCTAGGCAAGCTGTTCAAACTAATGCTTGTACAAAGGATTCTGATTGTGCTCTTTTTGATTATGACATGGAGATTCCGGAGTTTACTTCAAAATTATCGCAGTGGTTTCAGGTTTATGGTGTTAATGATAGTCATGGTGAAGATGATGTTATTATTAATGTTAATATTGAAGGGACAAATATAGATAGTGATACTTTTGTTCACGAGTCTGTTTTAGCAGGAACACAAGGGAATTTACCTCAAATTATATTTGATTCAGTTTCTGGTTTTTCTGAAAATTCATCGCAAAGTTTAGAATATTATCTCAATTCTTCAGGGGGAGGTAATTATTATATTTTAGGAGGAGAAGTAGTGGAAACCTATACGGCTTTAAAGTCGGCTAGTACTAAAACAAGAACAGTCTCTTTTCCAATTGGTGTGATTACTAATGGTAATAGTACGACAGCAGCTAGTGGAACGGTAAATGTTTATTTTCCAGAAAATGGGACTGGTTCAGGGCTAGTAGATATTAAAAAGGCTTGGTTTAGAGTTTTGGGCGATAATTATAATAGTGGATCTTATAATTTAAGTATATCTTCAAAAGTGGGAGATAATAGTCAAAGCGGAAATTATGCCTATAATCTTAATGCAGGTAGTGCTGTGGTTAAGCCTGCCTTTAAAGTAATTCATCTTATTCCTTCGAGTGATTATTCTGAACTTGAATTGGCTAATAAAAATACAACTAAAACTGTAACTCTTTATACTACTAATAGTTCCGCCGATATGGGTGGCGTGAGCGCTGAGTTAATGATTACTTATACTTATACGGATGAGTCAAGCGGATATTTAAGTTCTCTTAGTTTATATGGAGGGCAAAGCGATATAGACGCTAATAGTCATAATGAAACCGTTAGTGCTTCTAAGTCAGTTTTTCCTGAGCTTAAAGGAACTAAAACTCTTAGGGCGGCCGATCTTTTGGGCAGTTTTTTATTAAGTGAGAGTAGCGCTAGTATGGTTAGCGATTGGTTTAGTTTGGATATGAATATTGCTACTAATAGTCCTAGTTGTAGTACTAGTAGTGTTTTTACAAGTCATAGTGATAATAGAAATAGTTTTTCAGAATTTTATAAAGATGTTAGTTCTTTATTTAGTCCTGTTGATGATCAGCAATATTATGTTTGTATGGCAAATTATAATTCTGGCGATGATTTGGTAGGAGCTAAGATGAATACAATTTGGAATTATACATATCAATGGGATGCTTCTCCGCCTAAATTTACTCAGAAGGATTGGCGTTGGTATGAAAATATTGATGGGATTTTACCAATTAATCCAAAAGCAGCAGCTAAAACTAAAATTACAAAAGTTAATTTAGGAGAAGCACTTCGAATTAGAATAAATCTGGGACTTACTGACAAAGATTTAGCTACTTCAACTAAAACCTTTAAATTACAGTTTGCTCTTGGTTCTGATTGTACAAGTATTAGTTCTAGTACTTGGGAAGATGTGGGCAATGTAGGAGGATCGGAAGCTTGGACTGGATATAATAATCCTGATCCTGATGATGATACTACTTTAGGGACTTATGTTCTATCTTTGTCAAGTGTGGCTGAATCTTATGAAGAAGTAAATCCTTCCGCTTCTAACCCTAAAGGAGCGAGTGATGGTGCTTATTTAGAATGGGATTGGTCAATTTATAATAATTCTGCTTCATCAAGTTCTGATTATTGTTTTAGAATGATAGGTGGGGATGATAGTGAATTAGATGATTATTTATCCGATTCTTATCCATTTTTAAGTACAGCGGCTGCCAATACTGCTCCTAATATACCTAACTCTTTGGAACAATACAAAAGTGATGATGGGAATACAATATCTAATCTTAGCTGGATTAATAAAAATAATATTAATTTAGAAGCAGAAGTATTAGATCCTAATATAAGTGAACTTTTAACTCTTTATTTTGAGTTAGCATCTTCTACGGGAGGGACTTTTACAACAGCTACTAGTGTGCCTTCTAGTGTTTGTATAAGTGGTACTGCTTATGCGGATTGTTCAAGTAAAATTTGGATAGCTTCTTCTACTTTGGGAGATTATCGTGTAAATGCTTTTAAAGCTACTACTAGTATTAATTCTATTTCAGAGTCTTCTTCTGGATATAAGTGGCAGGTAATGGCTTGCGATGATGATGGTGATTGTTCATCCTGGAATGATTTTAATCCTTCAATCCCAAATTTTAAAATTGATACTACCCCTCCATCAGCTCCTGGAAATTTGAGTTTTTCCACTTCTACACCAACTAGCATTACTCTAAGTTTTGGTGCTTCTAGCGTTGAATCTAATTTTGATACTTATAAAATATTCTATCAAGTTGGGTCTTCTGGCGTGGATGAAAATGATAATGAACATAATGATACTAATTTAACAGAACAAGATTATAACGGAGAGAGCGTGACTGTTGTTAATAATCTCGCAGCTGATACCACCTATGTATTTAATATTTGGGCTTATGATTTAGCCGGTAATAAGGCCACGGCTACAACAGAAGTAGTTGCTACTACTACTCAATCTTTTAATCCTCCTACTGGTTATATTAATCCTTCTACTGCGCAAAAGACTGATGGTTCAGGTACTGTTGATGTTACTATTTTAGCTGATGATCCTGACAATAATGATACTCTACGAGCTAAGCTTTTTTATGAAGCAGGTAATAGTTGTGCTTTTAGTTCAGTAACAAATATTACAGTTGATGAAAGTGATGAAAATATTGCCGCTACTTACGGAGATCCGGATGTAGATAATAGTTCTTATTATCAAGTAGGAACAAGCACTTCCTGGATTATTACTTCACCTGGTGCTAATTATGTTATTTTTGATTGGTTTTCAGCTATAGACTTGCCGGATGCCGACGGACAATATTGTTTGGGGCTTGTTGTTAACGATGGATCTTTAAGCCAGGTAGCAACACATACTAAAGTTTTGACTCTTGATAATGTTGATCCAGTTGTTCCGGGAGCTTTAAGCTTAGGCGCTAAAAATTATTCCAGTATTACGCTTGATTTTGGTTCCGAAAGTAGCGATACAAACTTTAAGGAATATAAAATATTTTATAAGGAAGGTACATCGGGACTTAGTGAATCAGATAGTGAATGGAATCAGTCTAATGATTCTAATTTAGCTTCGGTAAATTATGGAGCAATGGCTACGACTACAATTACTGGGCTTATCCCTAATACAACTTATGTTTTTAATATCTGGGCTTATGATGATTATGGTAATAAAGCTAGTTCTTCAGTAGAATTTTCAATAAAAACTAACGCTGCTCCGATTAATATTTCTGCCGATAATCAATATCTTTCTGATGGCTCAACTCTTGTTACTAATAATAGTTGGATAGACGAGAATAATCTTATGTTTAAAGCCTCAGTTCATGATCAAGACGCCGGAGATTTGATAAGTTTTTATTTTGAATTAGTAAGTGCAACAGGAACATTTTCTACTATAAGTGTACCTCCTTCTTCGTCTTGTGCGAGCGGAACATCTTATATGTCTTGCTCAAATAAGATGTGGATATCTACCACAACTGTCTCTATTTTACCAAGTGATTGGTATAATGAGGATTGGCTTTATCGAAAAAAGATAACTCTGGATGCTTCAAAAATTTCAACTACTGTTTCTGATTTTCCTGTTTTTATTGAAACTACAGATAATGATTTAAGTGATTATGCGAGAAGTGATGGTTTTGATATTTTATTTACTAATTCAAGTGGAACTACTACTCTAGATTATGAAAGAGAATCTTATGATAATTCTTCTGGTAAATTAGCAGTCTGGCTAAAGGCTGATATTTCTTCTACAACAGACACTGTTCTTTATATGTATTATGGTAATTCAGGTTCAAATACTGACCAGGCTACTACTACCGGAGTATGGGATTCAAATTATAAAGGAGTATGGCATCTTGAAGAAAATGTTATTGATGAAAGTAATCAGGACGCCATACATAAAGACTCTAGTTCAAATAATAACGATGGTGATCAGTATGGTAATAATGAAGTATCAGGTATTTTAGATCAAGGACAAAGTTTTGATGGTTTAAATGATTATATTGAAATAGATGACGATAATAGTCTTGATTTTACTGATGCTTTAACTGTTAGTTTTTGGATAAATGGCGATGTGGATTCTCCAAGTGCTTCAAGCTCAGTTTATACAAGTTCTGGAAGTGATTCTTTTGTTGTCCCTGATGGAGTAACAGAAATCACAGTTAAAATGTGGGGTGGTGGTGGAGGAGGAGGAGCTGGAATAGACGGTGGGGGCACTCAAAATGTAAATAATGGAGGACATGGTGGTGGTGCTGGGTTTACGGAAGGAACTATAAGCGTTACTCCAGGGGAAATACTTGATATCGTTGTTGGTGGCGGTGGTGGTGGTGGTCAAATTGGAGCTTCTTCAAATGGAGGAGGCGGAGGAGGCGGAGGAGGAAGAAGTGAAATTAAAAGAAGTAGTGCTCCTTTAATTGTTGCCGGTGGAGGTGGAGGTGGCGGTGGTGCTAACGATCGTACTTATGCGGCCGGATCAGATGGTGGAGCAGGAGGAGGATTAAATGGAGTTGATGGAACAGACTCCGGCTCAACCGTTGCTGGTGGCGGAGCTACTCAGTCTACTGGAGGGGCAGCGGGTACTGGTACTAATGATGCTCAAGCTGGGTCTAGTGAGGCTGGCGGAGATGGTGCTGATGGGCGAAATGGGCAAGGTACAGATGGTAGTGGTGCTAGTGGAGGCGCTGGTGGAGGTGGAGATGGTGGATTAGGGGATGTATCTAATCGTTATCCTGGTGGTGGTGGTGGTGGATCTGGATATTATGGTGGTGGTGGTGGAGGAGAACAAAGTAGTAATTATAATGCTGGTGCTGGTGCTGGTGGGGGATCATCATATTTATCTTCATCATTAAGTTCCACAAGTACTGAAGCTGGTAGTGGAAGGGATGCTGGTAATAATAGTGACAGTGATTATAGTAATAGTGTTGGTCAAGGTGGTACTGGTGGTAGTCCAGGAGTAGCAGGGACAGCAGGGGATGATGGTTATGTATTAATTAGTTTTACTCCCGGTACTAATATTTTTGAAAAAGGAGATGCCTATAAATTAAGTATTGATTATGATTCAAATAATATATATGGCATGATAAATAGCCAAGCCGTAAAGGGTTCTTTTTCCAGTGCTTGGCATTATATAGATTTAACTTATAATAGAAACGCGGGTGGAACTGACGAACTTAAATTATTTATTGATGGCGTTTTATCTGATAGTGCAGATTTTTCTGAACTAATAAATACAAACAGTAGTGCCATAAATATTGGGTCTTTATTTGATGGAAAAATAGATGAAATTAGATTATCAAATACTGTTCGAGATAGTGGATGGATAAAAACAGAATATAATAATCAAAGTAATGTTAGTGATTTTTTAGATTTTTCTAGTCAGTCAACAGTCACTTCCTATTTTGAATCTGTTCTTTCAGTTAATATCCCAGATAATCCCGATTACTCTTCTGGATATAAATGGCAAGTTATGGCTTGTGATGATGATAATGATTGTACGACTTGGGATCAATTTAATGTTACTACACCGAATTTTAAAATTGATACTACTAATCCGAGTTCGCCTGGAGCTTTAAGTTTAAATTCTAGAACTTCGAATAGTATTACTCTTGATTTTGGAGCGCAAACAGATGAAGATAATTTTACAGAATATAAAATATATTATGCGACTAGTTCTACATTAAGTGAATCAGATAATCTTCATAGCTCTTCTACTGATAGTGATTTAGCTTATGTTGATTATAATGGCACTTCTAATACAACTATTAATGGGCTTGATTCAGATATTACTTATTATTTTAATATTTATGCTTATGATATTGTTGGACATAAATCTAGTTCAAGTGTGGTAAGTATTTCTACTATTAGTGCTTCTTCGTCTCCAGGAGTTCTTTTTTACACTAAAAATACAAGAGTGCTTTATTATCGAGTTTGGGATGGAAATTCTTGGGGAAGTGAGCAGAGTGGTCCGACTCTTGGATCAGGTTCCGGAGATAATATTCGCCATATTAGGACTGTTCGTAGTGACGATGGAGGAAAAGTTGCTCTTCTAATTAAAACCTGGGATGGTACCAACCAAGAATGGTGGGCAAGTGTTTATAGATATGCAGCCAATGATTTTGTAAATTCTAGTCAGCTAGGGAGTGCTTATGCGAGCTCTGATAATAATCAATTAATAACATCCTGTATTTCTGCTTTATCAAGTGGGGAATTTATGATTATTAGAAATAATAATGGCTCGATTGGTACTTTAATTTATTCTTGGAATAATTCAGATGGTTGGAGTTCTGAGGGTGCCGGACCTGATCCTGGAGAAATATTAAATGCTTGTGAATTAATCAGACGTCCGAATACGGATAATTATTTACTCATGACTTATGATGACGCTCGAGATGTTGGTAGTGCTTATTATTATGGTGGTTCAACCTATAGTTCGTCCTGGAGCTCTTGGATTGAACATTCAAGCGTAGAAGAAGATGCAGACAATTATGTAGGACAAGCTTTTTTTGATGCTAGTGATAATACTCGTGGTGGAATTAGTTATTCAAATAGTGCCTCAAATAATTATGCTTATCTTAAATATTTTACAGTCTCAGATAACTCAATTAATTATGGTGGTGCTGTGGCTGGTCCTTCTAGCGGAGGATATGATTGGGGAAATGATTTTGTACATGGAGAGTTTGCTGTTGACCCTAGTGGTACGGGCATTGCTTATTATCTCGGTCGAGATACGGGAGGGGAATTAAATATTTATCAGACAAACGTTTCTAATCCAATTGTATCTTGGGCTACTACTACTAATGGAGATAATATTTCAGCTACTAATTTATATAGTCAGAATAATTATTCCCAAAAACCATTTGCTATTACTTTTTATAAAGGAGGTGAAGGAGTGGTGGCCTGGAATGATAATAGTAGCGCCACACCTAAGTATAGAGTTATTAAAACTTCTGCTAATAATTTAGATTCATCAGATACAGCAGTTTCTGGAGCGGATGCAAATAATTGGACACGAGTTAGATTTTATGATGATCCATCTGAAAATGAATTTATTGCCATTTATCAAAATAACGATGTTGATTATGCTGCTGTTTTTTGGGATGCTACTCAGGAAAAATTTTATTCTTCTGGAAATCAATCTTGGAATGAGTTAGTGACGGCTTCGGGTGCTTTTGATCAAGATGATGAAAACACTTCTTTTGCTTACACGGCTTATAATAGTCCACCAAATTCTCTTGTTTCATTAGAACAATATAAGAGTGATGCTTCTACTACAATTGCTAATCAAGGATGGACTAATGAGACAAGTGTAAAATTTGAGATTAAAGCAACAGACCCTGATACTTATGAGATAATTACACTTTATCTTAATTTGGTATTAAATACGGATGATTTAAATAATACTAGTAATGAAAGTAATTTTAATGCTTGTGCTTCTACTACTTCTTTTAGTAGCTGTTCTTCTAAAATTTGGGCTATAGCTTCTAGCTCGGCGGATGATTATAGTTTAAATCCTTTTACAGCTACTGCTACTATAATATCTCTAGCGAGCTCTACTATTGGTTATAAATGGCAGGCGATTGCTTGTGATGATGAGGGAGATTGCTCATCTTGGAGCGCTTTTAATACTAGCCGGCCAAATTTTTATGTTGATGATTTAGACCCAAGTATTCCTGGAAATCTAAGTGATATAGCGGTAAATAGTAATAGTGTAACTTTAGAGTTTGGCTCAGCTAGTACGGAAGATAATTTTGATGCTTATAAAATTTTCTATAAAATTGGAGCTTCGGGCTTAAGTGAAGCGGATAGTGCTTGGACTGAAGTAGAAGATTCTAATTTAGGCGTGATTAATTATGGCGGAGCTTCAGAAACAACTATCACCGGTTTATCTTCTTCTACGCAATATGTTTTTAATATTTGGGCTTATGATTTAGCTGGTAATACGGCAAGTGGAAGCATAGAGGTTTCTACTACAACGAGCGCTTTGCCTAATATTGTTCAAACATCTTATTTATTAGAGAATGATGATGGTGAGAATGTTAATTCTAATTCTGCGGAAGTATCTGCTAGTACTACTTTAACAAATGTTAATTTGGGTCAAAGAATAAATGTTCGTATTCAAATAGAAAATAATGGTGGTGATATCAGCGCTGATAAAGTTTATAAATTACAATTTGATACTGACTATGATAATAATTGGATTGATGTTGGAGCTAGCACTGCTCTTAGTTATAGTTTAGGTATTTCCGGGACTAGTAATAATACTATTTCTAGTGCAAAAGCAGAATCTAATTCTAATAATTGGTCGGATGGTGCTTGGTACGAAGCTACAAATTTAAGTTCATCTTATAGTTTGACTAATAATTATTATACAGAACTTGTTTTTGCTATTGAAAGTAGTCAAGCCACTACTAGCACAACTTATCGTTTACGTTTATATAATAATACAGATAATAAAAGTTTAAATGCATATTCTAATTATCCGACTTTATCTACAGTGGCTACAGAAACAAAAAAATATTCAAAAGATGTTGTTAGTAGTTTAGCTAGCACTAAAGATGATTTAGAATATTATTTTGATGCAGAAGGTTATGCTGATACTAATGCTGATGATTCTATTTATGATAAGATGAGCTCTTTTTCTCAAATTCCGGTTTATAATTTTGTTAGCAAACATTCAAATAATAGTGATGCTATTACTTTAACATGGAATGGACAGAGCACTTATAGTCCAGCTTTTGGGAATGTATTTTTGCAAGTTTATAGGTTCGGTTCTACTAACGCTTGGGAGACCTTAGATACAGAAAATTCTGCAGGAGCTGATACCGATTTTAGTTTAACTACAAATATTAATTCTAAATTATCTGAATATTATGACAGTAATAATTATGTTTATTTCAGAGTTTATCAGGAAAGTGGTACGCAAGATTTAAAGACAGATTATTATAATATTAGTTTTTCTTCTCCTGTTTCGGAAGCGAAACAGATTCACTATCGTTGGCGCGCTGATGATGGTGATGAGGAAAATGCTAGTTGGTTAGAGTCTGAAGATACAGGTAGTCCGACTAACGGATCTTCTATTGGAGTAGGAAGTACTACTCGTTTACGTATAGAAGTAGTTAATATCGGTGGCGGTACAGCTAGTAATTATAATTATCGCCTAGAATATGCTTCATCTTCTGATGCTTGTGCTTCTAATTTTGGAACTTGGACAACAGTACCGGTAACAGCTACGGCAAACGAACATTTTGAAATGGTAAATAGTTCTTATTTTGATGATGCTAGTTCAACAAGTGCTCAATTTACTAATTCGGAATCATATACATTTATAAGCGGTGATATGATAGAAGACCCTTCCAATTCTTCCTTAGCTATTACTTTAAATGAAGATAGATATACTGAGCTTGAATATGTTTTTGATGTTACGACTGATGCACAAGATGCTATGACTTACTGTTTTCGAATAAGTAATTCTGGCACTTTAATTGATAATTATGATGTTTATCCAGCCTTAACTTTATCTGGAAATACTAATACAGCTCCTACTTTTAGTGTTGATCCAAGTGATGATGGATCTGCCTCCACAACGCCTACTAACTATGGGGACAACATAAGTTTTTCAGCTACGGCTGGAGATGCGGAAGGGGATAGTTATTATTTAGCTATTTGTAAAACTGATAGTATTAATCCAAATAGCAATAGTGCTCCGACTTGCGGTGGAGGATCTTGGTGTATATCAGGTGCTACAGCTAGTGGAACAGAAGCTACTTGTGATTATATCGCAACGAGTAGTACAGAAAGCTTAGCTTGGTACGCTTTTGTTTGCGATAAAGTAAGTGGTTTTGGAATTTCTAAATGTTCTTCTGCTTCTCAGGGAAGTGGGGATATACTAAATGATTCTCCTTTTGTCATAAATCATCCTCCTAGTTTTAGCGCTGTCGCTACGACTGATGATAATAAAAATCCGGGAGAAACTTTTGTAATTACTGCTACTGTAGTAGATACGGATACGGCTGGAAGTCCAGATACTATGGATTTATTTATTTGTACTAAAGATAGCGCAGCGGCTGGAGTAGGTTGCACTGGATCCGGAAATACACAATTATGTTCTGAATTAGCTACAAGTTCACCAAATGCTTCTTGTTCTTTTTTAACATCTGTTCCTTCAGAAGCAACCTCTACTCCTTATTATGCTTTTGTTTTTGATAGTCATAATTTAGCGTCTGATGACAATTCTCGGGATAGCACATATACTATTAATAATGTCGCTTCAACTTTAGGTGCTCTAAGTTTAAATGGTGGCAGTGATATAACTTTATTTATGAATCCTTCCACAACTACTGTAAGTAGTGTTAATACTTCAGTTGTTGATCAAAATGGATGTTCTACTATAGTATCTTCTGTTGGAAAGGTTTATATGTCTAATGTGAGTGGGGGATATAATTGTACGGCAGATAATAATAATTGTTATCATGCTTCTATAAATGATTGCACTATCACATGCACAAATTCTACGACAGCTAGTATAAGTTGTTCTGTTGACTTAGAATATTATGCAGTTCCAACTGATGATTCTAGTAGTAACCCAAATGAACCTTATGATTGGATGTCTTATTTACAAGTTTATGATGGAGAAAATTACAGTATAGCAACTTCGTCAGGAGTAGAGGTTTTAACTACTTTAGCTCTTGATTTAAATAATGATTTAATTAATTTTGGTACAGGTTTTGCAGCGGGAGAAAATACTGGAACTGATAATGCGACTACAACAGTAATTAATGTCGGAAATTCTCCAATGGATACCAGAATTAAAGGAACAGATTTAAATGGAAATCCGAGTGGAACAATTACGGTTGATAATATAAAATATAATTTAACAAATTTTGATTATGAACTTGAAACTAACAATTTATCAAGTTCAGATCAAACTGTGAATACAAATACCCCTCGAGCTACGAGCAGTATAAATATTAATGATGAAATATTCTGGGGGATAGGTATACCTTTTGGTTCGGACGCTAGTACTTATTATGGACAAAATACTTTTACGGTGCAATTAGATACTTCCGACTGGAATTGATAATCCTTCGGTTTTGTTTAGGATAGGCGTGAAATGTGAAATGTAAAAAATCCGAAGAGTTTTAATTTATGTGTTTCATATCTAAGTTATGTGTTTCACAAGATTTATGTTATAATATATTTTAGTTATGAAAATTCCGAAAGTTTTATATTTCAATATAATTTTGCTTGTTTTAATTTTATTCATGTCTTTCGGTGTGGGTAGTTTTATAATTTCAAACTTCATGACTTTGCCGGCGATCGCTGTAGATGAGGATGAGGATGCTGTTCCACCGAGTATTACGAATGTAGAAGTTTCTCGGGTTAGCGCTACTTCTTCAACAATTATTTGGGAAACTAATGAATTATCTGATTCCCTTATTAATTATGGGCTTGATGATAATTATGGAACCGCTCGGGAGCCTCGTTTTGATAAATTAAGTCATGAAATATTATTAGACAATCTGCTTTCCGGCACAAAATATTATTTTAGGATTACTTCGTCAGACGAAAGTGGAAATCAGGGGATTTCAAGTAATTTTAGTTTTACAACCGAAGTAGATGAGCTAGAAATAGAAGAGGAAGGGAAAAATGAAGAAATTTTAAAAGAGGGTGATGGAGGTTTGAGCGAAGAATTACTTTTAGACGGTGCCGGAGGCTTAAGCGAGCAGGGAGTGCGGGAACTTCTTAGGGCAATTAGGGAAATAACAACAGAAGAAGTAGTAGAAGAAATACAAGAGGAATTAACAAGCAAAGCCGAAGAAATAGTAGCTCCTCCGACTATTATTTTAGATTATGCTGATGTGGAAGTGGGGGAGGACTATGCTAATATTTCTTGGAAAACAGATAAAGAATCTAATTCTGTTGTAGCTTTGGTTACTGAAAGTGACTATGACGCGGAATCCGTAGATCCTTATACATGGAAGGAAGGAGAGCCGGATGAATTAGTTTTAGACCATATGGTTTATGTAAACGGACTTCGGCCGGCTACAACTTATCATTTTCAAGTTTCTTCGGAAGACGACTTAGGTCTTACCGGAAGAAGTTCAGATAAAAGTTTTAGAACAAAATCTGTCCAGCCGGAAATTTATAATTTGTCTATTGCAAAAATAGAAGAAGAGTCTGCTACTCTACGATGGACTACTAATGTTCCTTGTTCATCATTGGTTGAATATGCAAACTTGAATACCGGAGAAACTAAATTAGAAGGTAATTCTAGTTTTCTTACAGTTCATAAAATTCAGCTTAAAAATTTAATTTTTGATACTTATTATTCAGCTGTTGTTACTGTTAAGAGCGAAGACGATGAAGAAACCACTAGCATTCCTTTAACTTTTATTACTACGAGAGATAAATATCCACCAGTAATTTCAAAAGTAAATACCGAATCCACTATCTATCCCGGATCGGATAATAAAATTCAAACTATCGCGAGCTGGGAGACGGATGAGCCTTCTAAATGCCAGCTATTTTATCATCAAGGTCTGTTTGCTAAAGATAATACTAATTCTTTAAATAAAGAAGATGATTTTATGACTAAGCATGTCCAAGTTATTACTAATTTTTTACCATCCAGTGTATATAAATTTTGGCTTATTTGTTATGATGAAGCAGAAAACGAAGCAAAATCAGAAGACTTCTCTATGCTAACCCCAAGCCGAGAAGAAAGTATTATTGACATAATCATCAAAAACTTCGAAAGCTCGTTTGGATGGGTTAAGAAGATGAAGATATAGTAAAAAGTAAAAAGTTAAAAGTATAAAGCAGAAAGTAAATAATGAGGAAAAATTTAAGTCCTTTTAACTTTCAACTTTTAACTTTTAACTAAGTTGCATGCCTGAACCAATTATAAAATTAAAAGACCTAGAGATTACTTATAATCCGGGGAAAGTTAATGAGTATAAAGCTACTCGGGGGGTTAGTATGGACATATATCCAGGGGAGTTTGTGGCTTTTTTTGGCCCTTCTGGATGTGGGAAGTCTACTATGTTTTATAGTATTTTAGGAATATTGCCTCCTTCTGCTGGTGAACTTTATGTGAAAGGTAAAAATCCTTATTCCTTTTCTCCGGAAGAAATGGTTAAGTTTCAGACCTCTACTATTGGGATTATTTATCAAGCTTTTTTCTTAATTAATTCTATTTCTGTTATTGACAATGTAATTTTGCCTCAGACTTTTCATGGAGTGAGCCCTGGACGGAGAAGAAAATGGGCAAAAACGCTTTTAAAACGATTTGATATGGCTGATCATGGTGATAAATTCCCGGATAATCTTTCTGGTGGACAGAGTCAGAGAGTGTCCGTTGCTAGGTCTATGTGTAATAATCCGGATATTTTATTAGCCGATGAGCCAACCGGTAATCTTGATTCGGTTTCTACTAAGCAGGTTATGGATGCTTTGGCTGATATTAATGTGACTGACAAGAAAACTGTAATTATTATTACGCATAATGCTGCTCAATTATCTTATGCTCATCGAGTTTTTTATATGGGAGATGGGAAGCTTAAAAGAACGGTTCCTAATCCGGAAATGAAGCAGATTGCTAAAGTTGATAAGCAGAAAATTTTAGTGACTGAAATGGATAGATTATCAAAAATATATCCCTATTCTAATCCGACTGAACTTAAAGTAAAATCTTTAGTAAATTTTTTAACGCAAGATGTTGATTTTGATCAAATTTTAAAATTAGAAGAATTTACTTCTTTAATGGTAGAAAGAAAAACAAGCCGAGAAGAATTCTACCAGCTAATTAAAAAACCTTTTAGAGATGGTGGTGCTGGAGTTGATCCTGGTTTGGCTCTTGAAATGTCTAAAAAAGTTGAAAAAGTTTTAAATCAGTCCGAAGAAGCAAGGCGTTTTAGGAGACGTTTTATGGCTAATAATTTTTATTCTCGGGAAAATATTCTAATAAAAAAATTAACTAATTATATAATTGAAGAAGCTAGTGGAACTTTATCTTTAATTCAAAAGAGAAGAATTAAAGAAGTGGTATATAAAAGAATTGCTGGATTAATTTCTAAAAATGATTTTGAGGATGCCTTAAACTTAGATTTAGAAAAAGGCGGACTTGGATTTAAAGAAAAAGAATCTAAAAAACTTACTTTATATCTTGAAAAATTATTGATTCAGGGTTCGGAAACGAAAGGGCATGGACATTAA